>JAAYVP010000047.1 GCA_012517115.1 Brooklawnia sp. | reverse complement strand
TCACCGAACAGAAGGTCAGGTCTCGTGACACAGACAGCGGCGTCCACTCGCGTTCAACTCATTGCGCCCCTCACAGGCATCTTGGTACCGATCGAGATGGTCCCTGACCCGGTCTTCGCCAAGAAGATGGTGGGCGAGGGCATCTCCATCGACCCCCTCAGCAGTGTGCTACTTGCTCCCATCGACGGAGAAGTAGTCAACGTCCAGCCCGCCATGCATGCGGTGACAATCCGATCAGCGGATGGACTGGAGGTCCTGCTTCATATCGGTTTGGATACTGTCCGGATGGGCGGCAAGGGGTTTCAGGCCCGAGTCAAGGCAGGTCAGCAGGTCAGCGTCGGCGACGAACTGATTGCCTTTGAACTGGACACGGTCGCCAAGGAGGCCCTCAGCCTGCTGACCCAAGTGGTCGTCACGAACTCCGATGCGATCGCCAGCCTCACCCCGATGACCGGTGTGGTCACCGCTGGGCAAGATGTGGTGGCCGAGATCGTGATCGACCAGGCTTCCGGCGAAGCCGGCCCGAGCAGTGGCGGTCGCACGCTGAGCTCTGAGGCGATCTTGATCCCTAACCCGACCGGACTGCACGCTCGGCCGGCCGCGACCCTGGTGGCGCTCGCCAAGAAGTTCGACTCCGAGGTCACGCTTCGGCGTGGCGACGAAACGGCCAACGCGAAGTCGATCATGGCGATCATGTCGATGGCCGTCGCGCGCGGCGACAAGATCATCGTCTCGACACATGGTCCGGACGCGGAAGCCGCACTGGATGCGGTCGTCGAGGGAATCACCAGCGGCCTGGGCGAAGACTGCCCCCCGCTGCCCCTGGGTGGGCCAGATACCTTGGAGGTGCCGGCGGTCGGACCCGAGCCGGAAGCGGTCGCCGAGGTGCCTCGTTCCGGCGACCCCAACCTGTTGCTCGGTGTGGCCGCATCCCCCGGATTGGGAGTTGGCCAGGTGCTGCAGCTGCACCACGAGGACATCGTGGTCGCCGAGTTCGCCCCCGACAAGCATCTGGAACGGCGCAAACTCAACTCCGCGATCGACCGCGCACTGCTCGATCTGTCAGCGCTGCAGAGCCGGCTGGAGAAGGAGGCGGACGAACAGAACGCGGCGATCTTCGCTGCGCATGCCACGATCCTGCAAGACCCCGACTTGCTCGACATCGCCTCGAGTGCGATCGAGAAGGGCAACAGTGCCCCCTTCGCCTGGCGGGGCGCCTTCCAGACCTACGCCGACCGACTGTCCGGGCTGAAGAACGAGATCCTGGCCGGACGCGCCAACGATGTCCGCGACGTCGGCCAACGCGTCCTGGAGGAACTCACCGGGCAGCGTCGCGAGCAACCAGAAATACCCGAGAACACGATCCTGATCGCCGAAGACCTCACCCCATCCGACACGGCCACCCTCGACCGCAGCCGGGTGGTCGGGTTCGCCACCACCTCGGGCGGGGCGAGTAGCCACGTGGCGATCATCGCCCGCTCACTGGACATTCCGGCGGTCGCCGGCATCGAAGGACGCGCGCTGGCGATCGCCGACGGCACCCGAGTGGTGCTGGACGGCGGCAAAGGCACGCTGCAGATGAACCTCAGCGACGAGCAAATCGCAGGCATTGTCGAACGTCAGCGCCGGATCGCCGCCAAACGGGAACGCGATCTCAACCACGCCCTTGAACCGGCCCTCACGACCGACGGCCACCGGGTGCAGGTCGTGGCCAATATCGGTGGCCTGCAAGACGCGCAAGATGCCGGACCGTTGGGCGGCGAGGGTGTGGGCCTGCTGCGCAGCGAGTTCGTGTTCCTGGGCCGGCAAAGCGCCCCCAGTGAGGACGAACAAGCCGAGCTGTACGCAGACATCGCCAAGGCCCTCAAACCGGGCCAGCCGCTGGTGATCCGGACCCTTGATGTGGGCGGCGACAAACCGCTGCCCTACTTGCCGATCCCGGCCGAAGAGAATCCCTTCCTCGGGGTGCGCGGGGTGCGCGTCGGCTTCGACCGTCCCGAGGTGCTGCGTACCCAGTGCCGGGCCATCGCCAAGGCGGCCGACGCTGGGGCGGAGCTGTTCGTGATGTTCCCGATGATCGCCACGATCGACGACTGGCGGTTTGCCAAACGAATCTGGGAC
>JAAYVP010000361.1 GCA_012517115.1 Brooklawnia sp. | reverse complement strand
TCTCCTTCTTCGGGGTTCATTGTGCCGACCAGCGAGAACCGAGCGGGATGGGTGAGGCTGATTCCTTCCCGCTCCACCGTGCTGACGCCCATGGCCGCCGAGTCCAGCAGCAGGTCGACGACGTGATCGTCCAGCAGGTTGACCTCGTCCACGTAGAGGATGCCGCGGTGCGCAGCGGCCAACAGACCGGGCTCGAAACGCCGTCGGCCTTGGGTGAGCGCGGCCTCCAGGTCAAGGGTGCCGGTGACCCGGTCTTCAGTGGCACCGACCGGCAACTCAACGACCGATACCCGGGTACGTCGCGTCGGCGGGTTCGGGTCTTCGTCCAAGCCGAGCTGCGCAGCGTACTCCCGGTATTCACTCGGCGTCAGGTGGAACTGGTTGCCGACCACCTCGCAGCGCTCCGGAAGCAGTTCCGCCAGACCGCGCACCGCAGTCGACTTGGCGGTGCCCTTGTCGCCACGGATCAAGATGCCGGACAGTTCCGGGCTGATGACGGCGAGGATCAAACCAGTTTTCATCTGTTCCTGGCCGACGATTGCAGCGAACGGGTAGCTGGGACGGCTCATCAAGTTGCCTCCATGTCCTTCATCTCGGGTTGGCGAGCGCCAACTGATCGCGTGCCCGCTGCACAACCGAGAACAGATCGTCGGCGCGCAACTGCTCAATGGTGAAGTACTGCGCTTTCAGGGCGTCGGCGAGTTCGCGGGCACAGCCCTGCTGGCCGTGGCCAGTCGGCTCGCTGTCGACCACCACCCAACCGATCCGGGGCTCACTGGCCGCCAGCTGCCGCGCCAAGTCGAGAGCCTCGGTGGTGGCTTCTCGGCAGACCACGCCCTTCAGATCGACGTTGCCGCGCCCATCGGTGATCACCACGATCAACGGCCGGGCTCCCGGATCCTTGACCAGCAGCGGGCGCGAAACCTGCTGACCGGTCAGCAGTCCCGCCGACAGCGGAGTGCGGCCGCCCACTGGCAACTCGCGCAACCGCTGCTGGGCCAAGTCAACCGAAGTGGTCAGTGGCACGAGCACTTGGGCTTGCGCTCCTCTGAAGCTGACGAGGCCAACCTGATCGCGCTTGACGTAGGCGTCCAGCAGCAAACTCAGCACGGCTCCCTTGCTAGCCACCATCCGGTTGCGGGCGCCCATCGAGCCCGAGGCGTCGACCACCAGAACCACGCCCGAGCCGGTGCGCTGCTGACGTGTCTTGGCCAGCCAGTCGTCTTGATTGATCAGCACCGCTAGCAAGGTACGGGGATCATCTGCGGTCAGGGTGCCTCGCCGAGCCAGCTGATGCGGAGCGGCTGCCCGGATCGTCGCATCCAGAGCCAGGTCGTCGGCCCGGGAGGTGACGCGTGAGCCGATCACATGTCCCCGATGCTGGTTGCTCCGAGACAGTTGGCGTCGTCCCGATTTCGAACTCACGCAGCGCTCCTGCCGCGCATCAAGGGCTCGGACGCGGAATGTCTCGCCGGGCTCGGCCACCTGATCGGGTGGGCCTGCGCTGCCGGCGGCTAGTGCCCTGGGGAGGGCGGACGACCCGTCATCTGGCTCGCGGGGTGGCTCGTCAGGTCGTTGTTGGCGGGCCCCGGCAGGTCGGGGTGGCGGCGATTCGGCCTCGGGGCTGGTCGGACGAGCCCGGTGGGCCAGCACCAGATCGGCGACTGCCTCGATGTCGTCACTGGTCACCGCGTTTCTTCCAGACCAGGCTGCGTGCGCTTGGGCGGACCTGGCGAATACCAGATCGGCTCGGTGCCCCAGCACGTTCGCCGCCAGGCAACGGTCGCTGATCTCGGCTCGCAGTTGGGAGTCCAGTTTCACAGCGGGCGCCAGCTGCCGGGCGACGCGCAGCCGGGTGGCCAGCTGGGCTTCCGGTGCCGCCCACCTGGCTGCGAACCCGGCGGGGTCGGCGTCGAACGCCAGCCGTCGCTCGAGGATCTCCACCCGCTCTGCCACAGCGGTCTGGCCGACCACGTCCACACACAACCCGAAACGATCCAACAACTGTGGGCGCAGCGAGCCCTCTTCGGGGTTCATCGTGCCGACCAGGGCGAACTCGGCTGGTTGGGTGATGCTCAGCCCTTCACGTTCGATTCGAACGACTCCGCTCGCGGCTGCGTCAAGCACCAAGCCAGTCAAGTGCTCGTCAAGCAGATTCACCTCGTCGATGTAGACGATGCCGCCGTTGCATCCGGCGAGCAGCCCGGGTTGCAGCTGTGGTTCACCGGTGGCGAGCGTGGCCTCCAGGTCCAGTCCGCCCAGCACCCGATCGGCAGTGGCTCCCAGCGCCAGGGTTCGCAGTTGTCCGGATGGCAGCAACCTGGCGAGCGCGCGGGCCGCTGTCGACTTGGCAGTGCCCTTCTCGCCGCGAATCAGGACGCCACCGATTCGCGGCGAGATGGCAAGCAGCGTCAGCGCAAGCCGCAGTTGCGACTGGCCCACAATCGCCGTGAACGGAAACAACTGCGAATCCATGCCAGCGAGCTCAGGCGCCGGTGGTGGCGTCCTCAATCGACATGCCGTAGCGGTCGAAGAAGTAGACCTCGATCGCCTCGGCTTGCGCAGCGGTGTCGGCCTGGGCGCTGTCCCAGCGTCCCATGCCCTTGAGCGTCTCACTCACGTCGGCACCGGAGGCGTCGGCGATGGACACCAGGGTGCGATCGCCCAGGTCGAGGGTGTAGTCGTAGGTCTGCCCCATCGCCGGAACCACGTGGTGCCGCAGGAAGCTGTTCGTCTGATAGTCGAACCGTGAGAAGTTCTGGAACTCCTCACCGCTGCTGGGATCGATGAATTGGAAGGTGGCGGTCTGCGCCGTCGGGTCGATGGTGATCGCAAAACCGGCCCCCTCGACTGCGGTGGCCTCCTTGTCGGAGTCGACCAACTTGCCGTCCTGTTCAGTCAGGGTGCCGGCGGTTTGCGGGCTGGAGGTGACCGCTGGCGTGGTTGCCGCTGGCGTGGTTGCCGCAGATGACGCGGTGGTCGTTTGCCCAGCTGAGCTGGTTTGGGCCGTGCCGCCGCAGGCGGACAGGCTCAGGCCGATGACAGTCGCGCTGATCACAGCAATGGTGCGTTTCATCGTCTTGTCTCCTCTTGGGTGTGAGCGCCGGTGGGTTCACCGGCTCCTTCCAGTTCGCTGTCGATATCGAACTGAAGCTCTGCCAACTGCTGACGCCGCTCGTCCGTCGGATGCCACAGCCCCCGACGATCGGCTTCGCTGAGTCGGGACGCCAGGCTGGCGGTGGCATGTGGGTTGGCCTCGGTCAAGCGTTGCCGCATCTCAAGGTCGGCGATGAACCGGTCGTGGACGGCGGAGAACATCCAGTCGTCCAACTGGCCGGTGGTGGCCGCCAGCCCCAGCAAGTTGGTGGTCCGGTCGGCGATCTCGGTGACTCCACGATGACCGTGGGCCAGCATCGCCTCGATCCAGGACGGGTTCAGCAGCCGGGTGTACAGGCCGGAACGTGCGGCATCGGCGGCCGAGGCGGTATGCACCCGTCGACCAGTCGTATCGGTTACCAGCGTCGGCACCGCCGAGCCGCGGGCCGCGTTCACCGAGGCAGTCAACCCGCCAAGGAACTCGAAATAGTGGTCGAGATCGGTGATCTCGTACTCATTGGACGAGCGCGTCTGCGAGACCGCCTC
>JAAYVP010000360.1 GCA_012517115.1 Brooklawnia sp. | reverse complement strand
TGGGACCAGACCCGGCGGTTCCGGTCGTCGCAGTATCTGTTGATGCACGCACTGACCTACCGGACTGGCGTGCTGCGTGAGTTCGGCATCGACTTGCCCGAACACACCTTCTATGTGGACAACCTGTTCGCCTACGGGCCGCTGGCGCTGACCCGGACGGTTCATTACCTTGACGTCGACCTCTACCACTACTACATCGGGCGTCCCGGTCAGTCGGTGAACGAGGCGATCATGATCAAACGCGCCGACCAGCAACTCAAGGTGAACCGGCTGATGATCGGCCATCTGCCCAGCCGTGACGTTCCGCTGCCTGGTCGGCTGCGTGCTTACCTCGAGTCGTACTTAGGTGTGGTGACCGCCGTTTCCTCGATCATCTGCATCCGCACTGGTAAACGCGAGTATTTGGCGCAGAAGTCGGCGTTGTGGCGGGAGATCCGGGAGACCGATCGGGTGACTTGGCGAAGGCTGCGGCGAACGCCGTTGGGCCGCGTGGTGAACCTGCATGGCAGGATCGGAAGGCGAATGACGCTGATGCTGTACCGGATCGCGAGACGGTTCTTCGGTTTCAACTGACCAGCACGTCCGATTCGGAAAGCGAGTTGCCGATGCCACACGGGACTAGCCTTCGAACCCCTTGGGCATCGCAGGCCATCGGTCACCCCAATCCGTTGCCGGAATACCCCCGCCCGATGCTCGAACGCGCCGAATGGCGCAGTCTCAACGGCGAGTGGGATTATGCGATCCGGCCCGCAGTGGGCGCGCTCGTGGCTGAGTCCCGACCGGCCCACTACGACGGCCGCATCAATGTGCCGTTCGCGTTGGAGACAGTGGCGTCCGGAGTCACACGCACACTGGCCGCCGATGAGACGCTGTTCTACCGCCGTGTCGTCGAACTGCCCGAGGCGTGGGCGGGAAGCCGAGTGGCGCTGAACTTCGAGGCGGTCGATCACGAATGCGTGGTTTGGGTCGATGGTCGGCGCGTCGGTTCGCACCAGGGTGGCTACCTGCCGTTCAGCTTTGCATTGCCATGGCACGGCGGCCCGGTTGAGGTAGTGGTGGGCGTCCGTGACCCGGGGCCGGACGCCGGCCAGCAGTCCGGCAAGCAATCGGACGAGCCCAGTGGCATCTGGTACACCGCCACCAGCGGCATTTGGCAAAGCGTTTGGATGGAGCCGCTGCCCGACAACCCCATAACAGCTGTGCGCGCGGTGGTTGCCGACACATTGGACGGGTTCGTCGTGCAGGCCATGACCGACAGGCCCTGCCAACTGGACGTGCGGGTGGAGTTGCCGGACGGTGACAGCATCACTACCGCCGGAACCTCCGGTGCACAACTGCGCCTCACATTGCCGCAGCCCCGACTGTGGAGCCCGGAGGATCCCTATCGTTATCGGCTGACGGTTCGCACCCGCGACGACGAAGTACGGTCGTGGGTGGGCCTGCGCACCGTGGAAATCGGTCCGATCCCGGGGGCCGGCCGGCGACAGCGTCCCGCCGTTGTGTTGAATGGGCGGCCGATCCTGCTCAACACGCCTCTCGACCAGGGCTACTGGCCCGAGACCGGCCTGACCGCTCCAGCCGACGAGGCACTCGTCTTCGACCTACTCAGAATGCGTGAACTCGGGTTCAACGGCGTCCGCAAGCACGTTAAGGTCGAATCGCGACGCTTCTACGACCACGCAGACCGTCTCGGCATGCTGGTCGTCCAGGACGCCGTGAATGGCGGCAAACCACGGCATAGCCTGCGGCAGTCGCGTTTCGTTATGTCGCTCGATCTGCAGTTCGGCGACACCTCCCGCCACGCACTGACTGCTGCCGGCCGACAACACCCACAGAACCGGAAGATCTTCGAATCCGACCTGATGGGCATGATCGACTTACTGAGCCCCCATCCCAGCGTGATCTGCTGGTCGATCTTCAACGAGGCTTGGGGTCAATATCAGACCAACCGAATCGAGGCCATGGTGCGGGTCGCCGATCCGACCCGGCTGGTAGACGCGGCGTCCGGCTGGCACGACCAGGGTGGCGGCGATTTCCGTAGTCGGCATCGCTATGTTCTCAAGCTGCGGCGTCCAGCCCGGCGCGACCGGCGGCCGTTCTTCCTGTCGGAGTTCGGTGGCTACAACCTGGTCGTCGACGGGCATACCTGGGAGGTGGCAGGGCAGTACGGCTACGGCACCCAAGCCGATGAGAGGCTGCTCGACCGCGCGCTGCGTAGGCTTTACCGCGACCAGCTGATCCCGCTGGTCTCGCACGGGCTGCGTGGATGCATCTACACCCAGGTCAGCGACGTCGAGACCGAGACGAACGGTCTGCTCACCTACGATCGGCAGGTTCTGAAGCCGGACGCCGGGCTGCTGCGCCGCCTCAATGCTGAGTTGCACGCCGCGTTTGACGCACTCGGCCATGCGTCCTGCTGACGGACCAGTATCAGGCCAAATCCAGCCATTCCCGCCAGCGGGGGAGCTCCCGGGCCACCTGGGCTGCTCCATCGTCGAAACTGCGCGCCAGTTTGCTGAGCCTGCGCTCGCCTTGGCTGACGGTGAAGCCCTCGGGGAAGAAGATCATCGCGTCCCCGCGGCGTTCCAGTTCGAGCAGTTCCTCGCGGGTTCGGTTGTAGTTGGCTGGCCGGTCGGCCAGCGCGTCCAGCACCGCCGGATGCTTGCGGAAGTACTGCCGCATCGGTCGGCTGATACGCAGCGGCGGCTTGACGTAGTCACGGGGACGGGTCAACACCACCAGGAACTTGGTGAAGCCATCGGCTTGGGCTGCATCCAGGGCGATGCCGCCGCTTGGGCCCAGGGCCCCGTCAACGTAGACGTGGTCGCCGATGTGTACCAGCGGCATGAAGAACGGCAGTGTGGACGACGACTGGACGCGCGCCATCAAGTCGTCCGGCGTCTTGACGTCGGCTCGCGTCCAGTAGAAGGCCCGCCCGGTGTCGGCTTCGAAAACCCCCAGCCGCATCCGGGCCGGGTTGGCCCGATAGGTTTCGAAGTCGTAGGGCAGCGCCTGGCCGGGGCGTCCGGAGATCCGGTAGATGTATTCGGAGTTGAACAACCCTTGACCCTTGATGAATGTGCGGACGTCGCCGAACTGGGGGTCGGCGGCGAACTCGACGAAGGAGCGGCGGGCGCGGCGCGCATCCCGGGCCAGGTAGTTGGCGGTGTTGGACGAGCCTGCCGAGATCCCGGCGACCCAATCGAAATGAAGGCCCGCGTTGAGCAACGCCACCACGACTGCCGCGGTGTAGCTGGCCCGCATCCCGCCGCCCTCGAAGATGAGGGCTGCATCGGTGACGTTGCTGGTCAGCTGGACGGGG
>JAAYVP010000359.1 GCA_012517115.1 Brooklawnia sp. | reverse complement strand
GGTGACGATGATCACGCTGGTTGCCCTCGGCGTTAGCCTGCTAGTGGCACCCGACTACTTCGCACCCTTCGGGACGCTGATAGGCCAACTGCTCATGTTCCTGCTGGGCTCCGCCTACCTCGCTTCGCTGATTGCGCTGCGGCGGATCGCCACCCCGCGGCATCGGGAACGAATCCTGGTGCGCGCCACCGACCCTGAGGTGGCCCGTGTCTGACCCGACCCTGGCGGCGGCGATCACCGCAGCCATCCTGGCCACACTAGGTCTGTGGCTGGTCATCTGCGGGCTGCTCCCGAGGCAGATCCGCTTGTCGGATGCGCTCGGGGTGCTGATCAGCGGAACCGACTCCGACACCGCCGAGCAGGGACCAGTGGTGGTGGCCGACCCCACGTCACGGCTGGAGCTGGCCGGTGCATGGCTCTACCAAAGCGCCCGACTTCCGTTGTCGGCGTCTGCGATGCGCGCCCTGATGCTCCAAGGACGCTCGATCGGCGACTACTTCGTCAACAAACTGGTGCTGGCATTAGGCGGACTGGTGCTGCCGCAGCTGCTTGTCCTGGCGGTCCGTCCGCTTGTTGGGCCGCTGGGAGCCATACCGGTCGGAGTCGGGCTGATTTGCGGTGTCGTCGGTTGGTTCTGGCCCGACCTCGCGCTGCGCAACCAGCAGCAACAAACTAACGCTGACGCTGAGGAGGCGCTGAACACACTGTTCGACCTGGTGGTGCTGGAGCGCCTGGCGAACATGTCGGCCACTCAGGCGATGGCGGCGGCCGCCCGAATCTCGGAGGTGCCGGTCTTCGTCCAGATCCGGGACGCCCTGGAGCGAGCTCGCCTCGAACAACGGCCACCCTGGTCAGACCTGCACCGGCTGTCCCGAGAACTGGAACTGCCGCCGATCGGTGACATGGCCGACGTGATGCGGCTGGACGACCAGGGCGCCGCCTTGGCGGGAGTGCTTGCGGCCCGCGTCAAGGAATTACGGGATGCCCATCTCACCCGGGAGCGGGCGCGGGCACACCAGGCTTCCGAGCGAATGACCCTGTGGATGTCGATTCCGGTGATCATCTTCGCGCTGGCCTTCTTGATTCCCCCGCTGCTCACGATGGCGGGGATCGTTTGATCCCACACCTCGAACCCCTACCTCTCAATCACCGACCCAGGAGAAACAAATGAGAAACGTCGAACCGCTGGCCATGTGGCACCGACTGATCGGCACTGTACTCACGCTGCGCGACCGACCGATCCGCCGCGACCAGCGCGGGCTATCGCAATCCACCGAGAACGCGGTCCTGCTTATCGGAGCGATTACCATTGCGGCGATCGTGATCGCGGCAGTCACCAACTATGTGCAGAGCAAACTGCAAGGCCTCGCCTGAGCGCGGGCTGGTGGAATCGACTCAGCTGGCTGTGCTGCTGCCGCTGCTGCTACTGAGCCTTTTCGCCGTCGTGCAGGCTGGCATCTGGTTGGCCGGACGCTCCACCGTGCAACAGGCCGCCATGGCAGCAGCCGAACAGGCAGCGTTCGCGGACGCCAACCCGGCCAACGCAAAGCGCGTGGCAGCTGAGTTCGCCGC
>JAAYVP010000046.1 GCA_012517115.1 Brooklawnia sp. | reverse complement strand
CAGGTGACCAAGGCACGCAAGTCCATCGCGCAGTTCAAGCTGCGTGAGGGGCAGGCCATCGGCTGTCACGTGACGTTGCGCGGCGACCGGATGTGGGAGTTCGCCGATCGGCTGCTCACCCTCGCGCTGCCGCGCATCCGCGACTTCCGCGGTTTGAACTCCAACCAGTTCGACGGCCGCGGCAACTACACGTTCGGTCTCAACGAGCAGGTCATGTTCCACGAAATCGATCAGGACAAGATCGACCGGGTCCGGGGCATGGACATCACCTTCGTGACCTCAGCCACCACGGACGCAGAGGGCCGGGCGTTGCTCAAGCAGTTGGGTTTCCCGTTCAAGCCTGTTGACGATGCCAAGATCGTTCGTCGGCGGAGCAACGTGCAGTACAAGTCGAAGTCGGCCGCCAAGGCCGCCGCCAAGAGGAAGAAGTGAGGCTGTAGATGGCCAAGACTGCGCTCAAGGTCAAGCAGGCCCGTAAGCCGAAGTTTGCGGTCCGCGCGTACACCCGTTGCCAGCGCTGTGGGCGTCCGAAGTCGGTGTACCGCGCCTTCGGTCTGTGCCGCATCTGCCTACGCGAGCTCGCCCACGCGGGTGACCTGCCCGGCGTGACCAAGTCCTCCTGGTGAGCGAGCTCACCGATCCATACCCGACGCGGCAGGTCCCGACCGGGAAACCGCTGTGAGAAAGAGGCTGACAAGCCATGACGATGACTGACCCGATCGCAGACATGCTGACGCGTCTGCGTAACGCCAATCAGGCCCACCACGACGAGACCTCGATGCCCCATTCCAAGATCAAGGCAGGAATCGCCGAGATCCTTAAGCAGGAGGGCTATATCGCTGCTTATGAGGTGACCGACGCCCCCGCTGGTGAGGTTGGCAAGACTCTGACCATCACCTTGAAGTACGGGGAAGACCGGACGCGTTCGCTGGCCGGGCTGCGTCGCATCAGCAAGCCCGGGCTTCGGGTGTACGCCAAGTCGAACAATCTGCCCAAGGTCTTGGGCGGCATGGGGATCGCAATCATCTCGACCTCTCAGGGCCTCATGACCGACAAGCAGGCCCATCAGAAGTCCGTGGGCGGCGAAGTGCTCGCCTACATCTGGTGACCGGACGGAACGAGAAGGAGGAACTGGAATGTCACGAATTGGCAGGCTCCCGATCACCGTCCCGTCCGGTGTCGAGGTGAGTATCAACGGTCGAGATGTGCAGGTGAAGGGTCCTAAGGGGATGCTCAGCCGCACTATCTCTGCGCCCATCACCATTGAACGTAACGACGAGGGCCAATTGGTGGTTGCGCGGCCCGATGACGAGCGCGAGTCGCGCTCGCTGCACGGACTGACGCGCACCCTCGTCAGCAACATGGTTGTCGGGGTCACCGATGGCTACGTGAAGACCCTAGAGATCGTGGGCGTCGGTTATCGCGTGGTGCAGAAGTCCCCACAGCAGATCGAGTTCGCGCTCGGCTTCAGCCACCCGGTGGTGGTGAACGCACCGGAGGGCATCACGTTTGAGGTGGAGACCCCCCAACGCCTGCACATCCGCGGCATCGACAACCAGGTCGTGGGTGAGGTTGCGGCGAACATCCGTAAGTTGCGCAAGCCGGAACCCTACAAGGGCAAGGGTGTG
>JAAYVP010000358.1 GCA_012517115.1 Brooklawnia sp. | reverse complement strand
GGTGCGCACACCCAACCGAGTGGCCACCAGTGGCCCGAGGCTACTGCCGCCGGGCACTGAGTTGTGGTTGACGAAGACCTGGTCCTCCACCCCCGCTACACGGCAGGCGCGTGTCCAGCAGGCCATAGTGGTGGCATCGGTGCCGTAACGCATAGCGGCACTCCATTTGAGCACCGGGCCGCCACCAAGAACTGGCCAGGTGGTGGGGTCGTAGCGCTCGGGACGATTCGGGTGCACAGCATGCGTGACGTCAGCCGACAGACACCAACCCCGGTTCAGCCAGGCGTGATGGGCGTCAGTTGATAGCCCGTGGATTGCGCTCAATCGACGTAGCAGGTGGGCGGCGAACGGGCCGGACGCGCCGCTGGCGGTCTGCGAGCCGACCTCTTCGTGGTCGTGGACGACGAAGACCTGCACATCGTCGCCTGCGCTCGACGTCAAGAAGGCATTAAGCCCGGCATGCACTGACAGCAGGTTGTCCTGTCTGGCAGACGCCAGCAGTTCGCCGCCCGCCCCAATCCGAGCAGCTGGCTCGTTGGAGACCAGGTACAGATCATGCCCAGCGACATGGTCTGCACCCAGCCCTGTGAGGTCAGCGAGACAGGACGCGAGGTCTGATCCGGACGCTAGACCGACCAGCGCCACCAGATCGCGTTGCGGATCAATACTGAACTGAGCGTTCTGGGACCGGTCGAGGTGGATCGCCAGACTCGGCACCCGCGCCAATGCCGCACTGCGCACCAGATGGATCCGGCCGTCGAGGTCGACGACTCGTCCGGCCACGGCGAGGTCGCGGTCGAACCAGGTCGCCAAGACGGGGGCGCCGTAAACCTCGACATTGATCATCCGGCTGCCGAGACGCTCATGAGTTCCGTGCGGCTTCAACTTGAGCGCTGGCGAGTCGGTGTGGGCGGCGAACAGACGCAGTCCCGTGCCGCGCCCCCACCCGACGGGCAGACGCCACGCCACCAACGCGCCATCGCGTGTTGTGAATCCGGCTTCGGGCAGGCTATCCCAAGGTTCGGTCTCGGCCACCACGCCGAGACCGGCAGCGGCCAGGCGGGCTGCCACCTCGGCCACCGCGTGGTACGAGGTGGGGCTGGCGTCCAGGAACTGCATCAGATCGGCGGCGTGCTCGGTGGGAACCATGCAGACAGGCTAGACCAGCAGACTCGGCGAGTGGCTGCCAAGAAATGTCAGTGACCCCGGGCAGAGTGGCTGCCATGGATGCAATGGGGTTGTTGTTGCTGGTGGTGGCGCTGTTGATCGGCGCGGGGCTGGGTGCTGCGGTCATGCGGGCGATGATGGGCAGCAAGTGCGCCGCCGAGGCTGCCACCCGCGGCAGCGAACTGGCTGATCTGCGCAGCCTTGCCGCCGACGCCCGCAGCGATGCTGCCCGCGCCCAATCCGACGCTGCCGCAGCCAGGGCCGAGCTTGCCCGGGCAAGAGCTGACGACGCCGAGCGGGGTCGAGCGGTCGCCGAAGCACGCGCGGCCACCGAGCAGGCCCGTGCCGAAGCGGCCACGATTGGTGCGGAGTTGGCGGCAGCCAAGGCGCAGCGCGACGCCGCGGTCAAGCGCGCCGAAGAATTGGGTGCCGACCGGGCCTCGCTGGTCCAACAGTTCAAGGTCTTGTCGGC
>JAAYVP010000357.1 GCA_012517115.1 Brooklawnia sp. | reverse complement strand
CGGAAGACGATCACGTTGTTCGTGGTGGCCAGTGCCGCTTCGCGCATCGCGGAACTCAGTTGTTCGAGGTGCTGATGGCTGATCGTCACCCCGATACCGAACTTGCGGGCCTCAGCCAGCATTCGGGGCAGGATACCTGATCCGAACAGTTGCGCTTCGTCCACGATCAGCAGGTGCGGGCGCGAGGTGTCGGAGCGTTGCGACATCGCCAGCCAGTGCTTCGCTAACCACATCTCACCCAAGAACTGGGCACCCAGCGGCCCGATCTGGGTAGACGCAAGATCGACCAGCAGTAGCTGGCCGTCATCGATCACCCGGGTGACGTCGACGGCGTCATGGCCGGTCAACAAGATGGACCTCATCTCAGTGCTGCCCGACAACCGCTCATACTTTGAGTTCACCCACGCAATCACCTCAGTGAACTCGTTGGAACGGTTCTGCAGCAGCTCAACATTGATCGACTCGGCCAGATCGGGCGCCACAGGTCGCAACGACGCGACAAGCTTGGCAAGCACATCGCGGTCGCGTAGCCACATCGGGATGGTCGCGAAGCTGGCCTCGCGTCCGATCAGTGCCTGTTGAGCGCGAATGATCTGGCTGCTCACCCGCTCAAACCGGGGCCCCACGATGCCTTCGCGGCGCGGATCGAACAACTCGGTGAGCACTTGCATCATCACCTCAATGATGAGGTCGGCATCGTCGCAGGCCAGCACGTTGACCGGCACGGGATCAACAACGTCGGCACAGTGAATTGCGATGGTCCGGTCGATGGCTTCGGCGGGCAGTTCGGCGAGAACGCGATCGACCAACGGACCGTGCGCATCAAGCACCGTCACGCCGTATCCAGCCTTCGCAGCGTCCTGCACCAAACCGGCGAGCAGACTGGACTTGCCGGTGCCGGTTGCGCCCAGAACCTGACAATGCAGGAGTAGGTCGTGGACGCCCAGTCGGACTTCGACCGGATCACCAAGCTCGTCGACCGCTGAGCCCAGGCGCAGTCCCTGCACTGGTGGTTGCGCGTCCACCAGCGGTACGGCGGCGGTTTCGGCCTCGCGCGTGCGAATCCCGCAGACGCTCGCGTCCGGACCGTGGGCCGGCAACGGCACCAGGCAGCGCGCCATCCCGAACGGTTGAACCGCCCCGGCCAGTGAGGTCTCCTCACCGTCCCAGGTGGCGATCATCTCTTCACTCAGCACGCACCGCTTCAGGCGGAGCCCCACACCCAAGCCCAGGAGCGCAGCTCGCAGTCGTGGTGGCAATCTGGGCTCAGAGGTGCCGACGAAGCAGCGGATCCGAACCGGGGTGCCCAGGTAGATTTCGTTGTCAACCATCCCACCGAGTTGCACGGACTGCCGGATGTTCGCCGCAATGTACTCCTGTTCAAGCTCGTTGGACGGCGCCATGTGGACGCGTACCTGCGCCTCGCAACTGGCCAGTGCCTTGACCAGATCCATGCAGTCGCCAGCCACCCGTAGCGGCCAGTACTTGGGGTCAGCGCGATGACGGAGTTCATCTGGGGATGGCTCCCGTGCTGGTGGGACGAATTCGAGCTCGGGATAGGTTTCGCCGGGTGGCGCAGATGCCCCGACCACCTCGAACAAGGTAGTCAGTTCGCTGAGCGCGGGCAGCGGCGATGCCCGGTTGACAATTGGAGTCACCACAGCGGTGCCTTCTGCGACATGATCGATGTCGGCCTGGGTCACCTTGGCGTCGATGTCGGCGTGAATCTCGATGGATACTCGCTTGTCGCCGTCCCCAGCCAGCACCAAGGTGAGATGCGAGCCGTGGGGCAACCCGGGCGCCAGTTCTACCAGCCTGGACGACGCGAGAAGAGCCCGCTCGGCGGGATTGATGTCGCGAAGCAGATGCGTGACCCGCCAACAAGCGGCGTGGACGGGGAAAACACGAGCCATGTACATATCCGATCTGGTTCCAGCTTTGGCGCCCATCAGCGGTGGACCCTGTGACCGACCACCGTGGTCAGACTGGAAGACAGACTACTGACTCCACTAGCCTGACCCCGACAAGGGGGTAATGCCATGCCGGATCAGGGGCGGGAACGGGCTTCCTGGACGTCCATCTGGCCGATCGGCGTCTATCTAGGATTCGTCGTCATAACCGGACTGATCGGCTGGCGCGAGCTCTACCCGCAGATCACCTGGCCGGAACTCGTCTACCGCGCCCTGGCCATGATCGTGCTGTCATGGGAGGTCGACTACGACGTGCAGATACCGGTCGTGCTCAACGTCTCCCGGTTTCTTGCTTTGGGAGCCGCATTCGGTGCTGCCGGTATGATCCTCGCCCGCCTGCTGCATAGCCGACACCAACTCGAACGCGCCAAGCGCGCGAACCAGCATGTTGTCATCCTCGGCGAGGGCCCGGAAGTGCTGCGGCTTGCGCAGAACTACCGCAGGCAGTGGGGCGGCCGACGCCGCGTGGTGGCCGTCGGCGATCACTCCGATGAGCTGAGCGCCCAACTTGCCAGCAGGGGAGTGATCGTCCTGGCCTCTCCCAGCGACACGGTGCTGAGCAAGATCGTGCGCCAGGCACAAGACGTCGTGGTCGTT
>JAAYVP010000356.1 GCA_012517115.1 Brooklawnia sp. | reverse complement strand
CTGCCCGAGCTTACGGACGACCTGCTCCGGGGTGTGACGCTTCCTGCTGTTCGTCATGATCTGACCAGTCTCCCTGCCCGCGACCGCGGGCAACAGGACGACTCTCATAACGACTGGACCTACGAAACGGGGTCAGCCCACGATGTCAGGAAGCTCTGCGGTGACGACGAAGCCATCGATCGGAGGCAGGCCAGCGAGGAGAGGCATCCATGCTCGACGCAGGTCCTCATACTCCCGGCTCGTGCCGCGTTGCGGGCTTGACGGAATCATCGGTTCTGCTCGATCCCAGATCGCTTGAAGCTTGGCAAGGTTCGCCGCAACGCGGTCCATCACCTGCAGCAACTCGTCAAGGTCCACAACATAAGTATCCCAAGACCCCACACTCAGTACGTCCGGTCCATCACGACTGTGTCGACGGCACGCCGACCTATTCATCCCTTCGAATACGAGTCCCAAAGCAGTAACCGCCGCCTGAGGGCTGCGGGAAGGAGGGGCGCTGCCCGGTCGGCACCTACCTAGCATCGATGAGGGAGGCTTGACTGTGACGGCTTCTATGCGGGTGATGCCTGCGGGCGACCGCTACAAGGACCTTCCGAAGTCCGTCGCTTACGGCGACGACCGTTCCCTATCCAGTCCGCTGACCCGCTACTACACCGAGACGGGCACTTGGCCAGGTTCTGGATGGGCTCGGGGCTGGGCGGGCTCGGCCACAGTGAGCTGGTCGAGGGAGCTCAGTGCCCGAAGCCCAACTCCGGCTCTTGATCGGGATGGGCCACGACCCCATCACCAGCGACCCGTTTGGGCCGTGCCTACCAGCAGTTCGCCTCTGTTGCGGAACGGATCGAGCAGCGCGTGTGTGAACGCCCTCGACTGCGAGCTGGGGCCGGCCGCGCGGCGCAGGAGGTCGTCGCGGTCGAGGCCGAGGAAGCCGAGCGCGGCACCCGCCGCGCCGCGGCTGGTCGTGACTTCACGGTCTCGGTGCCGAAGTCGGTGTCCGCGATCTGGGCGGTATCGGACACGGGCACGCAGCCGTTGATCGCGGACGCGCATCACGCGGTGGTTGCAGAGCTGGTTGCGTTCCTCGACGCAAGGTTGCAGCGACCCGCGTCGGCGCAACCGGACCGGACGGCGCGGTTGCTCATGTCGATGTCGCCGGTAGCGAGGTGCCTCCCGGGTCGGCGCCAACCAAATCACAGCTTCGAGGCACGCACCCGACTCATGGCGGCGCTCTCAGGCCCGACAGTGATCCCCGAAGCTGGCATCCGATCTGAGTCGAGGATCACCGTCCACGACGCGCTTAGCCTCGGCCGAGACATCGGTGCCGTGCCGGCCCCATCACCTGCGCCACGAGCGCCACCCGAACGACCTCATCTAGCAAGGCCTCGCCTCGCAGGTCACCCAGGTCGACGACGTGATCGACCTGCTCGATGCTGAGCGCGTGGGCGGTACCGTCGCCTCGCGGGGCGACGTTGGACAGGAGTTCGGCCGCCGTCGCCAGCCGCCAGACGCTCCTGCAATCCTGGCGTGTCTGATCCGCGGGCACCTTGCGCGCCAAGGCGGAGGAGTACGCGGCACCATCCATGCGCAGGGATCAGCATGAACTCGGACGCTCAGTGGCTGCTGGGGACCGGTTGCGAACCGGTCAGGACTGTGAGATCCTGATGGGCTTTGCTGCCAGCCTACGACGTCATGCATGTGCACGTGGGACCAAGCGTCCGCGTATGCATACAGCTATGACCCCGCCAACTTGCCCCACTCTCCGGAAGGACACGCACACAATGACGATGATCGATGGTGCCAAGGAGCGTCTTGCCGCTGGGTTCGAGCGGTCCCTGTCAGTCCAGCAAGCCGTTGCTAGAACGAGTGTCGACCGACTTCGACGCGTGCACCCGGACCATACTCCGAAAGAGCTGGTCCGGGAACTGAACCGCTGGTACCTGTCAGCCGTTACGATCGCAGGCGCGGGTACAGGCATGGCTGCAGCACTTCCCGGCGCGGGGCGCGCGATGGGCGTCCCTGCCGCGTTCGCCGACACCTTGGCGTTCACCGAGGCTTCCGTTCTCTACGTCCTTTCCGTGGCAGAAGTGCATGACCTTCACCCCGAGGACGTTGAGCGGCGCAAATTGCTCGTGATGAGCGTGATGCTTGGGGACTCCGCGGTTGGCGCGCTCCACGCCGGGGTAGGCAAGACGGCGCCCCACTGGGCACGAAAGATCGTAAACACCATCCCGATGGAGGCGATCAACAAGGCCAACAAGGTCCTCGGCCCGCGGTTCATCACCAAGTACGGTGAGAGGCAAGGCGTGCTCGTGCTCGGCAAGCAGCTGCCGCGTGGACTCGGAGCCGTCTTCGGCAGCGGCGCGAACCATCTGGTTGGACGTGGAATCGTTGCCTCAACGCACGAGATTTTCGGAGAGCCAGCCTCCGAATGGGGGGGACAGCCTCCGCGAGCCGAAGGAGCCTGGTGGACCCGCGGACGCCGATGATTTGGCGTAGTTGGGCGGTATGGCTGGCGCCTTGGCCCGCCCACGTGCCTGGCCGAGTGTATGCGGATGCCGAGAGCCCCAGTCTGCCCATCAGCGTGCTTTGCCCAGTGGGACTTCCAATAACAGCGACGTGAGAGGATGTGATGTGCCCCAACTAGCGCCGGATCTACGTCGTCTTGCGACCCAACTTGCTGGAGGACCCGCGTTCCTTCTACTCGGCGACAAGGGCCTTGACCGCCTCGGGCCCGTTGCGACCGGGTACAGGTGGAATGGGGTCTTCACGTCAGCGACCGATCGAACTGTCGCGGACGCATTCATTGGAGAGTCGCGGACGACCACCTCGCTCGGCGCGATGAGCCGCGCGCCATCGCGCAGCCAGTCAGACCTTGAAGTGCGGTACCTATTCGGTGGCACCCATCTGCCGGAGTCGGAACGGCCTCCTGCCTCTGCGGTCGAGGAGGCGACCGCACGGATTCGCAGCAATCAGGAACTCACGCGACTGGTTACCGAGACCGTTACACCCGGGGGAACGGTTGTTGTCGAGGGATGGCAAGCCGGAAGTCGGCTCCGCGTTGACGACTTAATTCCACTACTCGGCTTCCTTGGGCCGCAACAGGCTCACTTGTTCTCGGCGGGTGAGTGGTTCGCGGATCCCTTGGTCAGCAGCTTTGCCGGCAGAGGGCAACTCGTCCTGCATCGAGACTCGCTAGAGAAGGTGCTCGAAGATCTTCTAACCGCTGGTGCTGCCAAGGGTGCCGCTAGCGCAGCGCCGTCGCAGCACGTCATCGCACTGGGCGACGGCTTCGTCGACATCGACATCCACACTTGGAACCAGATTCGACGATCAGCGCGACCAGTCGACCTCGAGCTCCTCACACCGCCTGTCTTCAGTTCGAACGCAGCCCGCTACCAAGAGTTTCGGAACTTCATGGGAGCCACAGAGGGCGTGCCGCGGTGGAGGGGAATCGCCGCTGGCATGAATCTCAAACGTGATTTTGAGTCACTCCTGCTCGAGACGGTTCGCACCGAACTCAACGACCGGGAGCTCCCGACGCCAATTGTGGTTGCTGGGCAAACGGCCACCGGCAAGACTGTGTCCCTAGCAGCACTGGCGATGGAGCTATCGCGCTCCGGTGAGTTTGCGGTGCTCCATCAGTCTCGGAGGACGGTGCGTCCGTCTGTCGAAGACATCGACATGTACGCCGCATGGGCCGCAGACAATGGAGCCAAGGCAACGGTCCTCATCTGGGACGGGATGATAGAGCCAGGCGAGTACGAGGCACTGTCGCGGCAATTGCACGCGCGCGGCCGCAAGGTGTTGGTGGTCGGCTCCTCGTACAAAACAAAAGATGACTCCTCGGTGGTAATCGATGCGTCAGCCGAACTAAGCGGACAGGAGACTGGGCGGCTCTTCGAGATCCTTGCCAGTTTCGGGTATGAGGTTAAGGCCTCGCAGCAAGCGGTCGACACCAACTTCTTGGCGTTCCTGTACCGGATGCTCCCCGAGACAGAACACCAGCTCCGAAGTGGCTTGTCGCAAGAGATGCGATCTGCCGAGCGCGTGATGGCAAAGCTCGCGCGTCGCCACAGAACGGAGGCTACACCTGAGCAGCGTCTCACCTCCATGCAGGCAGCCTTCCAAGCGGCCGGACTCGTGATCGAAGACCTTCTTCCCCCAGACTCTGCGGATGGTTCACTGCGCGACCAGAGTTTTGTGGATCGTGCACCGATCCAGCGCGTGACGACGCTCGTACTGGTTGCTGGTCGACATGGCATCCCGGTGCCGATCGACTTGGCCCTACGCGTTCTGGGGCGGGAGGGCTTCCAGAGTGTGCGCGATGCTCTTGCGTCTTCAGACATTATTCGCGAGATCGACGACGACAGCGGTGACTACTTCCTCGGGGTCCGTTCCCAACTCGAGGCTGAACTGCTCGCTCAGAACGAGATCCCCCTCGCGGTCGAGGTCGAGGTACTCACTGAAGCAATCCACAGTGTGCGCATCGCCGACGGCTTCATGGGCGGAGCCGACGAGGTCGAGTTCTTGGTGAAGCTGCTGGAACGCATCGGGCCAAGCTCGGATCTGGTCAACAAGTACCGAAGCCACTTCGGGGAGATTGCAGACGCGCTCAGTGCAAGGCGGATCGAACTTGGACGCGCCCATCCGCGCCTTGTCTTGCAGGAATCGAACTTCGTGCGGGACTTCGTGCATTGGCAGCAGGGAGTTCAGATCGGAACAGTCGAGGACCGCGTCGCGACTCTCGAGCACAACCGTGAGCTGCTAGATGAGGTGCTCGGGGATCGAGGCACTCGAGGTCTGATCCGCCTGGCGTTGTCGGTCGAGTTGGCATCGACACTGGGAGCAATCATCTACGAGTACGCCCACGCAGACGTGTCTGTCCACGTGGAGGGGCTGGCCTCTCGCCTTGATGATGTGCTTGTAGCCGTCCTTGACGCACGAGCAGTTGATCCCGGGAATGTGCATCCGGTCGATGTCCTTGCATGGGCGACCCGGGATGCGGTGCTGTCCGACACACTCACTCCAGCTGAGCGGGTTGATCGCCTGGCTAGTGCGGTTGCGACCCTGGAGTCGCTGGATCGGAGTTCTCTCACTGGCGCACAGCTTGCCAACCTGGACAAACGCGGCGCCGAGTTGAACAAGCTCCTCAGCAATGACGACGCGGTGTGGGAGTACCTCGGAAAGCTAGAGCTCAACGCCAGCCCAGCCGCTACCTACTTCCTCGCCCAGTTCGATGCGAAGGATGGACCTGCTGGAGAGCGGCGCGCTCTCCGCCGCCTTCGTCAGGCGCCACCGGATACCCGGGCTGACTGGAGGTGTGCGCAGCTTCTCATTGACCTGACCTGGAAGGCGATCACGGGGAACCAACTTCTGCTGGGCGAGCGAGTACCGCTGTACCTCTCACCTGAGGCGCTGGAGCAGATAGCCCAACTCGCTGTTGACCTTGGGGATGCCGTCCTCCCTGACGGCTACCGCTTCCTGTTTGTCCGAGCGATTGCCGAGTTCGTTGCTGGGGACTTCACAGAGGCAACCCGGTTGTTCCGAGAGGCAGGCGATCTTACGCGGCAGTTGTCGAAGCGCATCTACACCAGGTACTTGATCGCGGATGAATCGGGTCGTCCGATTACGTTCGCCGGGCGGGTGGAGTCCTCTGATTCACGCTCGGGTCAGGTGTGGGTCGAGCGACTGGGAACGCGCGTGCGATTCGAGCCGAGACTCTTCAGCCCGGGCGGCGAGTTCGCGCGCAACCAACAGATGCCGCCCTTCTACATTGGTTTCAAGCTGTCCGGAGGGCCGGTCGCAGAGCCGCGCTCGATGTTCCGGGAGCGACAGAGATGATGAGCGGCCCGTTTACGACATTCGCGCAAGCGCGCCTGGTTGCGACGGGCTCATCGCTTGAAATCGACCCGCCCGACCTAGCGCCATCGTGCTGGACCGAGGCTGAGCTCAAGACACTCGTCTCTGCCTACTACAAGTTCTTCAACGAGAATCTCGCAAAGGAGACAAGCTTCCTCCTGAAGCTACGACCCAACCGGGAGCTTCCACAACTGCGCCGGTTGATCTACAACCTCCGGTCTGCCAATGAGCACTCAGACAACTCAAGTGCTCAGGAGGCCGCAGCCCGCTGGCGCGCGAAATTTGACACACCCCAACAGGCAGCAGACGCGCTGGCCGCGGAGCTCTTGAAGGGCATCGAGATCCTGAGCAGAATCGCGGTGGCTGTCAGTCGCGATCCTGACAAGACGGCTGAATGGAAGCAGCTACTGAGCGTGGATACTGGCACGGTCTTCTCCGCCGTCGCATCGGATCTCGGGCTTAGATTCAGAGCAAGCGATCTCCGTCGGATGGTTCGCAACGTCGAGAAACGGATTGAGATTCAGCCCGGCTCAGGAGACCGCCGCGTACTCATGGCGGAGTATTGCGCTCAGGAGATCCTTTCCGATCGACGCCCCCTACCAGTCCCATACGACCAAGTCCTCGATTCGCTCGGGCTGCTTGGCACACAGAGCGCGGCAGGCGCGATCCTTATTGCGCACTCAGTCTCGGAAGTGATGCCAAATCTCCGCGGCGACGCCTTCCTCGCCCGGGTTGAGGCGACTTGGCGCACCGCGGGAGCCCAATAGACTACGACGCCCGCTGCTTGAACCAGTTGAACCCGGCGATGATCTGTGCGGTGCGGTCGCTGAGATCGTTGGGCAGGCCGCTCTCGTCCTCGACATTGCACACCTCCTCGCGTACGATCCGGCGAGCTTCGTCAGTATGACCTTCGGCGTGGGTGACGGCTGCCAGGTCGAGCCTGGGGATCGTCTCGTAGGGTGCTGCGGCCAACGCGGTCTCGGCTGCGGCGCGGGCCTTGCCGAGGTCTCCCGTCTTGAGGAAGTGAGTGACGACGAGGTGGGCGACGTCGACGATCGCGCAGATCATGTGCTGGTCGATGTTGAGGTCGACCAGCCACGCCCAGCCTGCTTCGCGGACCCGGTCGAAGGGGCGTCCGTTCACCAGAGCGAGTGCGGTGACGAGGTCGTTGATGCCCTCTCTGCCGCGGGCCTCGCCGCGTACCCGAAGCCGCCGGAACAGGTCGACGTCGACCAGGAGATCCACTACCTGGTAGGCCCGGACGCCGCCGGCCTTGGCCGGTTCAGTCTTGTCTGCATGCGGGATGTGGGGCTCCCCGGTACGTGGGTTGGTTCCGAGCCATGCGCGGACTGTGCCGACGGAGATGCGGGCGGTGCCCTCGCTGTGACCGAATGCGGTGGCCAGCTCGTCGGGGGTGGCCCCGTGCTCGCGGAGTGCGATGTAGCTCAGCACCTCGACGTAGAAGGCTTTGCGTTTCTCGATCGGTTGCCCATGGGCGCGCACCGCGACGGGGCCGAGCAGGGTCAACCGGGGCCGCCAGCATTCGTCGGCGAACCAGTCGGTGACGTCGGCGTCCAAAGTCGGGTCGGCCTGCTCAACAGTTTCTCGCACCTTGCTGGTGACCTTCGGCGCCAACTCATCAAGGTCCTCGCTGGTGGTCGAGGCGGGCAGCGGAGCACCCGGCTCGATGACGCTGCTGGCGGGTTCGAGGACCTCGATGGTGCGTGGGATCGTCAACTCCTGCCGGAGCGCGCCAGCGTCGTCAGACATCGCTCGCCACCCTTCGCGGCTGGTGCTGGTGGCCGTGATCGGGACGTCATCGCTGCGGTCGGCTTGTGCCAGCACTGACGCGCAGCCCCAAGCCTCGTCCGGGGTCAACCCGACCGCCACCAGGTCGAGCCCGACATCACCGACCAGGACACGTCCATTCATGGTGAACACGAGTTCGGTACCGGTGATCGCGTCGGTGTGCCCTCCGACGACGATCGCGGTGCAGGTGGTCTGGTGTTCGTCCTCGACGAGGTCGATCAGCTCCTGCAGTCCCGGGCTGTCCGCGACGGTGGTGGCGTCCGCGAGGACCACGTCGGCTGGCCACATCTCGTCACCCAGTTGGGCGGATCTGCCGGTGGGCGCGTCGGCGTCCGCCCGTTCGGCCAGTTCGGCGGCGAACCGGGCAGCGGACAACGCATCCGCGACCGCACGGTCGACGTCCGTGAATGCGCGGAACCGTTCGGGGTTCAGGGTCTGGACCTCTTCGGCAACTCCCAGGCAGCTGACCCGGACGTCGCGGGACCACGGGTTGACCGCCAGTTCGGCGGCGAGGTACCGCAGGAAGTCTGCAGCGTAGTCAGGGTCCCCGGTCGCTCGGACCGTGCCGAGCTGTTCGTAGTTGAGTAGCCAGACCTCGCCGGAGTCGCTGGTGCCGGTGGTTGCCAGCAGCGGGTACGGGGCAGGCTGATACTCCGGCAGGGGCCCGACCATGTCGAGGTCGACGCCGGCCTGCAGAGTCCATCGCAGCCGGGTGTCGTCCGGGGTGGTCCAGGGCTGCTCCAGGTCCGTGGGTGCGGCCAGGTGCAGGGTCAGTTGGTCGTCGCCGATCTCGACCCCCGCCAGGTCCGGCATCGGGACGCCCGCCTGGACGCGGTTAGCCGCCAGCCGGCGGAGGGCCTCGTCCATGAACGTGACTGTCGGCGCGGCCACCGACCCGACCGTGGTGATGGTCTTCTCCACCGGGACGAGGTTGGTCGCCGGTGTGGGGATCATCCGTCCCGGCCTGCGTAGCCGGAACTGCTGTTCGCGTCGCCGGCGCAACATCATCAGCGCCGAACCGGCCAGCACCGCCCCGCCCATCGCCACCCCGGTCAACAGCCACGGGGCGGACACCCCGGCCGCCGGGTTGGTGAAGGTGGGTTCGGCCGCGGCATCGTCGGCGGCCTGGTCGTCAGTTGGTTCGTCGGCAGGCGATCCATGCCCGTCCGACGGATCGGGTGCGACATCGCCGGGCTCGACGGGCGGCTCCGCCTCGGCAGTGGGCGCTGGCAGCGTTGCGTCGGCATCCGGCGCGGCAGGCTCGGTCGGCGGGTCGGCCACCTCCGAAGCCGGCGGCGCCGTGTCGACCGTCGTTGACGGCAGGTTCAGACGCCAGCCGGGCTCCAGCACGTCCGGGTCTGTCAGCTGCCTACCGTCTGGTTGCAGCAGGCCGGTCGATGCGTGGTAGATCTCGGGCCAACGGTCCGGGTCACCGAGATGGTTGGCGGCGATCGCAGACAGGTTGTCGCCGGGCTGCACCACCACCGTCGCTGGGGTTGAGCCGGCGGGTTGGGTGGGAATCCGCAGCGTCCAACCGACCATGATCAGGTCGGGATCGGCCAACCGGTCACCTTCGGGCTGGGCGACCTCCCTGGATGCGTCGTAGATCTCGGGCCACCGGTCCGGATCACCCAGGTGATCGGAGGCCAGCTGGGACAGCGTGTCACCAGGCTGCACGACATGGTCGAACAGCGCTGCGGGCGACGGCGGGGTGTCGTCGACCGGTGTCTGAACCGGGTGGTTGGTGGGCATCGCGGTGGCCACGGGTGTGGCTGGCGCCTCGTCGGCCAGTGCGTGGGACAGCCCACCCAGCAAGGGTGGCGCGGACACGATCAGCATCGCCGACGCGGCGACCAGCCGCCTGGCGAACGACTGGGGTAGCCCGGGCAGGGTGGGCGCCTTGACACCGCGCACCAGGGCCACCGTCTCGAGGACCAAGGTGAGTGTCAGGAGTCCCCACACGAGCCAGCTCGCGATCATGATCGCAGCCAGGGCGACGGTGCCATCGTCCGGTCGTGACAGCCATCCCCACACCTCGCCCGCCCCGGGCAGTGACGTTGGGATCGGGTTCCCACCCACCCGGAGCAGCAGGATCGGCATCCCGATGACGATTGCGATGACCGCCAGGCTCGCCAACAACCCAACCAGTCTCTTGCGGATCATCGCGGTGCTCCTTGGTATGCGCGGACGGCGTCTGCAGATGCCGTGCCGCTGACCGGCAGTGTCCGAAGCCCGATGATCGACAAGAAGACGCACTCGTAGGCGCCGTTCACGTTCACGGTGACCACCGTTCCCGACACGCTCACCGTGCCGGACAGACCGGCCTGGGAGAGGTAGGCGTCGCCGGCGGCTGCCGCCCGGGCCGGATCGGGCCGCACCTCACCACCGCGGACGAGCGCGTCCAGCTGGACCGCCTGACCGGCAGCCCTGGCTGCCTGACCAGCGGACACCCTGGCCTGGTGTTCTGCGGCCGCGTGGCCGCTGAAGTCGACCGCGATTCCGACGATGAGGATCATGCAGAACGACGCCAGGACAACCCACAGGCTGATCGAGCCCCGCTCCGGGTCACGGTTCGAGTGCCGAATCATTGGTCACCGTCCTCTGAAAGTGTCCAACGGAGACTGGAAGGTGGCCGTGATGGTGAGCGACCCCGGCAGCCCCGGTATCGCGACCCCAGCCAGGTCGACCTCACAGGTCACCGTCGCGCTCACCGACGCCGGCGTCCCCACGGGTGCCGCGAAACCGGACGTGTCGGTCACCACACTGGAGGACCGACATTGAAGCTGTTGATCGGCGAGCGTCTGTTGGGCCCCGGCCTGAGCCTTTGCTGTGGCCTCGCCGGCGGTGCGGGCGATGGAGGCCTGTCGAGCCGCCTCCGCGGCGGCGGTCTGCACGCCTTGCCTGGCCATCGCGACCCGACCGCCAGCGATCACCAGCGCGACGAACAACAGGAACGCCGGAATCAGGATGACCGCCTCCAACGTGACCGAGCCGCGCTCACCACCCGGGCGCTTCATGACACCCGTTCCCACGGCAGCGTGGCCGACCGGGCGACCCGCAACTCGAGTCCGGGCAGCACCGACAACGGGTGGCCGGTGACCGTGACGGTGACCGCGTCGGCAGTGGTGGTCATTGCGACCTGCCAGTCCTGCAGCGAGCCGTGCGACTGTTCGAGCGCGTCGGACGCCGCCCGCGGGCCGACGCCCTGGTTATCGCGGTTCTGGTACGCCGACGCTGCGCTGGCGCCCTCGTGGGCGGCGGCGCCGGCAACGTTGGACGCGTAGTAGTACAACGCGCCCTGCAGGCCGAGGAACATGATCGCGAACAGGGCGGGCATCAGCATCACCATCTGGATCGACGTCGACCCGCGCTCATCGGCGACCGGTGGGTGGCGACCCGCCCCGGCCGGCCGCAGCCGCGGGCTCACCTGATTTCGCCGACCTTCGCGTTGATGTAGCCGCCGATCGCGCCGACCACGATCGCGACGAAAGCGAGCACGGCGACCGCCCACAAGACGTGCTCGATGGTGACTGAGCCGCGCTCGTCCTTCATCGCGACGCGCAGGACGCGGCGTTGCCCTTCAACGTAGCTGGCAGCCCTGG
This sequence comes from Brooklawnia sp., assembly GCA_012517115.1. GTDB lineage: Bacteria > Actinomycetota > Actinomycetes > Propionibacteriales > Propionibacteriaceae > Brooklawnia. Next base: position 16,448 of record JAAYVP010000356.1, on the reverse strand, counting down.
CGAGCAGCATCTGGAACATCACTACCAAGCGGATCATCTCGTGTCTCCTTGTTGATTGGGTGGGATTCGATTCGGATTCGGAACTGGGGGGTCAGCCGACCACTCGCAGCAGTGCGGGGGTGATCAGGATGGCGAGGAAGACCATGCCGAGGATGCTCATCGGGATGGACAGCTTCTCGCTGGCCTCGTTGGCGCGGGCGAGTTCGGCGTTCAGCATCGCTGCCCGCAGGGACCCGGACTTCGCGCGAAGCTGGTTGTAGATTTGGGCGCCCTCCTCGCCGCCGAGCCGGACGATGTCGGCCAGGTCGCCCAGTTCGGGAAGCGCGAGCTCGTCCGACAGTCGGTGCAGCGCCTCCCAGGGTGGTTCGCCGGTCCATGCCGACAAGGCGAGTTCCTCCCGTAGCCGGCGGAAGACCCAGGAGTCACCCACCTTCGCTGCGACCTCCATCGCCTGCCGCGGCCCCGACCCGGCGAGTCGTTCCAGCGCGACCAGGTCGGCGAACGCACCCAGCGCCCGGGCGAACTCGATGCGTGCCTTCTTCGCGTCATCGCGCAGGTTGTAGTCGGGCAGCATGAACATCAGCGCGGCCAATCCCAGGGTGGCGCCGACCGGCACCAGGATCGGCAGCTGCCAACCGAGGGCCCAGAACAGCAGCGTGAAACCCGGTGGGATAAGCGTCCCGACCAGCGCGTACAGGATCTTCTGGCCGTAGAACCGGCTCAGCGGAATACGCAGCAGCAGCCGTTCCTGGTGCGGCGTGCGTCCCCAGACCCCGGCGGGCAGCACCTTCATGCCCCACCTGCCCAACCGATCGGTCGTCGACCCGTCGCTGGCCTCCAGGCCGTCGACGCGGCGGACGACCTGCGGGGACAGCCGCAGCAACACATCACCAAGGTCGGGATGCGCCGGTGCCAGGCGCCACACCAGCCCGACCACCCCGCTACTGACCAGGGCCCCGCCCAGCAGGGCCAGCTGCATTCCGGTGATCATCGTGCCGCCTCCGCCCGGACCTTCTGGCCGATGAACCGCGGCAGGGGTGCGCCGGCAGACATGCGGCGCATCCACACCAACACCCCCACGTAGGCGGCCAGGAAGACAGCGAGAATCGCCTGCCCGATCGGGGTCGTGTAAGGGGCGACGTACTCGCCGGTGAACGCGAGCACCACCAGCACACCGATTGTGATGATCGTGACCCAGCGGGCGGTGGCGCGAGGCTTCGCCCGATCCGCCTCGATCTGCCGCCGCGACCTGACATCTGCCGCCACCGACTCGGCCAAGCTCTCCAGCACCGTCGCCAGTCCGGGCCCGCGCCGGCGAGCGCCCAGGATCAGGCTCGCCGCGACCAGGTCACCGGTCGCATCATCCAGCTCGTCCGCGAACGCCCGAAGGGCGTCCTCGGTCGTCCAGCGGGCCCGCAGCCTCGATGCCAGCCGCGACACCTCCGGCTTGATCGCCTCCGGGGTCGACCGCAACGTGGCGATCAGCGCCTGCTCCAGCCCAACCCCCGAGGTGAGCACCCCCGACAGCGCACGCGTCCACTCCTCCATCGCCTCCAGCCGGGCGATCTGCACAGCGGCGTCGGACGACGACAACAGCACCGGCAGACCTGCGACCGCCAACGGCACGACAAGGATCGCGAGCAACCAGCCGCTCAGCAGCGCAACGACGAGACCAGCGACGATCCCGACCAGCAGCAAAGTCCGTGTCCTGGTCGACATCGAAACCCTGGCCATGCGCCGCCGTCGCGGCCGGGCAACGGGTGCTTCGACCGGCCGGGACCCGACGACGATGCCGATCAGGCCGGCCACGATCAGGCCGGCAGCGACTGCGGGCACCAGCACCATCATGACCAGACCCCCTGTTGGGCCTCGGACAGGTAACCGGTCAGGTCGAACCCGTGGTCGCGCAGTTCCCGGTAGCTGTCAGGCAGCCCGCCGACAGCCCGCGCAGTCGTCGTCCCCGGTGGGCACCGAAACACCGAACTGAGGGCGTAACCCTTCTGCTGCTCGCCCGGCCCGATGACCACGATCTCGGAGGTCCAGCGCCGCTTGCGGACACCCTTGCCGTTGGGTTCAGTGCGGACATCCACATGCACCACAATGTCCAGCGACTCGGTGATCGCCCGCACCGCGTAGTCCTGGGTGACATGCGCGCCGGCCTTCATCGCACACGTGACCAGCTTCGACACCGCGGCCTCCGCCGACTCCGAATGGGTCGTGGACAACGATCCGGTTCCCGACTGCATCGCCTCGATCATCGTCAACGCCTCCTTGCCACGCACCTCGCCGACGATCTGGCGCGACAGGTTGTAGCGATACGAGTCGTACAAGGCGTCGTCGATCGTGTACTCGCCGGCCCGCCGACCGTTCGGCTGCAACTCGCCCCCCGGCCGGGCCTCCCACGCGTGCACGATCGGGTGCCGTTCCGGCATCTCGTGCAGATGAAGCTCGTACTCCGTCTCGAACGTTCCGATCGCCTCGTTCGGTCCGATCTCGGCACACAAGGCGCGAACCATGGTGGTCTTGCCCGCACCCTGCGGGCCCGCCACGACGATCGAGCGACGCGCCCGCACCGCCGCCGCAAGGAAACTGGCAGCCACCTTGCTCAACGACCCACGCGCCACCAGATCATCCAGGGTGGCCTCCTGCATCCGGTGGCGGCGGATCACCACCGACGGCCGCGGCGTCACCCACGCGGTCGCCGCCAGCCGGGCACCGCCGTCCAACCGCAGGTGCAGCCTCGGTTCCGCCTCGCTGAACTGGCGGGCGTTCACCTCCGAGCGGCTGCCCAGGAACACCAGGAAGTCGATCAGGTCCTGATCTGAATCGGCGACCTGCGGCCCCCGCACCAACCGTCCGTCCGCGTACTCCAGCCACACCGTGTCGTAACCGAGGATCGTGATGTTCTCCACTCCAGGGTCGTCGACCAGCGGCTGTAACCGGCCCAGGCGGAACAACGCGTCGAACACCGCCTGCCCCAACTGGGACTGCTGCACCCGATTCTGGGCTCCGAAACCGTCACTGGCCGCCTGCCGGGCCTCCTCGTCGAGCAGTTCGTTGATGATCCGCCGGCCGAGTGCGTGCTGGTCGTCCCGTCCAAGATGCGGGGACGTCTCAACCGCGCGCATCAACCTCTCCGACGCCGCCGCACGCAGCGCCGACACCAGGTTCCAGTCGATCCCGTCGCCCGAAGCCGTAGTGACAGTCCGAAGCGGCAGCTGCGCCACCGGCGCCGCCGCGTCCCGTGGATCGCGTGCCGTCGGGGCTGGTTTGGGGTCTCGACCCAACGAGAACGACGAGCGGACCCGGCCAGGGCGTGCCCCCGCCGACGGCGCCTGCCCCGGTTGGGCGAAGATCGGCAACCCGGCCGGGTCGAACTCGGCCGCTCCCAGTGAGTACACCCGGTCGGTCATGTGGCCCTCCCACCTCGAACTGCCGCATCCTGCCGTGCCGAGGCGACCATTGCGTCGATCGCCCCCGCCAACGCCCGATAGCTGCGGACAAGCCTGCTGTTGCCGGACTTCGCCGACGGTTGCTGGCCGACGCTGAACACCTGCGCGGTCCGCTCGTCCCAGGCGACCTTCTCCACCACCGGGATCTGCAACACCCGCGACACCTCCCCAGCGGTGTAGGGGCGACCCTCTCCCACCAGCACCAGACCCGCAGCCGCAGCACCGGTGCCATCGTCGCGCGCCGAACCCCACGTGGCCGCCCACTGTCGCGCCGCTGCCAGGGATGGCAGGTCGCTGCGCACCACGAGCAGCGCCAGATCGGCCTGCTCGACCAGCGGCGCCGGTGACGACACCATGCCCAGCCGACCGGCATCGACGATGACGTCCTGCCCGGTCGCCTCCAAAGCCCGCAACTCCAGACCCAGCTCCGGCCACAGCTCACCGAGGCTCGCAGCCTGGGCGTGCGACCGCACCCCCGGAAGCAGCAACACCTCACTGTCGGGCACCGGCATCAGAACCGCCCGCAGCTCGTCGGGCAGCCGGCCGTCCCTGCGAGCAAGCACCAGCTGGACCATCGCGTCGTTGTGCGCCACGCCGCCACGGAAGTAGCCGGCCAACACCGCCGACCCGCCCACCGGGTCGGCGTCCACCAACACCACCGGACGCGGCCAGCACAACGCCAACCCCAACGCGGTCGTCGTCACCCCCGGGGCGCCCGACGCCGAAGCCAACACCACCAGAGCCATCAGGCCTCCCTGGATTCCAGCAGCATCGCGACCCTGCCGCTCGCCGACCACACCGCCACCTCCGGCGCCTGATCCGCCGGTACCTCCACGCTCACCGTCACATTGCCCGAGGTGTCCGCCGTGCCCACCTCGACCACCAGGCCCGTGAAGACCTTGATCTGGTCGGCGTGCACGTCACCCTGGGCGCCGGGAGTGGACGCGATCCGAACTTGGTCACCCACCTGCAGCGGCGTCCCGGGAATCTGCCCCGGCCCCAGCGTCAGCCCGACCACCGACGTGCCGTGGTGGGGGAACACGTCGCCGCTCACCGCCTGCGGAACCAGCAACTGGCCAGCCTTCAGGTCGACCGCGGCGCGCTGCCCGACCAGGGAATCGAGGCTGCTGGCCGGCACGACCTGCAACGCCGGGTCCACCCCGACCCGCGCCACCTGCAGCACATCGCTGGTGATCACCGTGCCACGCGCGACATCCACCCGCGCCACCACGACCGACTGGGCGTTCCCCAGACTGCTGTAGGCCAAGGCCGACCCCACCATGCCGGCAAGCACCATCGCCACCGACGCCAGGATCAGCATCGGACGGCGCCGCGGTCGCGGCGGCGAGGCAACCGCCGGCGGCACTGCGGCCGTGGTCGTCGCTGCGTCGCCCGGTTGTTTCCCGGCGCCACTCGCACCAGTCGGCTTCTCCCGCAAACTCTTCATCGCCGCACCACCTGAATCTCTCCGACCACGACCTGACGAGTCGAGGTGAACTCCAAAGGGATGTTCCCGGTCACACCGGTGTTCGAGGCCCACGCCACGTTCCAGTAAGCGGTCGCCGCGATCGCGTAAGTGCCCTGCCGGGTGTAGGTGTAGCCACAGTCCGGGGACTGCTGGCCGCCGTGGCCATCGGTGAACGGCGTGCCCACCGTCGTGCACGTGACCGCCCCACCGTCACCCATGTCCCACACGATCCGCTGTACATCCGCAGTCGCGGTGACAGTGACCGAACCCAGCGAGGCAGACCGCACCATCGGCCCGAACGTCTGCTCCGACGGATTGTTCACCCACAACCACATCGGCAACCCGACGATGCCCATCGAGTCCGGCCGGTCCTCCGGCACCATCCCGATGTCGAACGCCCGCAACTCCATCTGCGTCACGATCGTCTGCGCCACCACGGCCGGATCAACCGGAGCCGCAGGACCGGCCGGCATCGACGCAGACCAGAATGGCGTGGGAGGCCCATCCTGCCCCGCAGGGAGGCTGCAGTCATAGATCGCCCCGTCCTCACGGCCCTGCCACAGCGAACTGGACTTCGGTGGCTGCGGATCCCTTAGCCGCACGTAACAGTTCATCGCGTTCGACCAGTACCCGCGATCCGACTCACAAGGAAGCGGATCGTTCCGCCCCAATGACCGGTCCACACAGGCAGTGACCTCGCCACCCGATCCGCCGGACACCGGCTGAACGGGCGCATCCCCCTGCCCGGACGGTGCACCGGTGTTGACGATGTAGATGCGGCAGGTCTGGGTGCGCGCATCCAACGCCTGACCATCCGGGCACGTCACGCCAGGATCGGCGACAGCCCGAACCCCGGAAGGCAACAGCACCACCATCGACAGCAGCATCAGCGCCGCCAGCAGGATCACGCGAGCCGCCGGGGACCTCGTCAGCATGTCCCCGCCGACTCAAAGGCGGTCACGAACCAGCCGAACATGCTCGGGTCCTGCATCAGCGTGTAGACACCCACCGTCCGAGGCGGGGCATCCCTGTTGACAACCGAGTTCCCGTCCCTGTCGACCATGTCGGTCTGGGAGTTGTCGACGCACAACGTGACGATCCACTGCCGGGAGTCCGACCCCGGTTCGGTGCTCAGCAGGGTCGACGACTGGACACCCCTGCCGACCCACCCGTTGCCGCGGTACTCCGTGAGCCAGGACGCCCACGTGAGGTAGGCACTGTCCCTGGCTACCGTCGTCAGCTCGCCCACATCTGCCGTCGGATCCGCTGCCAGCCTGTCGTAGAGGGCCAGGGCTGCTTGTGCCGCCTCGACGGCAGCCTGCTCGTCGGCCGACAGCGTCGGCGTTGGGGTCTGCGGCGTGGACGAGGTAGTCGACTGCGTCGGCGTCTGCGACGGGCTGGGGGTCTGGTTCGGTGTGCCGCAGCCGACCAGCAACAGCGCCACCAAGGCGCTGGCCAGCGCGATCTGGACTCCGGAGCGGTTCGTGACCATCTGCGCGCCCTCCTTCAACCCCTACCTGGGGCCTCTACTCACACAAGCCAATCGCGACCGCCTCATGGTCACCTTGTGCGAGGAAAGGGCTTCAATGCCTCATTGCACTTCGATCCGATGGGGGGTGCGGACCTGCTATGTCGTGCGACGGTAGGCCTCGAAGGCGCCCTCGCGGGGCAGTGTCAGAATCTGGACACCTCGGTTGGGCTGGGCTCCGCGATCATCCCCCGGGCCTGACCTGCGGAGTTGAGACTCAAGCTGCGGGCTCGCCGATTGAAATCGAGCAAAGAGTCATCGGCATCCTGAGGTCCGTCGCCCTTGCCCTTGAGGGAGCTCAGGACAGGGGACCCGCACTGAGGTCATCCCTTACGGAGGCCGGGGGATCCGGTGTGTCTGCGGCCATGATCGCCCCCTTCTTCTCGCTCCCATGCCGATCAGCCGGCCTCGCCCAACGAGGCACACGGTCCACGTCGATTCACCGATCCACTGTCGGGGCTGTGAAGTACAGTGTGAACCATGACAGATCGAGAGCGCTTCCGACCGTTCACTGGCGACACGGAGAAGAGGATTCGGCTTGCGAACGCACCTTTGGCCCTCGTGCTGTGTCAAGTCCGGTGGCCTGACTTCAATCACTTGCAGGGGGACCTGACCGAAGTCGCGCAGGCCTTCGGCTCGGCACTCGACGAGTATCCCCTCGTGTCGCGCATCGACGAGGTCGCATACACGATCACTCCGGAGGGCGTGACACAGGCCCCAGGGGAGAGGATCTACCAGTGGCGATCCATCGACGATGCGTGGCACATCAACCTGAGCAGACGATTCGCATCCTTGTACTGCACCTCGTACACGTCGTTCCCTGACCTCCTGGCGCGACTCGAACAAGCACTCGATGTAATCGCGTCGAAAGTCAGGATCCCTCTCATCGAACGCCTGGGCATCCGGTACGTAAACCGGCTCGCAGACCCCCGTCTAGTCGAGAATCTCGCGGAGTACGTTCGCCCCGAGGTCCTTGGCTATGCCAGTCTCTCGGGGGAGACCGGGGATGCCCAGCTGGTTTCAACGGCCAACCATGCGCGATACATGGTCGACGATGCAGCGTTGCAGGTGCGCTCAGGGCTGCTTCCAGCAGACGAGACGGTGGATCCTGCATTGACTCCATTGCAGCAGAGCTCATGGGTGCTTGATCTCGATGCCTCATTGGAGAGGATAATGCCCCTTGATGTTTCGGCAGTCCTCGCTGAAGCAAGTCGGTTGTCGGACATCGCCTACGACTTCTTCAAGTACATCTCGACCGAGGGCTTCCTCAAGGAGTTCGGTGAGGACGTATGACAACGACATCTGGAGCTTCCGCTAAGAGCCACGGGCGCAGCCCGCGCCTGCCTTCCGCATTGGCGTTCGGCTTGGTGTTGGCAACTTCGTCCGGAGCAGTCGCAACTCTCCCAGCTTGGTCCTACACGACCACTTCAGTTCAGAAAATAGTGCAGGTCTCGAAGCGGGACTTTTCCCTTCCCGTCGATCACACAAGCTCAGGAATTCAGCATCTCGACGGTACGCACTTCAACGAGACTGCCGCTTCACCGGCCCAACGGATCTCGGAACTCCGCACTCTGACGGGTCTGACGACGGAGCAGGTCGGTCGCCTCTTCGGTGTATCGCGGCGCTCGGTACACAACTGGATCAACGGCAATCCGATGTCACCACAGCATGAAGAGCGTGCTGCCAAGCTCCTCGCCATCGTTCAGGCGCTGCCGGGCCCTACTGCCGCTGAGCGGCGTGGAGCACTGCTCGACTCAAGCCGCGGCACGAGCCTCTTTCACCAACTTGTGGCAGCGCGCGCCGAAAGCGCGCGGCTGCAGGTTCCGGGCGTGTCGGCAAGGGAGCGGATCGAACTGTGAGCGCCGAAGCCGCCTTGGGGTTGGTAGAGATGGACTGCTCCAACCTGCGCCAAGGCGATGTCGTCGGCCTGCGTCGCCTGCCGGTGCCCGGCACGGGTGATGCATCGGAGATTATGGCAACTCCTGATGGGATCGCGATACTGAGTCAGACCTGTGACGTCGTGCAGCCGAGCAAGGTTCGCTGTCTGGTGGCACCGGTCATGGTAGACGCCACCGATGGGGCGCTTTCGAGTGCACGAAAGGGGCAGAAGCCGCTCCACTTGTACCTTGAGTCGACTATCGCGGAGCCGGCGAGATGCCTAGCCGACATGGAACGCGCCGTCTCGATCCCCAAGGCAGCTCTGGTCGGCTTGCCCATTACCGCTCGCTACGTTGAACAGCAGAGCGGCCGCGCAGCTCGCGCCTTAGCCTGGCGAGTTGGCCGAGCATTCAGCCGATTCCCGTTTCCTGACGAGGTCTATCCAGCCTTCAGTAAGCTGCGGCGACAGGCGCAGGACAAGGCCGGTTCGACCCAAAGCAACTTCGGCCGAGTACTGGATTACGTGGAAGACCTGCGGGTTGCCGCAGACCAATGGCCCAAAGCGGCACGCAACTTGACGCTCTACATCGTGGTGCCGGAGGAGCTGCTCATCGTGCCTGATGACGTGGATCCAGGCTGGCTCTGGAGTCCAGAGCGTGTGGTTGGTCTTAGAACCAACGAGCAAGAGATAGAGCTCTCAATTGATCGAGTGAGTGAGCTCATTCTCGCGAATCTGGAGGCCGACAAGAGCTCCCTTGCCCACCTCTGGCGACTCTTCGGCGAGATAGTGCAGGCAAAGCTCTTGTCGCCAATGCTAGACCACGAGGTTGCGACGTTCGAAGTGGTGGTGCTCTCAGACGCCGAGATGACCTTCAGGCAATACCAGCAGACTGAAAGTCTCGACTTGGAAGTACTATCCGATTCCACTGATACAGAGGCTTGAGTTTCGATTTCGGTCTGCAGTAGCCCGCGCGCACTTAGGGTGAAGGCGGGCCAGCTGGTCGGCGCTTTAACTCCGCCAAGGCCCCACCAGCAACCAGGAGCGACATCGCTAGCACATCTCCGACTTATGCGGCTCATCGGACATCAGGTGGGGGTGACTCGCCGGGGGTGATGTCCGAACGGTGGGGGTCGAGGTCCCCGATGATCAGTAGCGACCAAGCAACTGCTCATTGTGGAGACCTCGACCCGTGTCCAACGCTACGGCCTGTGCTGCCGCGCCTGCTACTTCCACTGCTCCTTGTTCACGTTGTGATCTGCTCCTGGGCTTGGAAGGAGCCGTGCACGTCGAGGCCGTCGAGCGTGACCCAGGCCGGTTGACGGTGACCGTGTCGACACTGCCGAGGGTGATGGGCTGCCCGTCGTGCGGGGTGATCGCCGCCGCCAGGGGCCGCCGACGGCGGGTCCTGCACGACGTGCCCCAGGGCGATGTCCGGGTCTGGCTGGTATGGCGGCAACGGAGCTGGCGCTGCCGGGAACCGACGTGCCCACAAGGCACGTTCACCGAGCAGGTGCCCGACCTGGTCGCCGAACGTGGCTCGATCACGACCCGCGCCGTCGCCTGGGCGATCGGGCAGCTGCGCCGCGAGCACGCAACGATCGCCGGCCTGGCCCGCCAGCTCGCGGTGGCGTGGAAGACGGTATGGCGTGCCGTCCTGCCCGAACTGGAACGCCTCGACGCGGACCGGCCCGGTTCGACGGGGTCACCTCCCTTGGCGTGGACGAGCACCTGTGGCATCACGGTGACCCGCGCCGCAAGGGCCCCAAAGAGTTGACCGGGATGGTCGACCTGACCCGTGACGAGCACGGACAGGTCCATGCCAGACTGCTCGACCTCGTGCCCGGCAGGTCGAAGAAGGCCTACGCCGACTGGCTCACCGAACGCGGCGAACAATTCCGCGCCGGCATCGGGGTTGCCGCGCTGGACCCGTTCGGCGGCTACAAGGCAGCCATCGACGAACAACTCGCCGACGCCACCGCCGTCCTCGACGCGTTCCATGTGGTGAAGCTCGGCACCGCCGTTGTCGACGAGGTCCGCCGCCGGATCCAGCAAGCCACCTTGGGTCATCGTGGCCGCAAGGGCGACCCGCTCTACGGCATCGCGACGATCCTGCGCGCCGGCGCCGAGAACCTCACCGACAAGCAATGGGCCCGTCTCGCCACCGCGGTCGACCGGGACGAAGCCCACCAAGAGGTGTTCGTCGCCTGGCAATGCGCACAAGAACTTCGCGCCGCCTACAAGACCAAGGACACCCGTGAGGGCCGCCGACGGGCCGAGAAGATCCTCGCCTCGTTCCACACCTGCCCGATCCCCGAAGTCGCCCGACTCGGCCGGACCCTACGCCGCTGGAAAGCCGCGTTCCTGGCCTACTTCGACACCGACCGCGCCAACAATGGCGGAACTGAAGCGGTGAACGGGTTGATCGAACTCCATCGCCGACTGGCCCGTGGCTTCCGCAACCGAGACAACTACCGCCTCCGCATGCTCCTCGCCGCCGGAGGCCTCAAACCCTGACCCCACCCAATGTCCGATGAGCCACTTATGCACCTGACTGCTCGCGCCTTCCAATTCTAACGCGGCTTCGCGGCTGTATCCCCGGGCGACGCTGAACTCGCGTCGATGGGCGTCCCAGTCGGTGGCGAGTGTCCGTTGTTCGTGGCACGGTCTGCTGGCGAAGATCCGCGCGCGTTCAGTCGATCGGCGTCGGTACTCGTCGTCCGGGATAGATGAGACCCACTGGTCGTGGCGGTCAGCCTCGCTGATCCCGTTGGCGTCTCGCAGGGTTGCCCAGCGGTGTTTGTCCTGGGCTTGGTTGCCAGGACTGCGTTTGACGAACTCCTGGGCGGCGTGGGAGCGGCGTCGCTCCCGCTCGGGTTCACCGAGGCCGTCCCACCAGGCCTGGTGTCTGAGCTGGTCGTTCTCGATGGCTGCGGCGCGCTGGCGTCCCCATTCGCTGTAGACCCGCGAGCGGTAGGCGGCCCGTTCGGCCTTGATCTGACCATACCGAACCTGATGGATCTGCCTCGCTCCGGCGATCGCTGCTTGGTAGCCGGGATCGTTTGGGGCTGGGGTGGTCGTCTGCCACGCGCCATGTTCGTCGCACCTGACGAGGCCAGCTCTTCCGAGTTGGCGCAGCACGTCGATTGCGTCGCCAAGTTGGTGCCGGGATGTCAACGCCCCGGGCGCTGTCTGGCCGGTTCGGCTCAGGATCTCGTCCGGGCGGGCCGGACTGCTGCTGGTCCGCAGGTGGTGCCAGAAGATTGCGGCATTGGGTGGCAGGACGTGCCAGAGGACTGGGGGTAGGGGGGTGTGAGAACCAGGTGGGGGGATCTCGGGGCCCTTCACCGCCGGGACGGAGAACTCGAAGGATGTGTGCGCCCGGCGCGCACCGGGCTCGAGAGTGTCGGTGTGCAGGGTGCCGATGCCGTGCGCGTGCAATTGGCGCAGCGCTGTGCGGATTGTCTTGCGGTCGGTGATGCCGGTGTCGAGTACCAGGTCGCGTTCGGGGACCGGTACTCGTAGGCTGCCGACGCGCTCCATGCGGTCGAGGACGGCCAGTGCCACTCGCAGGATCGATGTTCGCGAACGCTGACCGGGCAGCAGGCGCCAGAGCTTGGCGCGGGCCATGGCGGTCGCGGCCATGATGTTGGGGTCACTGCTGACCTTCGGGGTGAACGTGTTGTCGTCGACGACTGCTCGGTTCCAGACGTGGTTGAGCCAGCGCCGTTTGTTGCTGCGGGCCTTGTCCATTGCGTCGGGGTGCGCAGCCATGATCTGCTGCCAGGCGGTGTCTGCGGTGTGGCCGGCCCGCAGCAGTGCCCCGGTCGCTATGGCTTCGTAAGTCGATCGGCTGTGGTCTTGGCCACCTATCGTCGGGCGGACACCTTCGCTCAGGTACTGCTCCCACGGCTGCGGAAGCGGCCTCGCGGATCGTGGACGCGGAACGAGCACTGCGTCCGAACCGTCTGGTCGGAACTGACCTGGCTGGCGGTTCGGGCGCCTACTGGTGGGCAGGGATAGAGTCAGTCTCCTTAGCGTCTCTACTGGGGTGAGCGGGGCGAAGGTCGGGGGTGGGGTGTTGCCCAACCGGTGCGGCGCAGTCAGCGGACGCAGCGTGCGGCGCAGGTCGATCTGTTTGGCGCTGGCCGCGAGCCTTCCGCGCAGGTCATGCACGAAGGCTTGGAGCCCGTCCAGCAGCCTGCCGTGGACGATCAGGATGTGCCAGTGGCCGGCCGCGCCGGAAGGCCTGATCAGCCTGCACAATCCGTGCTGGTCGCACCACGTGGTGACCTCTTCCATCGCTCGGACGGCGCGCCAGTCGTCGAGGTCGATGTCGATGGCCACTGCTTCGGGTCTGAGGCGTCCGACGATGGTGGCCACCTGTCCGCGTCCGACCAGGCCGAGGCCTGCCTGTCTGGTTGGGATGACGACGCGCGGCACACGGCGGTTGTGGCGGTCGATCGCGAACCAGCGGCCGGGGTCGAACAGCAGGTCGTCGATCGCCGCGACAACATCGCTGGACCGGCCGCGGCGGGCCGGTGCTGCGGTGCGCGCGGCGGTCGTTACCCTTGGCACCTGAGGACCTTTCTGGGAAAAGCGGAAAGAGTTCTCCGGGGCTGGGATCAGTCCCCGTTGGTCAGCCGCGGGAGGGGGTGCCCTCGACTGACACCGAGGCCCGCCCGTTCTGGCGGGCCTCGGTCTTTCCCGGGTTGGTTCCTGCCTCTCCTGTTTGGGGTTGGGGTTCTGCTTGTTGGGCAGGTCAGCGGCCGAGCGACGGAGGCGACGGTGTGGTCGTTCGCGGTTGCGGTTCATGACGCGACGCAGCATCGGTGCGGGCAGCGGCGAACATCACGGATGCGGCGTAGGTGCTCGTGGGCAGCAGGAGACTGCTCGCCGACCTGGCCTGGATAGACGCCGCTACCGTCAGATCGGCTCGGCCAAGCAGGTGATCGCGCACCGGCCCGGGAATCGCGATCGGGTCGCGTCCCTCAGTGCTAGACATCGACTCCCAGATGGTGAACCGGCGGAACCCCTGGTCGGGGTCGGCCGCGAGCATCTCTTCGGTGAGCTTCGCCACAGCCACGGCGGGCGCCTCCGTGACATGGGAAAGCCCCGCTCGCGAAACCACGGCCGCCTCGACCCCGGCAGCCAAACCCGCCGCCAGCACACCCGCAGCCCCGGGCGCCCGGGCAAGGTCCGGGTCCCGCAGGATGGCCCGCAGTCCGATTGCCGCCTCCATCAGAGGTCGGGATCCGCTGGTATCCGGAGTGATCAGGCTCACCCACTGGTCCCTCGTCCCGGTCCAGGAGTGTGCGGCGTCCTCAAGCGCAGGCAGAAGCCTGTCCCGCACGTCATCGCCGGGCAGCCTCCCGGCTTGCGCCGCCGCGACGGTGAGCGCCGCAGTCCGAGAGACCAGCGCGAGGTTCACATCGGCTGCGATCGCGAAGTGCCGGGGATCAGGCTGCCGGCCGAGGACCGCGTGCATTGTGGTGCTCCACGCCGAGAGTGCGGACGCCACCCCCGCCTCGGGGTGGGGGTGGCCGCGGTGTTGTGCCGGATGCCGGTTGGCTTGGACGTCGAGCAACTGCTCGACGCCGCGGACGCGTTCGGCCAACAGCGTCACCGTCGCAGCTTGGGGGTCTGCCGGGTTGGCGCGCTGGAGCGCGTCGGCGTTCCGCGCGACACTGATCGCCACAGCGTGGGTGAGCAGCCAGGAGGTGTGCGCCACCGAGACGGACACGTCGGTCGCCCGGGGCGAAGCGCTGGCGGCGCGTCCCCGAAGACGCTGTGCCGCCTCGGCGAACAGCCCGGTGATGCGAGATGCCCGCGAATCGGGGGGCTGGTCGTCCGGCCAGCCACGGCGGGCATCGGTATGCACCGCGGCCGAGGCTTGGCGGACCTGGGCGAGCACGTCGACGTCGCGTTGGTGCGAGGCCGAATCCAAGGGGATCGCCGTGAGGGTGTCTGCGGCGGACTCCATTGCTTCTGCCCAACCGAGTAGCAGTCCTTTCGCCCGCCCGGGGTCTGGGCCGTCGAGCAGGACGGCCCGGGCCTGCCGGTCGGCAGCCACCAAAAGCCCGCCAAGGTCTGTCACGGCTTCGGATGCTCTCGGGCGGCGGCCAGGACGTCGCACAACATGACGACCAGTTGCGATGTGCCCGGCGGATACGCGTAGATCGGCAGCCGACGCAGCTCCGTCTCCGCCGCAGACAGGGCGTTGACGCAACCCGGCAGACCGGGTGTGGCTCCTTCGAGCGGGAGCCCTTCGGGCAGCGGTGACACGGCAAGCAGGAGCAGGGTTGCGCAATCCTGCTCCAGCCAGGACGCGAACACCCCGCCCGCGCGCAACGTGTCATGACGGGCCTCGTCGCCGGCGGCGTGGATCAGCTGGGCCGCCCGCAACAGGCTTCGTTGCCCGGCAGTGAGAGGCAGTTGACCTGTCGGCACATGGTTCATCGGGATGCTCCGTTCTGCTGGACGACTGGGGTTACCCACACATCCCAAGGTTTCTGGCGAATCCACATGGACACCCACCACCCTTCCGGTGTGCACCTTCGAGGAAGGAGACCGTGGTGGACGTCACCGTCTGGCGAGTCATCGCTGCGCTGCCGGCGCTCGCATTCAGCGTTTGGGTCTGGCTGGTGATGTGGGCCCTGGCACCGGGCTACATCAGCGCGCCAGTGACCGCGATGTGGGCGGTGATGCTCGCCGTCGCGACAACCCGCACGGGGCAGAACGCCCTCATGTGGCTGCTGCCTGCCCGCAAACCCAACGTGGACGAGGAGCGGGCGATGACCGACTCGATCGCAAGGATGCGTCAAACCGGACCCGCGGCCGCGCAACTGGGTGTGCGGATCGTCAGGATGCCCGGGATCGCCGCCGCAGGCAGCGGCCGGCACAACATCGTCGTCACCCGCGACGCCGTCTGCGCTCTTCAGGCCGGACGCCTGCCCCCAGACCACATGACCGCGCTGCTCGTGTCCGCGGCCGGCCAAGTCATCGGCGGAGCGACCCGCTTGGAATGGCCGCTGACCGTCCTCACCCTGCCCTGGCTACCCTTTCGAATCCTGCAACGAGGATTTTCGATGGCCTTCGGGACGCGCCGAAGCGTCCGGTTCGTTCTCAAGATGCGCGGTCTGTACGCGATCTGCGCCTTCCTTCAGGCGACGACTGAGGGGCACCCGGTGATCGGCGTTGGGGTACTCGCTGCCGCTGCAGCCACCTATTGGCAGCCCTACGCCGCCCGCCAGGTCATGCTCGGTCAAACGCGGGCCGGCGACCAGCATGCAACGCAACAAGGCGTTGAGGCGGCGCCTTCAAGGGTTGCTGGCCAAGCTCCACCCCGAGGCCGACACGGCTCCGCGACCTTCCGTCATAGACGGCAAGCATGGGATCGACGGACTGTCGCCGCCAAGAAGGGCATGACGTCCATGCATGAATCTGCGCCCTAGAAGTTTGCGGAGGCAGCTGTGAACCCTTTGCTCGTGGTGTCGCGGGTCAGACTTTCTGTCGCATTTGAGCGCGATACTGGTTTCGTGACATTGGAAAAGGATCAGGGCGCAGGGCGCGAGCGCTACGAAGTGCACAAGTCCAAGGGACTGTGGGACTACCCTTACGTCGACAAGACCGTGCCAGCTGGGCAACTGACCCACGCAATTAAGGACGCTAAGCGCCGTCGGCCGCCTGACCAACAGATACTGCTTGATCGACCCGGCGAGCACCGGCTCGCATGGTGCGGAACCAAGCTTCGCGTAGTTCTTCCATGGGCGTTTCGGCCCAGTGCTGTCGACGCATGTCCAGATTGTCTCGATGCGTTGTTAGAGGCCCAGGCAGAGATGACGCGAAACCCATAGAGGAACTCGCAACGTGCATGGAGGCCCCCTGTCTCGTCAGCGGCAGGCTCAGGGTCGCCACCGCAGGCAGCCACGAGCTATGGATTCGCCCGCTCGAATCGGGAGCGTGGAGGATCATGCCGACTCTCTAGGAGACTGCTGAACAATCCGCCTGCGTGCCGACCGGTCTGATCGGTTCGCGGCTGGAATTCTTGGGTTGTGCAGGGTGAGTCGAGTTCCCAGCGGGACGTGCTGGATGTGGAGTCGGTGGCGGGGCATCTGCTTGCGG
>JAAYVP010000045.1 GCA_012517115.1 Brooklawnia sp. | reverse complement strand
CCGCACCTGACCTTGCGGCAGAGCCTTGCCCCGGTGGCCAGGCGGCAAGGGATCGGTGGCGAAGCGACACGGCAGGCCCTGGTGGATGCGTTCGCACAGGTTGGACTGAGTGCCGACCAACTTGAGCGACGTCCGGCGGCTCTGTCAGGAGGCCAGCTGCAGCGCGCAGGCTTGGCCCGCGTGCTGCTCTGCGATGCGCAGTACATCGCTGCTGACGAAATCAGTTCTGCACTGGACGTTGCCGCCCAGGACGAACTGGCCCGACTGCTGAGCAGGCTGCGCGCGGAGCGGAGATTCTCGCTGCTGTTCATCACCCATGACCTCAGCCTGGCCAGGCAGTTCGCCGACCACGTCGCAGTCATGGACGCCGGTCGCATCGTGGAACGGGGCAGCGTCGATCAGGTCTTAGGCGACCCGCAGTCGGCGGCCGCGCGACGGCTAGTGGCAGCGATCCCGCGGTTCAGACACTGAGAGCTTCCAGGCGCTGGAGCCATCGGCATCGTTGCCGCGTCGTGGGCGGCCGCAGTGACTATCCAGCACACCGACTGGGTGCTGCGTGTGCGCCGAGAGTGTCGTGCCACTCGGATAGCCGGCGAACCCGGTCGCTCACGCCCTTCTCATCCGATACGGGGGTGGGCTACGACGGCCCGCGCTTGCGGGCCATGCAAAGACCGCCCGCCAACGCAGCGGCGCCCAGGCCGTAGGCTGCTGCCAAATCCAGGTCTTTGCGCTGCGTCACTAGCTCTTTTACTACCAGTCGACCGTAGTTCCGCAGCGTGCGCCCCACCGTGCGGAAGTCTAGAGTGCTGACAAGTGAATCGGCGAGTCCGAACGGAAGCATCGCGGGTATGGTGCCGCGCGCATATTCGAGCATCCAGGCCTCTTGCTTGATCTGATAGTGCTTGACCACGCTGGGGCCCAGGTAGGCGACCGTGCCGGGCGTGTGGGTCTCCAAAGCGAAACGACCTTCGTACTCGCAGTGCATCTCGCCCTTGAAGACGAAGTCGAAGACCTCGCTGCCGTAACGCCCGGAATGGCCCTCGACGCCATTGCACGAGCCGAACAAGATGATGTACTCGCGCAATGAGCCGTGCAGCAGCGTGAGCTGGCCCATCGCGCCGCCGGCAACGCTGAAGATCCAGTCCTGGCGTGTGCAGATATGGCCGGGATACTCTTGCTCAAGAGCGGCGATCACCGTCGCGAACGCCGCCTCGGTCGGCAGGTCGACGCCGAGTTGGGCGATCTCGTACAGCCTGCGCGGGTCGAAAAGGCAGCCCGCTTTGGGCAGCATGCATGGTGACGACAACGAGACAGCGGTTTCGGAACTCATGGTGCCCCCTAGATCCACACAATGATAGTCAGCTTCACGTATCGCTGGGGCAGCCTCGATGCCGTTAGCTAGCGGCCAGTGGAAGCACCACTGCCCCGATGATCGAGGTTGTGCCGGTGGGTTTCTCCTCGTCCGGGCAGTGAGGGGGCTGAAGCCCGGCCTGGTCAACCAAGGCAAACCCGGCACCTTGCCCAACAGCGTCAGTCGTCGGTACTGGGACCGCTTACGGGTTACCGTCAACCTGCATCTTGCGCTGCTTGCGATACGCCAGTGCACGGCTCTTGCCGTCGCATTCGGACCTAACCGCCGATCCTCTGAATGTTACGCAAGTCGACCTAAAACCTAGCCAAACGTCTAGACAAACGTCCAACTCCCGCTAGAGTGGGCTTCGACCATTGGGGGTGGTCGTTGATGCAGAGGGCAGTCTCGGGGGGAACAACATGGCACTATCTCAGGCGGAACCGTATCGTCTCGGGTTCTCGGAGCGGGTTGCTGCGGCGCCGTGGGTCGCGGCCGCTGCGGGCTCCAAAGGCCTGCGTCGAGCACTCTTGTTGGCCACGGATGTTGTGGTGATCGGACTTAGCTATCTGCTCTCGTCATGGCTGACACTGCTCCTTGGCCGCGAAGTGGACTTCCGGGGTCATGCGACGGCCCTCCTGTTTGCTCTGGTGTGGGTGGCGAGTCTCATTGGCTACGGCTCCCATTCGCTGCGGCACGCGCGCGCAGGCTCAATCGAGTACAAGCGCGCCATCAACGCGTCGCTGCTCGCAGGCGGATCAATGGGTGTCTTGTTCTACCTGGTGAGTCTGGAGTATCCGAGGGTCCCGTTCGTGAGTTGGTTGCTG
>JAAYVP010000355.1 GCA_012517115.1 Brooklawnia sp. | reverse complement strand
CCAGCCCTCACTTCGTGTGCCCGCTGTGGGGTCGATGGCCCACATGCCGGTTTTGCCCCTGAAACCGGCGGCATGGTTTGTGTTTCGTGCCGTCCGCCACGAACCGCGCTGCCCGCCCCGCCGACTTGGCAGTTGCTGTCCGCGCTGATCAGCGGGGACTGGCAGGCCACCGCCGATGTACCCGAGGAAGTCTGCCAGCAAGCCAGTGGGCTGGTGGCAGCCTTCGCGTCCTGGCACCTGGACCGCGGCCTACGGTCGCTGCGCCTGGTCGAACGCTGAACCCTGACACCAGCCCCGACCGGTCAGCGAGGCGCGGCTACCGGCGTGACCGTCACTGTTTGCGTCTGGCCGCCGCGAATCAAGGTCAACTCGATCGGCTCACCGACCCGGCCGGCCCGCACTAGCGCCACCAGCGACTCGGTGGACGGAACTGGCACGCCGTCAACAGCAGTGATCAGATCGCCGACCTGAACCCCGGACTGCTCGGCAGGGGAACCTTGGGTGATCCGGACCACTCGGGCGCCGAGTTGGCCGCTGCCGCTCACATCTGTCGCGGACAGGCCGACCTGGGGATGGTCGGCGTAGCCCTGGGAGATCAATTGCTCGGCAACGTACTGCACCTGGTCGGCACCGATCGCGAAACCCAACCCGATGTTGCCCGACTGAGAGTCGGACGAGGACGACAGCGACGCGATCGAGGAAGTAATGCCGACCAACTGACCGGAAGTGTTCACCAGCGCACCGCCTGAGTTGCCAGGGTTGATCGCTGCGTTGGTTTGAATCGCCGCGGTCACCACCAGGTCGCCCTGCTGCGTGGACGTGGTGTCGGATATTGCGCGGGTGGTCACCGGACGGTTGAGGGCCGAGACGATGCCCGTAGTCACGGTGTCGTTGAGACCCAACGGGTTCCCGATGGCCATCACCGGATCACCCACTTGAACCGAACTCAGATCGGCGAACCCCATGACCTCCAGATCAGGCGGGAGTTCGTTCAGCTTGATCACGGCAAGGTCGGTGGTGGGGTCGGTGCCCACGATCGTCGCCGGGTATGCGACATTGCCGAGCACCACACTGATGCTGGACCTTGCGCTGCTGGACGCCACCACGTGGTTGTTCGTCACAATGTGGCCCGCGGCGTCGATGACGACACCCGAACCCTGGCCGCCGGTCCCGTCGCTGCCGACTACCTGGATCGCCACCACAGCCCGGGTGGCTGAATCTGCCACAGTCGTCCAGTCTGGATTGGACGGATCCGCCTGCACCACTTCGGTTTGGGTGACTGGTGCGGGGGAGCCGAGTTGACTGACGGTGTACCCCGCCGCACCGCCACCGGCCGCTCCGGCCAGCAGCGCTACGAGCAACAAACCGGCGATCTTGCCCCCACCCGCTCGCGTCGGCCTTGGCGTCGTGGTGAGGTGGCTGCCGGGCGGTGTGGGGTATTGGGTGCCTGCGGAGGGGTACTGGGTGCCTGCGGAGGGGTACTGGGTGCTTGCCGCGCCCGGGGTCGCCTGCGCGGGCGCTGTGGGGTATTGGGTGCTTGCCGCGCCCGGGGTGGCCTGCGCGGGCGCTTCCGCGTCCCAGACAGATTTGGCTTCGCGGCTCCACGGGTTGGGAATATTTGGTTCGTTGCTCATCCTGTCTCCTGATTGTCTGCGCCAAGCTACCCACTCCGACTGTGAATCTGCTGTGGGTGTGCTTCGAGGTTGCTGAGCACCAAGCGACTTCAATCGCCGAAGACCCACTCCGGTCCGTCGCGGTGGGCACTCGGCCGATGCAAAATCGCGCCGAGAACGTCCACTACCAACCGGTCTTGGCAAACAGCGGCGTGACCGTCGACGATCAAGCTGTGGCCATGATGCACCAGCGGCGGCCAGACGATCGTGACCCGCGGATCGCGGCCTGCGTTATCGAGCGCCGAGTGATGCCCACACGGCACCACCAGATGACCATCGTCGAAGATCGGGTCGACAGCGTGCACCTTCACCGCTGGCCCATCGACATCTGGACCCTGCAACGTGAGCAAGTACCCGGGCCCGAAACGCCCCAGCACTTGGGCAAGCTGGTCGACGCTGACCGGGATGGTCATCTGTTTGCTCCATGATCGAACGATGCGTTGAACCTGGTGAAGACCTGCTTCATCGACCTCATCGAGGCCCCCATCCGTGCCAGTCGCCCGGCAAGGTTGGCGTCGGCAACCCACGCCCCACCGATCTCGTCCACACGACTGCCGTAGACCTCGGGTGCGAACGGGGTGGACGGGCCGACCAGCACCGTGCGGGCGTCCGCAGCCAACTCCAACAGCCGCGGCAAGGTCTTATTAGCCACCGCAGTGCCGGTGATGAAGACCTCATCGCAGCCTGCCAACAGGTATTCGCACGCCGGGTCGGGGTAGTCATCGCCGTGGGGGTCTCGTTCGAGGACGATCAGTTCGTCGGCTGCCGTCAAATGCCGCAACCCGGCGAAATGCCCCACCACGCCTACCCGTCGTCCCGCTACCCGCTGCGCGTGCACGACGAAGCTGTCTCCATCGGCCCCGATCAGCGTCGCTCCCGCATCGACCACCCGCTGCTCGGTATTGAACCAGGAGTTCATGGCGGCGACCCCGAGGGCTGCCAGTTCGAAGTCCCACGACTTCGCCAGCGAAGCCACACTGCGCAGGTCGCGTCCGACGACTGATTCGGGATCGCGAAGCGTGCGTCGGCCCGCCCGATCGGCCAGCGCCAGACCATATCCCCCGACGCTGGTGGAGACCATCGCGAACCGCGAGAGCACACAGTCTTCCACCCTGACTCCGACGGGCAAGGCGTCGACGAGGTCGTCGTAGAGCCGCCAAGGATTACTCATGTTCCGATTCTGGCCTCAACAAGCTGAGCAGATGCCGTAGACCTCGACGAAGTGCTCTGGATCGCGGAAGCCGTGCTCGGCAGCAACCTGCCTGGACCACGCCTCCAGCGCTTCCCCGGCCACCTCGACCGCACGCCCGCAGCGCCGGCAGATCAAGTGGTGATGGTGGACCGGAGAGCAGCGGCGATACGTGGTTTCGCCGTCCGAGTTGCGAATGCTGTCGATCAGCCCGGAGTCCGCCAGCCACTGCAGCCCGCGGTAGACGGTGGCCAGTCCGATCGACTCCCCGTCCGCGCGCAGCAGCCCGAAGACCTGTTGCGCGCTGAGGAACTCATCGGCCTCGCTCAAGCGGTCGAGGATCAACTGGCGCTGCCGGGTCAACCGCGGAAGCGGGGGCCGGCTCTCAGTGTTCATCGAAGTGGTCCCCGTGGGGGGCATGCCGATGCCCGTCGTGCAGATAGTCGACGTGGTCGCCGTGCAGCACCGCCGGGTGCCGCTGGGCGTCCGACAGGTCTTCGTGCGGCTCGGCGCGCTCGAAGAGAGGCTCGTCGTCAGTTTCGGGTCGGCTGGCTCGCTGACGACGTTCCAGCAGGGAGTTCACCGGCAGGGTCGCCCCGAAAACGAGAACCGCGAGCACCACGATGGTGGCTCCTGAGGCTGTGTCGAGGTAGTAGGACGCCACCACGCCTCCCACTGCCAGTGCCAGGCCCAGTCCCATCGCCGTGGCCAGGCCACGACGGAAACCCAGCACCAGGTTCTGGCTGGTGGCCACTGGGACTACCATCAGCGCGCTGACCAGCAGCAAGCCGACGGTTCGCATTGATATCGCCACCGTAATCGCTGCCATAACGACGATGATCAGGTTCAGCGCACGGGTGGGCAAACCCTGGGCGCGGGCGTAGTCCTCATCGGCGCAGACCGCGAACAACTGTGGAGACAAGCCGATCGCGGTGATGAGCACTACCACGGCCATCGCCGCCACCACCACCAAGTCGACATTGTTGATCGAAGTCAGGGAACCGAAGAGATACTGCGAGAGGGTGCCGGCACCTTGCCCGGCCAGCCCGGCCATCAGTACACCCGATGCCAGACCCCCGTAAAACAAGATCGCCAGTCCCACGTCGCCGGACGCCCGCCCGGTTTGACGCAGCCACTCAATCGCCACCGCACCGATCACCGTGATCACCACCGCGACTGTGACAGGGGCTCGTCCGGTCAGCAACGCCAGGCCAACCCCGGCGATCGCGACATGCCCCAGGCCGTCGCCCAGCAAACTCAGGCGGCGCTGCACGATGTAGGTGCCCACTGCAGGTGCCATCACCCCGGTGAGTGCACCGGCGATGAGCGCGCGAACCATGAAGTCGAGTGCCAGCATTCCCATATCAGTTCGCCCCCTCGCCGAGCGGAGCCAGTGGCGGTTGGAGTACGCGGCCGATATCGGTGCACTCGGGGGTGCGGCAGTCGTCCAGCGGTGGCCCGGACGCCAACGGCCCGTCGTGGATCACCCGGCCAAGCTGCAAGACCACGCTGCGCTCCAACAGCGGTTCCATGGCCCCAAGTTCATGCAGGACGATCAAGATGGTGAGCCCTTGTTCATGCAACCGCCCGAGGAGCCTCGCGAGGCTGGTCTGGGTGCGCACGTCGAGCGCGGCGAAGGGTTCATCAAGGACGAGCAGATCGGCTCGACCAGCCAGCGCCCGCGCAATCAGTGCCCGTTGCTGCTGGCCGCCGGACAGGTGCGACATCGGGCGGCGGCCCAACCCCGTCAGACCGACCCGCGCCAGGGCCTCGTCGCACGCGGTGCGGTCGGCGCTGCCGGGCAAGTGGAAGGGCCGCCGACGGGCCAGGCGTCCCAGCATGACCACTTCGTCCACCGTCGCGTTTGCCACCTGCAGCCGGCCTCGTTGCGGCACGTAGCCGATCCGCGACCAGTCGCGGAACCGGTCAACGGGGCGCCCGAACAACTCGATCACCCCGGACTGGTGGGGGATCAGGCCCAGCAGAGTCCGCAACAAGGTCGTCTTGCCCGATCCGTTGCCGCCGAGCAGGGCGACCACCTCGCCGGCCGCGACGTCGAGGTCGACGCCGAAGAGGATTTGTTGGTCGCCCAGCCAGGTGTCGACGCCCCGGGCGCTGATCACAAGTGGGTTCACTGGCATCGGTTGGCCTGTCGGAGTGAGTTGAGGTTGGCGGTCATGACCTGGAGGTAGTCGTCCCCGCGCGACTGCGGACTCAGCGTCTCCAACGGGTCGAGCACATCGGTTTGCAGGCCGAGGTCGGACGCGATGGTCTGCGCCAGTTTGGGGGAGACCGCTGGCTCGTAGAAGATCGTGGTTAGGTCGTGCTCCCGGGCGATCTGTTGGACTTCGGCGATGCGTGCGGGACCCGGCTCGGCTTCGGTCGACAGCCCGCTGATGCCCACCTGGTGCAGGTGGTAGCGGTCGGCGAGATAGCCGAAGGCGGCGTGGTTGGTGATGAAGGTGTCGGTGCGGCAGTTGGCGAGTCCAGTGCTGAACTCGTCGTCCAGACTGGCCAGGTCTTCGCTGAGGCGCGCGGCGTTCGCCGCGTAGTTGGCCGCATGGTCGGGATCGATCTCGGAGAGCACCCGCGCGATCTGTGAGCCGATCTCGGCGAGGTTCAGCGGGTTCAGCCAGACATGGGGGTCGTAGGCGCCGTGGTCGTGAGCGTCGTCATGATCGCTGCTCGACTCGGCTGGCAAGAGGTCCAGGAAATCGCCGGTGTCAAGGACCCTAGGCGGTTGCTGTTGGGTGATCGCCTCGTCGAGCGCCACCTGATAGCCGGATTGGTGGACGACCAGGTCTGCTTTGGCCACCGCGCTGACCTGTCGCGGCGATAGCTCCAGGTCGTGGCCGTCGCTGCCCGGGGACAGCAGGTTGGTGACCACGGCCAGGTCACCGGCCACCCGTTCGGCGGCGAACTGGAACGGGTATGCGCCGACCACGATGGCAGTCCCGTCGCCGCTGGATTCATCGCTCGGTCCGCAAGCTGAGGTGGCGAGGACGGCGGCACCGAGCAGCACCGCGGTGAGGACACGGGCGGGCCGCGACCGGCGGGAATCAATCATGATAATCATTATCGCTTCGAGGTTGGGGGTTCGCAACTCATGCCGCCGTCGCATTCGGCAGCGACAGGATTCGCGTTTCGATGGCCACCGGCTAGCCTGTCCAGAAGGACAAGGCCTGGGCCCCAATGAGACCCGGCCTGTCGCGCCCGATGCCAGCCAGGTACCGGGGAATCGTCTCCGCGAATCGGAGACCAGAACAGTGGGGCATTTCATGGCGGAAAGCACTCTCGACAAGGTCATCAATCTGTGCAAGCGGCGGGGCTTCGTCTTCCCGTGCGGCGAGATCTATGGGGGCACCCGGGCTGCCTGGGACTACGGCCCGCTCGGCGTCGAGCTCAAAGAGAACATCAAGCGCCAGTGGTGGCGTTACATGGTCACTGGTCGCGACGATGTCGTGGGCCTCGATTCGTCGGTGATCCTGCCGCGTGAGGTCTGGGTCGCGTCCGGTCACGTCTCGGTCTTCAGCGACCCGCTGATCGAGTGTCTCAGCTGCCACAAGCGCTGGCGCGCTGACCAGATCGCCGAGGAGTACGCGAACCGGCATGGCTTGCCCGAAGACAGTGTCGCCCTGAACGAGGTGCCGTGTCCCAATTGCGGCAACCGCGGTCAATACACCGAGCCGCGAGACTTCAACATGATGCTCAAGACCTACCTTGGTCCGATCGAGGACGAGTCGGGGCTGCACTATCTGCGCCCCGAGACCGCCCAGGGCATCTTCATCAACTTCAAGAACGTGCTCAATGCGACCCGCCAGAAGCCGCCGTTCGGTGTGGCCCAGGTCGGCAAGAGCTTCCGCAACGAGATCACGCCCGGCAACTTCATCTTCCGGACGCGGGAGTTCGAGCAGATGGAAATGGAGTTCTTCGTCGAACCCGGCACCGACGAGCAATGGCACCAATACTGGATCGACGCGCGCAAGGATTGGTACGTCGGGCTGGGTATCGCCGAGCAGAATCTGCGATTCTACGAGCACCCCAAGGCGAAGCTGTCGCACTACTCCAAGCGCACCGTGGACATTGAGTACAAGTTCGGTTTCGCCGGCTCCGATTGGGGTGAGCTGGAAGGCATCGCCAACCGCACCGACTTCGACCTGGGCACGCACAGCCAGCACTCCGGGGTCACTCTCGACTACTTCGATCAGGGGAAGGGCGAGCACTACACGCCCTATGTCATTGAGCCAGCCGCGGGCCTGACCCGGTCGCTGATGGCGTTCATGGTCGAGGCGTACGCCGAAGACCAAGCACCGAACACCAAGGGCGGCGTCGACACTCGCGTGGTGCTGAAACTCGATCCGCGACTCGCACCGGTCAAGGCCGCGGTGCTGCCGCTTAGCCGCAATGAGGCGCTCTCGCCCAAGGCCCGCGATCTAGCGGCGCAGTTGCGGCGATTCTGGAACATCGACTTTGATGACGCCCAGGCCATCGGCAAGCGTTACCGTCGGCAAGACGAGACGGGCACTCCGTTCTGCATCACCGTCGACTTCGACACTCTCGACGACGACGCGGTGACGGTGCGCGAGCGTGACTCGATGGCGCAGGAGCGGGTGGCGATCTCGCAGGTTCAGTCGTACCTGGCGCAGCGCCTGCCCGGCTGCTGAGTTAGGCTGCCGGTGGTCCGGAGCCCTGACCTGGGGGGATCGGTCCGGGCTTCGCGACCCCGGGAGCCGTCAGGATCACCCCCCGGGGTCGCGGCGTAAACATCATCTGCTAGACATAGGGACGTCACGATGTCTGGGGGTGATTCGATGGCGCACGAGCCGCTCTACCGGCGAGTCCAGCTAGACCTGGCGTCCCAGATTCTCGCGGGCGCCTGGAGCCCCGGCCAGTTCCTGCCAACCGAGCAGGCGCTCCAGGAGCGCTATCGGGTCAGCCGCACCACGATCCGCAAGGCGGTGGCCGAACTGGTGGCGTCCGGGCTGCTCGTCATCGAACGCGGCAACGGCACCCGCGTCGCCGAGCCGCTCCCCGAACCACCGACCGCCGGTCTGCTCAGCTTCAGCCGAACCATGCGAGAACTGGGACGCCGGCCGGGCATCGCCCGCGCTGTCGTCCGCCTCGACCCCGCGCCGCCCGGCAGCGACCTGGGTGACGGGCCCATGGTCCACCTAACGCGAGTGCACACCGCGGACGGTGAGCCGGTCTCGCTCAGCGAATCGTGGCTACCGCCCAGGCTGTTCGCAGGCCTTGCTCTCGGTCGGTTGAGCGAGCAGCCATCTCTCTATGACGAACTTCAGGCGCTCGATCTGGGCGTGGTCGAGGTGATCGACACCTTCGGCTTGACCAATGCCTCGGCGGACGAGGCCGACGCGCTCCGGGTGCAGCCCGGCGTCCCCCTACTGTTGGTCGACCGCATCGGTTACGCGGCCAACCACGTTCCCATCGAAAACAGCCGCATCGTCGTTTGCGCCGAGCGGTACCGCCCAACCGTCATCACAGGGAGAAGACCGTGACCAGCTATCAACGTCCAGACCTCGACCAACGACCAGCCGAACCCAACGCCCAGCCGATCTCCGCCCGCAGGCTTGCGGTAATGGCGATCTTCATCGCCTTGGCCGCGGTGGGCTCGCTCATCAAGATCCCCTCCCCAGTGGGCACGATCGGGCTGGACTCGGCCCCCGGATTCTTCGTCGCGATTGGCTTCGCCGGTTGGATGGGCGCTGTGGTGGCTGCGGTCGGGCATCTGATCACCGCGGCCGTGGTGGGCTTTCCGCTGAGCCTGCCCGTGCATCTGGTGCTGGCGGTCGGCATGGCAGCCTGTGCCTTCGTCTTCGGTTGGCTCGGACGCAAAGGCACAGTCGGACTCATCGCCGGCTTTGTCCTCGCGGCCCTGCTCAACAGCGTGGTGCTCGGGTTGATCATGCTGCCCATCGGGGGAGTGGTGGCGTACACGGCGACCATCATCCCGTTGCTGATCGGGGCGACGGTGAACCTCGCGATCGCCACCGTCGCCTATCTGGCGCTTCGCAACACGCGCCTGCTGGATTGACAGGTGGGACGCAGCGCCGACCTGACACTCGAGGGGGTCGGTTACCGCTATCCACGCGGCGAACGCGACGCCCTGCGGGAGATCAGCACGGTCTTCCCGGGAGGTGGCTGCAGCGCGGTCATGGGCGCCGACGGTGCGGGCAAGTCCTCGTTACTGAAAGCGCTCACCGGGATCGTGCCGATGCTCAGCGGCGGGCAGTTGCGCGGCCGCGTCCGATACGGCCAGGCCGATCTTGCCCAGCACCGCGTGTCCACCATCACCGAATACATCGGCCTGGTCCTCCAAGATCCGGCGAGTCAGGTAATCGGACGCACCGTCGCCGAGGATGTCACCTTCGGGCCGCGCAACCATCTGGTGCCTCGAGAAGAGGCCGAACGCCGGGGGGCTGAGGCCCTTGAACGTGTCGGGTTGGCTGGCTTTGAGGCGCGGGCGACCGCCGAGCTCTCAGGCGGGGAACTCCAGCGGTTGGCGATTGCCGGGGTACTGGCGCTGGCCCCAGATGTGTTGTGTCTAGATGAGGCCACCGCCGAGCTGGACCCTGCTGGCGCCGACCAGCTCTGGACGGTGCTGGATGAGTTGCGCAACTCGGGTATGGGCATTGTGCTGGCCGAAGGCGATCCCCACGGACTGTTACCCCGTGCCGAACACCTGGTGGTACTCGACCAGGGTGCGCTGGCCTGGCAGGGTTCCCCGACCGAGTTCTTCGCCCACCCCGAGCAGGCGGCTGCGCTGGGTGTCCGGCCGGCGCCCATGCCGCAGCTTGCGGCCTCGCTGCTGGCCGCGTCCCCCGGGTTGCGTCGGCCGGGACGACTGCCGGTGAGCCTCCAAGAAACCGCAGACTGGCTACGGGAGACGCTGGGCGGGCGGCGACCGCCGTCGCCGGCGACCGATCGGGTGGCGCTGCCGTCGGTGCCAGCGGCTATCGAGTTGGAGGGGCTGCGCTTCAGCTACGCAGGGGGCCCCGAGGTGCTACACGGGATCGACCTGACCATCGGGGCGGGCGAGTTCGTGGCGCTGCTCGGGGCGAATGGTTCGGGCAAGACGACACTGGTCAAGCACCTCAACGGCCTGCTGCGTCCGAATGCGGGCCGAGTGCGGCTGCTTGGGCGTGACACTGCCAACTCGCAGATCTGGCAGCTAGCTCAACTGGTGGGATTCGTCTTCCAGGATCCCGGTCACCAGTTGTTCTGCGGCACGGTGGCCGACGAGGTCGGCTACGGGCTGCGGATGGCCGGGCGGGCCTCCGACGAGATTCGCCGACGGGTCGCCGAGGTGCTGGAGTTCACCGGGCTGTCAGATGTGGCGGGTCAGAATCCCCTCACCTTGCCCCGCAGCCGCCAGCAGTTGGTGGCGATGGCGTCCACCTTGGTGAGCAGACCCCAAGTGTTGGTCATCGACGAGCCGACCACCGGTCAGGACTGGAACGGCGTG
Organism: Brooklawnia sp.; assembly: GCA_012517115.1. Classification (GTDB taxonomy): domain Bacteria; phylum Actinomycetota; class Actinomycetes; order Propionibacteriales; family Propionibacteriaceae; genus Brooklawnia. Next base: position 5,833 of record JAAYVP010000355.1, on the reverse strand, counting down.
CAGTCGCTGATGTCGTTGGTCGAGCGGCTCAACGCCGAGGGAGCGACGATCGTGATGATCAGTCACGACCAGGAGTTGGTGGCTCAATACGCCCACCGTGCCATCACCTTGAGCGCGGGACGGGTGATCGCCGACGGACCAGCCGCCACGCAGGTGACCACCGAGGTGACCAGGCTGTGGGCCGAGCTGTTCGGGGCCGCGATGCCACCGCCTCGGGACGCCAACGAAGCGGGCCAGCTGCTGGCGGCCGCCATCAGGGAACCGAGATGAAAGCAGACCTGCGGGCCCGGTTGGCGCTGCTGCTTGCAGTCACGGTTGCCGTCTTGTGCTTCAACCATCCGTTGTGGAACCTCGGCGTGCTGGTTGGGCTCTACTTGCTGCTGTTGGCGACGCGGACCCCGCTGCGTGGGTTGCTCGGGATGCTGGCCCCCATCGCGCCGATCATGGCTCTGGTTGCGGTCTTCGCCGCGGTGGCGACCCCCGACCGGATACTGCACGATTCGGCGAGCCTGCGCGTGCTGTGGCAGTGGGGTCCGTTGCGAGCCACGGTAGGTGGGGTCATGATGGGCGTCACCTTTCTGCTGCGGATCGTGGCCATGGTGACAGTGACGTGGGCGGTGCTTCGTGAGACCGAGTTGGATGAGGTGCTTGATCTTGCCGCCCACTGGAGACTGCCGGCTTGGCTGTCCATCATGGTCAGCAGTGCGGTGGCCGCCATCCCCAACCTGGCCCGACGCCGCGAGCAGATCATTCAGGCCCAGCAGGCCCGCGGCGCCCCCATCGATGTTCGCAATCCCATCCGGCGTTGGGGTGTGACCGTGTCGATCATGGTGCCGCTGATCACCAGTTCGCTGCTGGTCGCCGAAGACCTGTCTTCGGCGCTCAGCGCGCGGGGCTACGGCGCCCACCGCGGGATGACCAAGATGCGCGACTTGCGTTGGGTGCCGAAGGACATCGCCCTCGCCGCGGTCTGCCTGGCGTCGACCGTCGCCGCGCTGGTCCTGCGCCTAGGTTTAGGCCTGGGCGCCCTGTAGCGCTGGCGCCAGCAGGAACTGGGTGCACTTAGTGTCGGTCTGCCGCTGTTTGTGCACCCAATAGATCAGTTCGCCGGATTCGGCGATGTGAACCGGGCCACCTGGGTCACCGGGCGCCCCGGAGCCAAACACCTGGTCAGGGCAGCAGCCGCCTGCGGAGCGCAAGCGAACAGTACGCAACTGGCGGGGCCACCAGAATGGTGCAGGTCGATCGGACAGTCGAGCTGGGTGAACGCCAGATCGGCCACCCGCGCCATCTCGGCGACCTCGAAACTCACCCCCCGCGAGCCCACCGGGAGCGCGTCATGCACCAGACCAGAATCGAGCAGTGCCCGCACCTCGCCGACCGAGACCTGATCGGGGTGCCCGATGCGGATCTCGAAGTCCGGGGCCGATATCGGCAACCCGACACAGACCACCACATCTCCCGGTTGTGCCTTGGGGAGTTCATCGTCCAACGCGGCGATGACGGTGATGCCGATCCCGGTGGCGGTGGTGAGCACGTTTTCTTCGGTGCTGCCAGTCACCGCCTGCGGTGGGATGCCGGCCTCAGCGGCCAGGGCTCGGATTTCATCAATCATCAACTGGCCAGTGGGATGGCGCTCGACGCACAAGGTGTCGACCAGTGCGATCGGACGCGCCCCGGCGCACAAGACCTCCAACAGCGGCACCCGGACGCCGAAGTGCGCAGTGGTACGGGCATCGGCCGCGATCGTGTCGGCTGGTTTGGGGCCGATACCGCCGATGGAATCGCACGCGATCACCAATGATCCGGTCGCCTCGAACACCAGCAGGTCGCGGAATCTGCGCGTCATGCTGGCCAGCATGCCACCTGCGGGTTTGAGACGCTTGGCCGATTGCCGTCCGAGCCCGGCAGATAATTGCTCAAGCTTCGACCGAACCGATGGAGGCGTCATGAGTGCAGAACTGCCCGGATCTGCTAGCACCCTGCCGACCCGCGCCGAACGACTGAACCGGCTGCGCTTCGGCCGCGAACACGGCAAGCTCCTAGTTGGCTCGGGGATCGGCTGGGCGTTGGACGCCATGGACGTTGGCCTGATCAGCTATGTGATGGCGGCGCTGGCGGCGAGTTGGCAGTTGGAGAACACCCAACTCAGCTGGATCGGTTCCATCGGCTTCGTGGGCATGATGATCGGCGCGTCCGTCGGTGGCCTGCTGGCCGACCGGCTGGGGCGGCGGAACGTCTTCGCCCTGACGCTGCTCGTCTACGGGTTGGCAACCGGTGCCGCCGCATTCTCCGCCGGGATCGCGATGCTGATCGTGCTGCGGTTTGTCGTCGGGCTGGGGCTGGGCGCCGAGTTGCCGGTGGCGTCCACCCTGGTCAGCGAGTTCGCGCCGCAGCGCATCCGCGGGCGGATGGTGGTCTGGCTGGAGAGCTTCTGGGCCGTCGGCTGGATCATGGCGGCGCTGCTCGGCTACTTCCTGGTTCCGAAGCAAATGGGCGGCTGGCCAGGCTGGCGTTGGGCGCTGCTAGTAGGCCTCGTCCCGGCTTTCTACGCCTTGGTGGTGCGGCGCGGGCTACCCGAGTCGGTGCGCTTCCTGGAGTCGAAGGGCCGGCTGGCTGAGGCGGAGCGCTCGGTGCGGCTGTTCGAGAAGCACTCCGATGTGGCGGCCGATGTCGAGTTCGACGTGGCGGTCGCGCAAACCCCGCTCAGCATCGATTCATCTCCGGAGAAGATCTCGATCTTCTCCCCGTTGCTGCGCAAACGGACGATCGCGTTGTGGTCGGTCTGGTTCTTCGTCAACCTCAGCTACTACGGGGCCTTCACTTGGCTGCCCACCCTGTTGTTCCGGCAAGGCCACTCGCTGGTGCGTTCGTTCGAGTACACACTGATCATCACCTTGGCCCAGCTGCCTGGCTACGCCATGGCTGCTTGGCTGATCGAGAAGTGGGGACGCCGCCCAACCCTGGCAACCTTCCTGCTCGGTTCAGGGGTTGCCGCCGGGCTTTTCGGGCTGCAGAACTCCACCGCCGGGATCCTGCTGACCGGCATGGCTTTGAGCTTCTTCAACTTGGGTGCCTGGGGTGCCTTGTATGCGATCGGCCCCGAGATCTACCCCACCGCGATGCGTGGCACCGGCACCGGGGCGGCCGCTGCGGCAGGACGCGTCGCGGCGATCATCGCCCCCCTCGGCGTCCCGTTTCTGCTTGCCGGTGGCGGTAGTCCGTTGGTCTTCGGCGTCTTCGCTGTCTCGTTCGCGATCGCGGCCGGAAGCGCGATGCTACTGCCCGAGCGCAGCCAGCGCAGCATGGTCGAGTAGCGCCCAGCGTCCAAGCGCTGACATACCCTTGGCCAAGTGAACGATTCGGCCGCCACGACCGGTGCACACCTCCTGCCGCCCCTGCGGCTGGGTTCGCCGTCGAACCCGGACGCCCTGGTCATCGACACGCCGGTGATCCTGGCCCCGATGGCTGGTGTCACCAACGCCGCCTACCGGCAGCTCTGTCGCGAGCAGGGAGCCGGGCTCTACGTGTGCGAGATGATCACCGCCCGTGGCTTGGTGGTGGGTGACTCGAAGACCGCCGAAATGCTGACCTTCTGGCCGCAGGAGGAGGTTCGCTCGGTTCAGACCTACGGCGTCGATCCGGTCTCGCTCGAGGTTGCGGTCGGCATTCTGTGCGAGAGTTTCGGTGTCCACCACATCGACCTCAACTTCGGCTGCCCGGTGCCGAAGGTGACCCGCAAGGGTGGTGGGGGAGTGTTGCCCTGGAAACTCGACTTGGTGCGCGAGATCCTGACCACTACGGTGCGCACTGCCGACCGCTACGGTGTGCCGGTCACAGTGAAGACACGGATCGGCATCGACGACGAGCACTTGACTTTCCTTGAGATGGGTCGCCTCGCGCAGGACGCCGGGGTGGCCGCCGTCTGCCTGCACGCCCGCACCGTGGCCCAGGCTTACTCTGGCCGAGCAGATTGGGACGCCATCGCAGAACTTGTCCGGGCCGTCGACATTCCGGTGCTCGGCAACGGTGACATCTGGGAGGCAGCTGACGCGGTCGCGATGGTCGAGCAGACCGGCTGCGCCGGGGTCGAGATCGGGCGCGGTTGCCTCGGGCGTCCCTGGTTGTTCCGCGACCTGGCTGCGGCATTCGCCGGCGAGCAGGTCACTACGCTGCCGACGCTGGGTGAGATCGGCGCGATGATCCGTCGGCACGCGGAACTGCTGTGCCGGGTTTGGGGCGAGTTCCACGGCATGAAGGATCTGCGCAAACACACCGCTTGGTATCTGAAGGGCTTCCCGGTCGGCGGTGAACTGCGGCAGGCCTTTGGGCTGGTGTCGACGCTGGTCGAGTTGGATGCTCTGATCGCGCAACTCGACCCCGACGTGCCGTACCCGATTGCCGAACTGGGACGCCCACGGGGCCGCCAGGGCAGTCCGCGAGGCAAGGTGACCATGCCGTGGGGTTGGTTGGACGATCGCTGCGGCCTTGAGCTGGATCTGTCTGAGGCCGAACTGGACACCTCCGGCGGCTGATCGGGGGCCGTGTGGCAGCCTTGGCACCATGAGTTCCGACGTGCCGCAGCTCAACCCGCGAGCCATCAGCTGGGCGGCGACCATGCAGGGCCACGGCGGCGAGTTGGTGGTTGCCCACCATGACAGTGGCGCCCGTATCCAGTCGGGGGAACCGATCGGACGCGAAGCCCGCGAGGAGCGTGAGGCCGCCACCTTGCGTCCGGGCGCGACGCTGGCCCGGGGAGCCGGTGACCGGCCGGTGCCCGAGGCACCTGACCCGGAGCGTACCTGCTTCCAGCGTGACCGTGATCGGATCGTACACTCGACGGCGTTCCGCCGGCTGGCTGGGAAGACGCAGGTGGTCGTCCACCCGACCGACCATCAACGAACCCGCCTCACCCACGCCCTTGAGGTGAGCCAGGTCGCCACGTCCATCGCCCGAGCAGTGGGGGCCAATGAGACTCTGGCCGAGGCGATCGCGCTGGGGCATGATTGCGGTCACGGGCCGGGTGGGCATGCTTCCGAGGAGGCCTTCGACGCCTTCCTGCCGGACGGTTTCGACCACGGACCTTGGGGTGCCGACGTCGCCCTCGCCGAGCTGAACTTGTGCGTCCAGACCCTCGACGGCATCCGGAACCATTCGTGGTCGCGTCCGGCTCCGGCCACCATCGAAGGTGAGATTGTCAGTTGGGCCGACCGGATCGCTTACTGCGCCCATGACCTGGAGGACGCCATCGCCGCGGGCATCGTCAGCCCAGACGAACTGCCGCCGCCGGTCGTTGAACGGCTCGGCACCGGCCGCCGCGAGCAGTTGAGTGTGCTGATCAGGTCGGTCAGCGCGACCGCCGCCGCGCAGGGTCAGATCGGTATGGACGCCGAGACTGCCGCCGCGTTGGCAGCGCTGCGCAAGTTCAACTACGAGCACATTTACACTCGCGGCGAATCTCTCGCGCAATCGCAGGCGGTGATCGCTGTCCTGCAAGACCTGGTCTCGTTCTACATCGAAAAGCCGCTGGCGCTGCCGGTCGAGTTCCGTGCGGACGACCGAGTGCTCGCTGCGGTCACTTACGTGGCCGGCATGACCGACAGGTTCGCTTTCGATCAGGCCGAGCGGCTGCTGGGTTGGGCGCACCAGCGGCTGCCGCGTGGCATCGGGTATGGGGCTTGACGCCCTGGCCCGTCGCCCGCGGGGCGCTGGCCTGCAGCGGCGTGCCACCACCCAGCCAGCGGTTCGGACGCTACCGGCGTGTGTGCAGACGACATGTTGCCGATGCTGATGCCGCGATCTGGCGGGGGCCGGTTGCCGCCGGTCGTGCTGG
>JAAYVP010000354.1 GCA_012517115.1 Brooklawnia sp. | reverse complement strand
CGGCATCGCAGCCATCCGCCGGATCCGTGCCGCCCACGGCCCGGACACGCCAAAGATCATCATCTTGACCACCTTTGACCAAGACGACAACGTGCTGGGCGGCCTCCGCGCTGGCGCTGACGGTTTCCTGAGCAAGGGCGTATCTCCGAGTGAGCTTGCCGACGGTATCCGCGATGTCGCCTCCGGCGGCGGCGTCCTGTCGGCCTCAGCCGCGGCGGCGCTCATCGGAAACCTGACCACGCAGCCCATAGTCGAGTCAGACCCCAAGATGGTTGAGCTGTTCGATCAGCTCACCGCCCGAGAGCGCGAGATCGTAGCAGCCATTGTCGCTGGCGACAGCTACACCGACATCGCCAAGGCGCTCTACCTCTCGCCGCACACCGTCAAGACGCACGCCAACCACGCCATGAGCAAGGTCGGCGCCCACGACCGCTCACAGCTGGTCAGCTACGCCTACCGCGCCGGCTTCGGTACCACGCGTCCTCGGAGCGGCTGACCCACGCTCGGAGAGGCGGCGTCCGGTCACGAAACAGACCGACCGAGTCGGCCGCGTGGGGGATGTGGCTGACCCTGCCCAGAGCGAGTCGTCGGCAAGACCATGCGGGCCGCGGTCCACTATCGCCGCCGGACGCGCCATGGTAACCAGCCCGAAAGATCAGGCCGAACGCGTGTGAAGCGTCCGGCCTGATCTCTTGTCGAGCGTCGGGAGTGCTGGTTGTCGCGCCTCAGGCGTGGGCTCAGCTGCCCTGCTCCTCACGAAGCCGCAGCCACCGTTCACGCACGGAGAAGGCAGCCGCCTTCGGTTTGCGGTCGCGAGTGAACATGCCCTTCTTGTTGCCATCGACACGGATAATGCCGGCGTTGGTCTGGAAATCTGCGAAGTTCCACATCTGCTCCCCGACCACCTGCGGGTATTCGTCGAAGACCCGGTGATAGACCTCGAAGAAGGCTATTTGGTAATCCTCCGACCAAGGCCATGCGTGGAAGTCACGCAAACCCGCCAATGTGTCAGGACCGTACTCGGTGAAGATGATCGGGCTGTCGGGTACCAACTTGAGCCAGCCATCGAGCTCGTCTCGCAGGTTCTTCTCAGCGAGCGGCATGTTGTTGTTCTCCGAATACCAGCCGTAGTAGCGGTTCAGCATCACCAGATCACACAGGTCGGCCACCCGTTCCTTATCGGGCGTGGCATAGCCAACATTGACGTAGCCGACCGGACGGGTCGGATCCGCGTCACGGGCTGCCTGAATCAGCGGCGCAAAGTACTCCCGGGCGCCGTCGACACCAGAGTCAGGCTCGTTCGCGATGGACCACACGGCCACACATGGGTGATTCTTGTCTCGCGCGATCAACTCGCGAATGTGGGCTTCGTGGACAGCCCTGGTCTCATCGTTGATCGTTTCGGGACTGAATGTGGGAGGCAAGCTCGCGCCGCCCCACATGCCCCCGCCTCCCCACAGTGCAGTGTTCAGGCCAACAGCTGCGGTCTCATCGATGACGACGAAACCCTCGCGGTCGGCGTAGTCCATGACCTCTTCAGAATAGGGATAATGCGAAGTGCGGAAGGAATTGGCGCCTTGCCATTTCATGAGTTCGAAATCGTGCACCATCATCACGTTGTCGTGACCCTTGCCGCGCACCAGATTATCTTCGTGGCGACCATATCCACGGAAGTAGAACTCCTTGCCGTTGATCAGGAACTTCTTGTCCTTGATTTCAACAGTGCGGATACCGAACGGCTGAGGATAAACATCGTCACCGGCATGAACCTCCAAGGTGTACAGATAACCCGCGCCAGGCGCCCACAGATGTGCGTCGGGCACCTCCACGCAGCCCTTGGCGCCGCTGCCGCGGGCCACTTCGACGTCGTTGGCGTCCAGAACTCGCACCGAGACCTCGCCGGCGCCGTCGGTCTCGACCGTGTAGTCGACGACTCCGGTGGTGCCGTTAATCGTGGTCACGATCGTGACATCGGTGACCGCCACCGCCGGGCGGGTGTACAACTCAACTGACCGGTGCAGGCCTGCGTAGTTATAGAAGTCATGCAAATAGTTCATATGAGCGCGGCCCACCCGGTCAGTCGTCACAAAGCCCGGCGGGATGGTCTGCCATGACAGCCGGTTGTCGACCGCCACCGTGAGACGGAACCGTTCACCGGGCACAATCTGATCGGTGATATCAGCCTCGAATGGCAAGTAGCCACCCACATGCTCAGCCACCTCGGCATCATTCACCCATACCTTGGCCGCATGAGTTGCCGAACCGAACCGCACGAACAGCCGGTCGCCATCTACCAGACGCGGGGCGTCCACTGCGCGCTGATACCAGACCCAGCCCACAAGATCCCGTAACTCGTTGTCGGTGGTCACGTCGTTGTACGAAGCTGGCACCGGCATCGGACGTGGATTGGTCAGGCGGCCAGAAAACCAGGACTCCTGGAGCCCGACGTTGGCGGAGTCCACCTGAAGATCCCAGACCCCGTCGAGGTTGTGAACGGTACGTGACGGCGAAGGGCGCGTCCTCAGCATTTGATCATCCCTGCTTTCGTTGAAGTAGTTGATTCTGGGTACTTGCTATCGGAGCAACCGGTCTGGACTGCTCCTGCGCCACTCACCACCTCAGCGCTGTGTCGACACGCGGGCGAGTGGAGTGCCGGGCGGCACCATGTGGTGCGCCCGGCAGGGCGGCGTCATTCGCTGCTGGAGCGGCGAACCGCGATTTCTTCGGTGATCTCCCGGAACTTCTGCTCGGTCAGCGGGTAGAAGGCCATAACCGCGAGTGACAGAAGGAAGAAGAGCACGACGATGCCACCGGTCCAAAGCTGAATGCTCGATGCGACTCCTGGTGCCTGGTCTTGCCCCGCGGACGCCTGCGCCGCGCTGAAGCCAGCCCACGTCAACGCGAGACCGCCGACGAAACCTCCGAGTGCCTGCCCCATCTTGCGGGTGAACGAGAACACCGCGTAGGTGGTGCCCTCGGTGCGTGTCCCGGACTTCCACTCGCCGTATTCGACGCAGTCAGCCTCCAAGGCCCACATCAGTGTGTTGACACCGTTGATCCCGACGCCCAGGAAGAAGAAAGCCACAGAGCCGAGTACTGGCACGGTTGGTAGCGGCGCGAACGCGAGGATGACAGCGCCGACGAGGCCCACCGAGAGCATGATCAGATATCCGGTGCGCTTGCCGATCGTACGTACGATCGTCGGCACCAGCGGGCCCACGATGAAGATGGCCAGAGTCTGGGCCAAGGTGTTGAACGCAATGAAGCTCGCGTCCCGCTGCACGTAGATGGCGATGTAAGAGGCCAGAGTGCTAAGTGCGGTCATCCCGGTGAGGAAGAGAACAGCACCGAGAGACAGCCACAGCAGCGGCTTGTTCATTCCCAGGGTCTTGATGGAGTCCTTGAATGAAACACTCTCGTCCGCGCTACGCACCACCTGCTCTTTTGTGCCGAAGACCAAGAATAGGTACAGCGCCATGCCCGCAACTACGAAAGCGGCTGTGGTGTAGAACAGCGACCGCTGCAGCTGCTCCGGGTTGTTCACGTGGGCACGGATCTGCGGGGCGAGGATCAACGCGAGCGACAAGACGGCGATCGCCGAACCGTAGCCGCGGAATGCAGCCAGTTTCCCGCGCTCTGCCGGCACCTGCGTGATCGAGGGGGCCATCGAGCCGTACGGAATGTTGACTAGCGTATAGAAGACTGACCCCATCAGCAGGTACGTGCCATACATGTAGAGGATGGCCATTCCACCGGAAATGTTCGGGAAGAAGATCTTCGCCGAATAGACCGCCATGCTGGTCAATAGCAGCGGCAACGAGAAGTACAAGATGAACGGCCGAAACTTGCCTAATTTTCCGGGCTTCTTCATGTCGACGATCCGGCCGACGGCGACGTCGGTGAACGCGTCCACGAATCGCACGATCAAGAACATGGTGCCGATGACAGCGCCCTCCACGCCCACGACGTTGGTGTAGTAGAGGGTGAGGAACATTCCCGCCATCGTGAATGCCAGGTTGTTCGCTGCGTCGCCT
>JAAYVP010000353.1 GCA_012517115.1 Brooklawnia sp. | reverse complement strand
GACGACCCCAACGCGCTTGATGCCGACCTGTGGAGCACCACGACTGAACGCAGCCCGCAGGGCGTGATCTCGGTAGGTGGTGTCCAAGTCAGTGACGCCGTCCGGCTCTTGGGTTCGCCTGTTTACCTGCTGGACGAGGACGACTTCCGGCGGCGGGCCCGAGGCTTCCTTTCCGCTTTCGACGGTTGGGATGTCTACTACGCCGGCAAGGCCTTCCTGACCAGGACGATCACTCGTTGGATCGCGGAGGAGGGCCTGTGTCTTGACGTCTGCTCAGGCGGGGAGCTTGCCACCGCGCTGCGGGCGGGCTTCGACCCGGCGCGGATCGGCATGCACGGCAACAACAAGAGTCCCGACGAATTGGCGTCCGGGCTGAAAGCAGGGGTGGGCCGCATCATCGTCGACTCGCTCGACGAAATCGAGCGTATCGAGGAGTTGTGTCAGGCCAACGGCTGGCACGCTCGAGTGATGGTGCGGGTGACGCCGGGCGTGGAGGCCCACACCCACCAGTACATCGCGACGGCTCACGAAGACCAGAAGTTCGGCTTCTCGATCGCCAACAACCAGGCGATGGTGGCCATGGTGCGCTGCCACTACAGCCCGTCGATGACGCTGCTGGGACTGCACAGCCACATCGGCTCGCAGATCTTCGACACCGGTGGCTTCGAGGTGGCCGCTCGGCGCACCATGAAACTGCTCGCCCAGTTCGCGGCGGCCACCGGCGTCCAGTTGCCGGAACTCAACCTTGGCGGTGGCTTCGGCATCGCGTACACCGGCGCAGACTCGCCGGCAACCGTGGACGAGTTGTCGCACAACCTGCGCGAGATAGTGACGTTCGAGTCGCGCGCCCACCAGATGGCACTGCCCCGGGTCTCCATCGAACCCGGCCGCGCGATTGTCGGCCCTAGCGCGATGGCCGTTTACACGGTGGGTACGGTCAAGCCCGTCGACCTTGAGGATGGCAGCCAGCGTGTCTACGTCAGTGTCGACGGCGGGATGAGCGACAACATCCGTCCGGCGCTCTACGCCGCGCAATACTCTGCGAACCTGGCCAACCGTCTCTCAGATGCCGACCCCGTGCTGTGCCGAGTCGTCGGCCGGCACTGCGAAGGGGGCGACATCTTGGTACACGATGTCTTCCTGCCGGCCGATATCCACCCCGGTGACCTGATCGCGGTGCCCGGCGCGGGCGCCTACAGCCGAGCGATGGCAAGCAATTACAACCACACACCGCGGCCGCCCGTGGTCGCGGTACACGACGGGCAACTGACCACCTTGCTGCGACGCGAGACACTTGACGACTTGCTGACGCTGGACGTGGGGGAGTGAGGATGGAGATGACGCAAATGAATGAGCCGCTCAAGGTGGCCTTGCTGGGCTGTGGGGTCGTTGGCACGCAAGTGGCCCGCCTGATCCTGGAACAAGGCGACGACCTGACCGCGCGCATTGGACGCCCACTCGAACTTGTGGGTATCGCGGTCCGCAACCTTGATCGACCGCGCCCCGAGATGCTGAGGCCATTGTTGACCACAGATGCGGACGCCCTGGTCGCACGTGGCGACATCGACGTCGTGATCGAACTGATCGGTGGGGTGGCCGACGCCGGCCGGTTGATCCGGTCAGCCTTCGAGCATGGCGCTTCGGTCGTGACCGCCAACAAGGCGCTGCTCGCCAGCGAGGGCGAGACCATCTTCCCGGCCGCCGAGCGCGCGGGCGTCGACCTCTACTATGAGGCGGCGGTCGCGGGCGCGATCCCGATCATCAGGCCATTGCGTGAGTCGTTGGTTGGCGACGCTATCCAGGTCGTGATGGGCATCGTCAACGGCACCACCAACTACATCCTCGACAAGATGACCACCGAAGGTCTCGACTACCAGACCGCGCTGGTTCAAGCCAAGGACCTCGGTTACGCGGAGGCCGACCCGACTGCCGACGTCGAGGGCTTTGACGCCGCAGCCAAGGCTGCGCTATTGGCCAGCATCGCCTTCCACACCAAAGTACGCGGCGACTCGGTGCACCGCGAGGGCATCACCCACATCGTCCCCGACGACATCCGCGCGGCAAGAGACCTGGATTGCGTGATCAAACTGCTCGCGGTGGCGAACCTGCTTGACGACGGACGCATCAGCGTCCGGGTGCATCCGGCATTGGTGCCCAACAGCCATCCCTTGGCCAGTGTTGGTGGTGCCTACAACGCGATTTTCGTCGAGGCGGCTGCTGCTGGCCGATTGATGTTTGTCGGCCCCGGCGCTGGTGGCGCCCCAACGGCGAGCGCAGTGGTCGGCGACCTGGTAACGGTGGCCCGGAACCGGGCCCGGGGCGTGGTCGGACCTCGCCAGTCGCTCTACACCGACCGCCAGGTCGCTCCGATGGGAGCACTGCAGACCCGCTACTTCCTGCGTTTCCGGGTGACCGATGAGCCGGGCGTGCTGGCCGCCGTGGCGGGTGTCTTTGCCCGCCACCAGATCTCGGTGCAGACCGTCCGGCAGATGCCCGTTGACAACGCCGCCCTGGTCGCCCGTGATACCGCCGAACTTCGGATGACCACCCACTTGGCAACCGAGGACGCCATGCTCGTCTGCCTGGCCGAACTCAGGGCCAGCCCGCAGGTTCGCAGCGAGGTGCGGTTCATCCGGGTGGAGGGGTTGTGATGCAACTCGCCTGTCTCGACCTGGAGGGTGTGCTCGTCCCCGAGGTGTGGATCGCGGTGGCAGAGGCGACTGGCATCGCCGACCTGCGCTTGACCACTCGTGACATCTCTGACTACGACGAATTGATGCGCCACCGGCTGGCCGTGCTAGATGCCCACGATCTCAGGCTGCCTGATATCCAAGCCGTCATCGCGACCCTCGAACCGCTGCCCGGCGCTGCGGAGTTCCTCGACTGGCTTCGTGAGCGCTACCAGGTGATCATCTTGTCCGACACCTTCTACCAGTTCGCCGATCCGCTGATGGCGCAACTGGGGCGGCCCACCTTGTTCTGCCACCAGTTGGAGGTGACCGATGACGGCACCATCACCGGTTACCGGCTTCGAATGGCCGACCAGAAGCGGCAGGCCATTGTCGCGCTGCAGAGTCTCAACTTCCAGTGCATCGCGGCTGGTGACTCCTACAACGACACCGCCATGCTCGCGCAGGCAGAGGCTGGCATCTTGTTCAACCCTCCGCAGCGGGTCGTGGACGAGTTCCCCCAATTCCAGGTGACATGGAGCTATTCGGAGTTGCGCACCGCGTTCGGGCAGGCCACGCGGACGCTCGCGGGGTGTTGAACTGCGGTAGCCATTGTTCAGGCAGAGACAGCTGCCCGGATTGCGGGGTGGTGTCGTGGAATCCCCGATGCCTTTGCTACGCTTTATCCGGCCCGGCAATCACCTCGCCGGCATGCGCCTGGTAATCCAGGTTCATGCGTCCTGGTATTGGACGCCCACCTCCAACGGCTGAGCATGTACCACTTCGGGACGAGCACACCCACTACCCCTGCATGTTTGCATCAGTGGTGAAAGGACTTTCGTGAGCGAGACTCAATCGAGCCCGCAGTCGGGGCTCTCGTCGATGCTCCTGCCGGAACTGAAGAAGATCGCTTCAGGTCTGGGCATCAAGGGCGCCGGCGCGATGCGCAAGGCAGAAGTGATCCAGGCGATCAATGCCGCCCAGGCCCGCCCGGAGCGCCCCCAGACAGCCGCAGCGACGCAGTTACCCGCCGCCGATACCGCCTCCACCCGGCCAGACGCCGAGCCCAAGCAGGACGCCGAGCCCAAGCAGGACGCCGCACCCAAGCAGGACGCCGCACCGAAGCCGGACGCCGAGCCCAAGCAGGACGCCGACACCGAGCGCGGCGGCGAGCCTGCCCGGAGCCCGGAGCAGCCGGGCAGCCACTCCCGTAGCCGCAGCCGACGTCAGCCAACCAGTGAACCCCAAGCGGATGATCAGCCCGTGGACCAGAAGCCGTCGTCGCCGACAGAACCGGTCGCAACTGGGTCTGATGATGTCGGCGCTCGGCTCGACGCTCTGAGCCAAGATCCCACCGTGCGCGAACGGCTGCGCGAGCGTGAGGCGGGAACATCTGGTGCTGGCCAGCTGGCGCCCGCCAAGCAATTGGCCCCCGCCCAGCAGGCACAGAACCGGGACGAGGACTCCTCGGGTGGCGGTGCTTCGCGGCGGTCCCGCAATCGGCGGCAACGCGACCGCAGCGCCCGGCGCAGCGGTAGGGCCGGGAACTCGTCCGAGATGGATCGTGTGGACGAGTCGGTGCGTGCCGACGACGTGCTGATCGAGGTGAGGGGGATCCTTGATGTCCTCGACAGTTACGCCTTCGTCCGTACGACCGGTTACCTGCCCAGCCCGGACGACGCTTATGTCTCGCTTTCGATGGTACGTAAGAACTGGCTTCGGAAGGGCGATGTCGTCACCGGCGCGATCCGCCAGCCAAGAGAGGGGGAGCGCCGGGAGAAGTACAACCCGCTGGTGCGGATCGACACCGTGAACGGCAAGCCACCGGAGGCGATGCGGGACCGACCCGACTTCGCCAAGCTGACGCCGCTCTACCCGCAGCAGCGGCTGCGGATGGAGACCACGCAGCAGAACATGACCGGCCGCATCATCGACCTGGTCAGCCCGATCGGTAAGGGCCAGCGCGGCCTGATCGTCTCACCGCCGAAGGCGGGCAAGACGATGGTGCTGCAGGCGATCGCGAACGCCATCACCACCAACAACCCCGAGGTGCACCTGATGGTCGTCCTGGTCGATGAACGGCCTGAGGAGGTCACCGACTTCCAGCGCACCACCACCGGCGAAGTCATCGCGTCCACCTTCGATCGTCCCGCCGAGGACCACACCACAATCGCGGAGCTCGCGATCGAACGCGCCAAGCGCCTGGTTGAGATGGGCCGCGACGTCGTCGTCCTGCTGGATGGGATCACCCGGCTCGGTCGCGCGTACAACCTGGCCGCCCCAGCGTCGGGCCGTATCTTGTCTGGTGGTGTCGACTCCGCGGCCCTGTATCCGCCGAAGAAGTTCTTCGGTGCTGCCCGGAACATCGAGAACGGCGGCTCGCTGACCATCCTGGCGACGGCGTTGGTCGAGACGGGCTCGAAGATGGACGAGGTCATCTTCGAGGAGTTCAAGGGCACCGGCAACATGGAGCTCAAGCTCAGCCGTCAACTCGCCGACAAGCGTATCTTCCCCGCCATTGATGTGGACGCCTCCGGCACCCGCCGCGAGGAGTTGCTGATGGGACGCGCCGAACTCGATATCATCTGGAAGCTGCGTCGCGTGCTGTCGGGCATGGACGACCAGGCTGCCTTGGAGATGCTGTTGAGTCGGATGCGCAAGACCAACAACAACCCGGAGTTCCTGGTGCTAATCAGCCGCACCACCCCAGGCAACGACTGACTTTTTTGGGGCTGACCGACGGACGCGCTAAGATACTCGGTCGGCGCCGGTTCACGCCATGGGCGACCCGGCACACGATTAATAGGAGACAACAATGAAGCAGGCCACCCACCCGGAGTACCACGAGGTGAAGGTCGTGTGCACCTGCGGGAATCAGTTCACCACCCGCAGCACCATCAAAGGAGACGTCATGAGCGCTGATGTCTGCTCTGAGTGCCACCCGTTCTACACCGGCAAGCAGAAGATCCTCGACACCGGCGGTCGTGTCGCCCGCTTCCAGCGTCGCTACGGCAACAAGGGCGGCGACCAGAAGAAGAAGTAGCCGAAATGAACAGGCGCTGGTAGCGGTAATCCGCAACCGGCGCCTGTTTTCGTTGCAGACGACTGGTCGAGCCAAGGAGGATCGAATGTTCGAGGCTGCTGAGGGTATGCGCGCCGAATATACGGAATTAGCAACCCAGATGGCCGACCCTGCCGTGCTGGCCGATGTGGCACGTTCCCGGGTGGTGGGTCGCCGATACGCCGAACTCGGTCAGATCGTCAAAGCCCTCGACGAGTTCGATCAGTTGACCGAGGACGCGCAGGCGGCTGCCGAACTCGCCGCCGAGGACCCCGACTTCGCCGCGGAGCACGCCGAGATCGCGGCACGCCTGGAGGTGATTCGCGACAAGCTCACCGCGCTGCTCGCCCCGCGGGACCCGAACGACGACCGTGACGCACTGATGGAGATCAAGTCTGGGGAGGGCGGCGAGGAGTCGGCGCTGTTCGCCGGCGACCTGCTCACCATGTACCTGCGATACTGCGAACGGCGCGGATGGCAAACCCAACTGCTCGACTCCGAGACCACCGATCTCGGCGGCTACAAGACCGCCACACTGGCGATACGTGCACCCGGCCACTGCGAGCCGGGCCAAGCGCCGTACGGTGTGCTGAAGTTCGAGGGCGGTGTGCACCGAGTGCAGCGGGTGCCGGTCACCGAGTCGCAAGGCCGCATCCATACCTCGGCCGCCGGCGTGCTGGTGATGCCCGACGTCGAGGCGGACGAGGTCGAGATAAACGAGGACGACCTGCGCATCGACGTCTACCGATCCAGCGGCAAGGGCGGTCAGGGCGTGAACACCACCGACTCCGCTGTCCGGATCACCCATTTGCCCAGTGGCATCGTCGTCACCTGCCAGGACGAACGCAGCCAACTGCAGAACAAGGAGCAGGCGATGCGCATCCTGCGGGCCAGGCTGGTCGCCCAGGCCGAGGAGGAATCCGCGCAGGCCGCGGCCGCTGCTCGAAAATCGCAGGTCCGCACCGTGGACCGTTCCGAGAGAATCCGCACCTACAACTTCCCAGAGAACCGCATCGCCGACCATCGGATCGGTTTCAAGGCCCACAACCTAGACCACGTGTTGGACGGCGAGTTGGGTCCGGTCATTGAGGCGCTGCAGGCCGCCGATCTTGCTGAGCGGCTCGCCCAGGCTGGTCAACGGGATGAGCGGTGAGCGCCCATCCCCGCGATGTGCAGGCCCGAGCGTCCGCCAAGCTGCGCGCGGCCGGCATTGCTTCGCCGCAGGGGGACGCTAGGACACTGCTCATGCACGCCACAGGGCTCAGCGCGACTGGACTGCTGGTTGCCGACGATGTGGACGAGTCGACGCTGGCCCGCTACGAGCAGTTGATCGCCGCACGCTGTGCGGGGACGCCGCTGCAGCATCTGACGGGCCGCGTCTGGTTCCGCAACGTGGAATTGGCCGTCGGACCCGGGGTCTTCGTACCTCGTCCGGAAACCGAACTGGTCGCCGGCGCGGCGATCGAGGCTGCGCGTTCGACTGTCTCGCCCTTGGTGGTGGAGTTGTGCGCCGGTTCTGGCGCGATCAGCGCCGCGCTGGCCAACGAGGTGCCCGGCGTCCGACTTTTCGCCGTCGAAGTGGATCCGGCCGCGGCGCGCTGGTTAAGGCGCAACGTGACCGGCAATGGCGTCGTGGTGGTGGAGGCGGACATGGCCGATGCCCTGACCGAACTGGACGGCCAAGTGGATGTGGTGGTGGCCAACCCGCCATACATCGATCCCGCCGAACGCGACACCTTGCCCGCTGAGGTCCGCAAAGACCCGGACCGCGCGCTGTTCGCTGCCGAGCAGGGTCTAGCCGCGATCCGGGTGGTAGGTCGAGTTGCGCGACGGCTGCTGCGGCCCGGCGGCTCGGTGGTAATCGAGCACGGCGACGATCAGGCCGCAGCGGTCCTAGAGGTGCTGCGCACGGCTGGCTTCGTCCAAGCCACTAGCCACGGTGATCTCACCGGACGCGCCCGGTACGTCACTGCGGTCTGGTCCGACCTGGCCGTGTCAGGATTGGCTGGTGACCCAGTTGCCGAATCCTGACGATCAAGCCACTGCCGCTGCCCAGTCTGAGCCGGCTTGGCGTCGGTTCGATTTGTCCACCCAGCTAGACGAGGCTTTATCTGCGGCCGAGCAGGCCTTAGCGGCCGGGCAATTGATCGTTCTGCCTACGGACACGGTCTACGGCATCGCCGCCGACGCACTGCAGGCCGACGCAGTGCAGGCGCTGTTGGACGCCAAACGGCGTGGCCGTGACATGCCACCGCCAGTGCTCATCGCAGAACCCGCGATGCTGCGCGCCCTGGTCGCCGATGTACCTCCCGAAGTGGATGCGCTGATCAATCGATTCTGGCCTGGCGCACTGACCCTGATCATGAAGGCGCAGGCCTCGCTGCGGATGGATCTTGGCCGCACCGAGGGCACTATCGCTGTCCGGGTCCCCGACCACGCTGACGCTCGCGCGGTACTGCGGCGGGTCGGCCCGTTGGCGGTGAGCAGCGCCAACACCTCTGGCCAACCACCGGCCACCACCGTGGACGAGGCGATCGCCCAACTGGGGGCCAGCGTCTCGGTTTACCTTGATGGTGGCCCGACTCCCGGACCGGTGGCGTCCACCATCATCGACCTGGCAAGCATCACGACTGGCAGGATCGTGCGAGCCGGGATGATCGGGTTCGGCGAACTGGTCGACGTCCTACCCCAACTCGAAGACGTACCGGCACCCGAAGCATCACCCCATCCCGAAGACGCTCCGACATCCGATGCGTGAGTACCTCCTGGTGATGCTCATGGCGGCGGTCACCACCTACCTGCTCACCGGGCTGTGCCGGTTGGCTGCGACCCGCTTCGGAATCCAGGCTCCGGTTCGGGATCGTGACGTGCACGTTCGACCGATCCCCTATTTGGGCGGACTAGCCATGCTGGCCGGGGTCGCAATGGCCTTCCTACTGGCCTCAATGATGCCGTTCCTGAGCAGTCATGAAGTTGTCAGCAGGGATTCCCTCGGCATCCTCGCCGCCGCGGCGGTAATCTGCCTGGTGGGGGTGGTCGATGACATCCTCGACCTGCCGACGATCGCCAAGGTGGCTGGCCAAGTGCTGGCTGCAGGTATAGCGGTGCTCAACGGCGTGCGGATGTATTGGATCTCGCTGCCGAATCGGATTATCGCTCTCGACCAGCCCAGTTCCATCCTGATTACGGTCGTCTTCATCTTCGTCTGCGTGAACGCCATCAACCTGGTGGATGGGCTGGACGGCCTGGCGGCCGGAGTGGTGGCAGTCGGCGCGTCCGCGATGTTCGTATACACCTACATGCTGGCTCGCGAACAGAGCTTTGTGGTCGCCACTACGGCGAGCCTGGTCACGGTCACCATCACTGGGGTCTGTTTGGGGTTCCTGCCCCACAACTTCTTCCGCGCCCGCATCTTCATGGGCGACGCCGGGTCGATGCTGCTAGGGCTGCTGCTGGCGTGCTCCTCGTTGTCGTTCACCGGTCAGATCGACTCGAGCTCGCTCGATCCGGAGGGCGCCGGCCTGCTGCCTAGTTGGCTGCCACTAGTGCTGCCGTTCGCGATCATGGCGCTGCCCCTGTTCGATTTGGTCTCGTCCTACATCCGGCGCACCTGGCAGGGCAAGTGGTGGTTCGTAGCAGACAAACAGCACTTGCATCATCAGCTGTTGCGCCACGGCCATTCCATGGTGGACGCGGTGCTGGTGATGTACCTGTGGACCGCGGTTATTGCCTACGGGGTGATAGCGCTCGCTCTCGTCCGCACCATGGTTGCCGTGCTGGCTGTCGTTGTGGGCCTGCTGGTCGCCATCGCTGCCACCAATCGGCCGAGCAGGCACCCGATCGCCGAATAATCGCTCGATTTCTTGGCCGATCTGGAGCGCGCTACCCCCGACGCCGAACCGCAATGGCCTAGACTCATCTGGACGCAGAGGTTGACACGCCCCTAGCGACCGCTCCACACCATCAAGGAGGAGGTGCCGTGCGATGCCGCAGAGTCGAGTGACAACCAGATGGGCGAATCCGGCTCGCGGCGCCCTGGTGGTCGGCATTGGCGCGACCTTGCTCTGCGCGACGACCGGCCTGATGCTCGGTGGCCTCCGGGGTTCGGCAAGTTCGCTGCTGGCATCGATTTTGGTGCTGGCCTTCTTCGTCTCTGGTCAGATTGTCGAGAGCAGAGCCCTGCGGATGACCGACGCCACCGGGCTGACACTGACACTGGCGTCCTATGCGGCGCGCGTTGGGCTGTTCGGTCTGGCCCTGTGGTTAGCCGCCTCTACGCCGGCGATCGCCGGCCGATGGTCCAACACCTGGGTCGTGGCCGGGGCGCTGACTGCCCTGATCGGTTGGCTGACCGGTTTGGTGGTCGCCGACTCTCGGGCTCGCGTCCCGATCTATGACCGCGGCTACCGGGCGCCGGAGGGGTGGGACAGGTGAAGCAGAAGACGACTGCGTCCGCCCCCACCGAAGGACGAGATCAAGGCATGGCCATCCTCAGCTACTTGCTCGCTGGGATAGGCCTGTACGGCGGTTTGGGCTGGCTGGGTGACCGCTTCTGGCAGACCTCCTTCCTCCTGCCGGTCGGGATGATCCTGGGCATGGGCATCAGCATTTACGTCGTCATCAAACGGTACGGGAGCGCGGCATGATCCCAATGGAGGGTGGCGGCTACACGGCGCCAGGCATCGAGGACTTCCAGTTCACCGGATTGTTCGGCACTGACTGGATCACAAAGCCGATGGTGCAGGCCGTGATCGCGGCCATCATCGTCATCGTGGTCTGGGTGGTGGCTGCCCGCCGGCTTCGTGTGGTGCCCACGAAGGGCCAGTACCTGATGGAACAGCTCTACGAGTTCATCCGCAACAGCGTCGGACGTGACATCCTCGGCCCAGGCTTCCGGCCCTACCTGGGGTTGCTGGTCGGTTTGTTCACTTACCTGTTGTTGAACAACTGGTTTGGCGAATTCTTCCTGTTCATGTTCCCCACCATGTCGAACATCGGTTATTCGTGGGGCGCAGTGGTTCTGGTGCTGTTCATCTACGTCTGGGCTGGGTTCCGCAAGCATGGGATCGGCTATCTGCGCAAGACACTCATTCCCCAAGGTGTGCCCTGGTACTTGTACCCGATCATCATTCCGGTGGAGTTCCTGTCCGCCTTCGTCACCCGGCCGCTGACGCTCGGCGTCCGCCTTTTCGCCAACATGTTCGCTGGCCACCTCGCCGTCATGGTCTTCGTGGTGGGTGGCAGCTATCTATTGACGCAGGCCGACGGCATCGTGCTCAAGGTCGGTGGGGGGTTCTCGCTACTCTTCAGCCTCTTGTTCATGGGTTTCGAGATGTTCATCGGCGCCCTGCAGGCGTACATCTTCACAATTCTGACCGCACAGTACATTTCATCTTCGATCAGCGAAAGTCACTGATCACTGACCATCGGACGAACTAACCGAAAGGAACCAAGTATGACCCCCATGGAGCTGAGCGGCTCGATCAATGTCCTCGGGTACGCGCTGGCGACCTTGGGCCCGGCGATCGGCGTGGCGTGGATTTTCTCTTCGGTCATCAACGGCACGGCCCGCCAGCCTGAGGCCCGCGGCGCCATGATGGGCACTGCTTACATCGGCTTCGCCGTGGTCGAGGCGCTAGCAATCCTGGGCTTCGTGCTCGCCTTCGTCATCCAGTGATCGGTGGCACCATGAACGGTGTTGGACTGATACCCATGGACAGCCCGCTGGGACCCTTGGCGCCGGCCCACCTCTCCGAGTTCATAGTCGGACTAGTGCTGGCGATCCTGGTGGCCGTCGTCGTGCAGATGTTCGTGGTGCCGAGGTTCGAGGCCATGTACGGTGACCGGGCCGCGCAGATCGAGGGCGGTATCAACCGCGCGCAAGCGGTGCAGGCCGAGGCCGCCAAGACCAAACGGCAGTACCTGGAGCAGCTGGCTCAATCCCGCGAGGAATCTGCGCGCATCCGTGAGGAGGCTCGTGCGCAAGGTGCCATCCTGCTTGAGGAGGCCCGGGAGCAAGCCAAACTGGAAGCGACCCGCATCGTGGCGGCAGGTCGCCACCAACTGGAGATTGAGCGCGCTCAAGCACTCCACGAACTGCGTGGCGAGGTCGGTGCGCTAGCCGCCGAGTTGGCGGAGCGGATCGTCGGTGAGTCACTTGCCGACACCGCGCTCACTCAGCGCACCGTCGACCGGTTCCTCAGCGAACTCGAAGAGCAGCCATCTCGTCAGGCTCCCGACTTCTTACCCGACAGCCTCACCACCCAGGGCCAGTGATGGACGAAAACCTCCGCGAACGCAGGCTGGACGAACAGGCTGACGAACTCAAGTTGGACGAGGCTGCCGTCGCCGGGATCTTCGCCGCCTCGGACGCGCTCGCGGCCCAGTATCGGCTGCGTGCGACCTTGAGTGATCCTGCCGTGCCCGCGAAGGTGCGCGTCCAGATGGCACGTCGACTGTTCAGCGACCGCATCCCGTCGGCGGCCGTGGAGTTGGTGGCAGCGGTCTGTGCCTCGGCCACCGATTCCACCTTCTTGGAGACCGAGGTCGAGAGACAGGGGATCCGAGCAGTCTTCCAGCAGTCAGGCGCCGTGCGCAGGGTGCAGGAGGAGGTCTTCCGGTTCGCCCGAGTCCTGGAAGACGACTCTGATCTCCAGGCCACCCTCACCGATCCACTGATCGAGTTGGCTGCAAGGCAACGGTTGGTGGCAGACCTGTTGGCGTCCCGCGCACACCCTGCGACGGTGCAACTGGTGCAGCGTTGCGTACAGCGGCGTGGGCGGACTTTGGTCAAGACCTTGGACTAC
Organism: Brooklawnia sp.; assembly: GCA_012517115.1. GTDB lineage: Bacteria > Actinomycetota > Actinomycetes > Propionibacteriales > Propionibacteriaceae > Brooklawnia. The sequence continues at coordinate 14,562 of JAAYVP010000353.1, read as the reverse complement.
TACGTCGAGGTGGCAGCCCAGATCGGCCGACACACCCTCGCTCGTGTCACGGTGGCCAAGCCACTCACAGCCGAGCAACTCACCCAAATGCGTGCGCAACTGGCTCGCATCTACGGCACGACCATCGACATCCAGATCGACATCGACTCCGAGGTGCTGGGCGGGGCCCGCATCGAGATCGGCGACGACATCATCGACGGCACTGTCCAGACCAGACTGAACGAAGCACGTCGCCTGATCGGCTGACGAGACAAGCAGAAGTGGAGAGCAAGCCCATGGCGGAACTGACGATTCGCCCCGACGAGATCCGTGAGGCACTGACCTCGTTCGTCCAGAGCTATCAGCCCACCCGTACCGCACGCGAAGAGATCGGCACGGTCATCAGTTCGGGTGACGGCATCGCGCGGGTAGAGGGGCTGCCCTCGGCTATGGCGAACGAACTCCTGCTCTTCGCAGACGGCACGCTGGGCATTGCGCTCAACCTAGACGCCCGTGAAATCGGCGTGGTGGTGCTGGGTGATTCGGAGGGCATCAGCGAGGGGTCGACGGTCAAGGGGACCGGCGACATCCTGTCGGTGCCCGTCGGCGACGGCTACCTCGGCCGGGTCGTCGACGCGATGGGTAATCCGATCGACGGCAAGGGTCCGATCGAGCCGCTAAGCGGGCGGCGTGCGCTTGAGTTGCAGGCGGCCGGCGTGATGCAACGCCAAGAGGTCAACGAACCGTTGATGACTGGGTTGAAGGCCATCGATGCGATGACCCCGATCGGTCGCGGCCAGCGTCAGCTGATCATCGGCGACCGCAAGACCGGTAAGACCGCGATCGCGGTCGACACCATCCTCAACCAGAAGGCCAACTGGGAGTCGGGCGACCCCAGCAAGCAGGTGCTGTGCATTTACGTCGCGGTCGGCCAGAAGAACTCGACTGTCGCCGAGGTGCACGAGATCCTCACCCGTCGGGGCGCGATGGACTACACGGTGATCGTCAATTCGCCGGCGTCCGACCCTGCCGGTTTCAAGTACATTGCGCCGTACTCGGGGTCCGCGATCGGTCAGCACTGGATGTACCAGGGGCGGCACGTGCTGATCGTCTTCGACGATTTGACCAAGCAGGCTGAGGCCTACCGCGCGATGTCGTTGCTGCTGCGGCGCCCACCTGGCCGCGAGGCGTACCCGGGCGACGTCTTCTACCTGCACTCGCGCCTGCTGGAGCGCTGCGCCAAGCTCTCCGACAGCATCGGTGGCGGCTCGATGACCGGGTTACCGATCGTCGAGACGAAGGCGAATGACGTGTCCGCCTACATTCCGACCAACGTGATCTCGATCACGGACGGCCAGATCTTCTTGCAGTCCGACCTGTTCAATGCGAACCAGCGTCCGGCCGTGGATGTCGGTATCTCGGTCTCCCGTGTTGGCGGTGCCGCACAGACCAAGGCAATGAAGAAAGTCGCCGGCACACTCAAGATTTCACTGGCGCAGTACCGCGACATGGAGGCGTTCGCGATGTTTGCGTCCGATCTGGACGAGGCATCCAAGCGGCAGTTGGAGCGCGGCGCCCGGCTGATGGAACTGTTGCGTCAACCCCAGTATTCGCCGATGCCGATGGCAGAGCAGGTGGCGGTCATCTGGGCGGGCACCACCGGGCAACTGGACGAGGTGCCAGTCGAGGACGTGCAGCGATTCGAGGCAGAATTCCTCGACCACCTGCGTCGCGAAGGGACGGCGCTGGCTGAAGTGGGTGCTGCCGGCAAACTGGACGACGCGATGCTTGAACAGATGGTCTCGTTGATGGGCCAGTTCAAAGGCACCTTCCGCACCGCGTCTGGCCTGCTGCTAGGTGAGTTGCATGCCGAGCCGGTCAATGACGACGATATCCAGCAGCAGAAGATCGTGAAACAGAAGAGAGGTTGACAGTGGCGGCAACCCTTCGCGAACTGCGGCAGCGCCGCAACTCGGTGGCCGCGACGATGAAGATCACCAAGGCCATGGAGTTGATCGCGGCATCTCGGGTGAGCCGGGCGCAGCACCGGGCCCAGGCCTCGCTGGAGTACACCCTCGAGTTGCGCCGTGCGGTGGAAGCAGTGGCCAGTTTCGCCAAAGTGGATCATCCGCTCACCGCTGAGCACCGCGAGCGGATCCGATCGGCGGTGTTGGTGATCGGTAGCGACCGCGGGCTTGCCGGGGCTTTCCCGAGCAACATCACCCGGGCTGCGGAAGGCTTGATCGATCATCTGACGTCGCAGGGCATCGAGGTGGAACTCTTCACCGCCGGCCGCAAACCGAAGGACTACTTCGCATTCCGCAACATCGACGTCAAGCAGTCCTGGGTCGGATTCAGCGAGTCACCTCACTACGAGCACGCCCGTGAGATCGGCACGCTGCTGATGGAGAGCTTCCTCAAGCGGCAGGCCCAAGGTGGCTTCTCAGAACTCCATGTGGTGTACACCCATTTCCATTCCCTGGTTCTGCAGCGGGTGCGGATCAACCGACTTCTGCCCTTGGAGGTCGTGGAAGTTGACTCCCCTCCGGGAGAGCAGTCAACCGGGACCATCCCCGAATACGAATTCGAGCCCGACCCGGAGACGGTGCTGAACGCGCTGCTGCCGATGTACATCATCGATTCCATCAAGTTCATGTTGCGCCAATCGGCGGCCTCCGAACTGGCCGCCCGCCAACAAGCCATGCACTCGGCCACCGACAACGCCAACGAGTTGATCCGGGACCTCACCCGGCAGGCGAACCAGGCGCGCCAGGCAGAGATCACCCAAGAGATCAACGAAATCGTCGGCGGCGCGGGTGCGCTGTCGGCATCCGGACAGGAGCGCTAACCCATGACGGTCACCGACACCCAACCGACCGCGGCCGCCCCCACCACAGGTGCCGGGCGAGTCACCCGGGTCATCGGCTCGGTCATCGATGTCGAGTTCCCCTCCGACCGCCTACCGGCCATCCACAACGCGCTTACCGTGGATGCCGGCGTTGGCGAGGCCCGACGACCCATCACTCTCGAGGTCCAACTACAGATCGGCGACAATGAAGTGCGCTGCATCGCGTTGAAACCAACCGACGGGGTGCGACGTGGTTCGCCTGTGCACGACAGTGGCGGCCCGATCACCGTGCCAGTTGGCCAGGTAACCAAGGGCCACGTCTGGAACGTCACTGGTGAGGTGCTGAACGCCGATCCGTCGACGGTGGAAATCACCGAACGCTGGCCGATCCACCGCGACCCACCGCCGTTCGATGCGCTGCAGCCGGAGACCAAGATGCTGGAGACCGGCATCAAGGTCATCGATCTGCTGACCCCTTACGTACAGGGCGGCAAGATCGGCCTGTTCGGTGGCGCGGGCGTCGGGAAGACTGTGCTCATCCAAGAGATGATCTTCCGCATCGCGCACAACTTCGGTGGCACCTCCGTCTTCGCTGGTGTGGGGGAGCGCACCCGCGAGGGCAACGACTTGATCACCGAGATGGCGGAGGCAGAAGTCATCAAGGACACTGCACTGGTCTTCGGCCAGATGGACGAACCGCCCGGCACCCGACTTCGGGTGGCACTCTCGGCGCTCACTATGGCCGAGTACTTCCGTGACGTCGAGAACCAGGACGTGCTGCTGTTCATCGATAACATCTTCCGGTTCACCCAGGCGGGTTCGGAGGTCTCGACGCTGCTTGGCCGGATGCCATCGGCCGTGGGTTACCAGCCCAACCTGGCCGACGAGATGGGCCAGCTTCAGGAGCGCATCACCTCGACCCGCGGTCACTCCATCACCTCCATGCAGGCCATCTATGTCCCTGCCGACGACTACACCGACCCGGCACCTGCCACCACGTTCGCGCACCTGGACGCGACGACCGAGTTGTCGCGAGCCATCGCGTCCCGAGGCATCTACCCGGCTGTCGATCCGTTGAGCTCGTCCAGCCGTATCTTGGACGCGCAGTACATCGGGCAGCAGCACTACGATGTGGCAACCCGGGTGAAGCAGATCTTGCAGCGCAACAAGGAACTGCAGGACATCATCGCCATCCTCGGCATCGACGAGCTGAGCGAAGAGGACAAGATCCTGGTCAGCCGAGCCCGTCGCATTCAGCAATTCCTTAGTCAGAACTTCTACGTCGCTGAGAAGTTCACCGGTGTCGTCGGTTCCACTGTGCCGGTCGCCGAGACGGTCGCCAGCTTCAAGATGATCTGTGACGGAGAATGCGACGAAATCCCCGAGCAGGCGTTCTTCAACGTTGGCGGTATGGATGACGTTATGAAGCAGTGGGAACGCATCAAGAAGGGCGCCTGAAATGGTCGCCGGGGGCAAACCCCTGACTGCGAAGTTCGTTGCCACCGAGGGTTTGGTGTGGCAGGGCGAGGTGGTCAGTGTGCTAGTGCGCACCACTGAGGGCGACATCGGGATCTGGTCGGGTCATGAACCGTTCATGGCAGCGTTGGTGCCGCACGGCGCCGAGGTTGTGACCGATGACGGTTCGCGACACATCATCGCCATCGACTCCGGGTTCATCTCGGTCTTCGACAACCATGTCTCGGTGCTGTCAGCGTTCGGCGAACTCGCCGATGAGATATCGCTGGATGAGGCGAGGATCCAACTGGCCGCCCTGCACGACCGGGTGCAACTCGCCAGGGCTGACGATGCCGAGGTGCGTAGCTATCGGCGGCTGCTGGCACAGGTTCGCGCGGGAGAGAAGCAGACCCAGTTGATTCGTCGTCCCACCTGAAGTTGATCATTGCGATAACCTGCCATTCATGAGTCCGCCCGCATGGCTCACCGAGCTAGTGTCTGTCGTGTTGATTGTCGGACTGCTGTATCTGCTGACGCTGCTCGTCAGGCGTGCTTGGCTCAGTCTGCTCGGCGGTCTGTTCGACTGCTCGCTGCGCGCCGAGGGAGCCAAGAGGTGGCGACCCGGACTGGCTCGCTACTCGGGCCAGTATCTGGAGTGGTATCTGATCTGGCATCCGTGGCCTCGTCCAAGCATGGTCTTCGTGCGCGACCGAACCGAACTGGCCAGCATGCGCGATTCGGACGTCACCGAGTCACAGTTGGGCTATGCGGTCGCGAAGGTCTTGATGCTGCGTGTCCAGGAGGAAACTCCTAGCCGCTGGGAGCTTGCACTGAATGAGGGGTCCGCCACCGGATTGGTGAGTTGGTTGGAGTCGGCTCCGCCAGGCCGCATCGGGTACCGTCGGGGGCTGGGCAGGTGAAAGGAGCCGCAGTTGCGTGGCGAATACAAGGTGCGGGGCGGAAAACTGGTCGCCGTCGACGTCGAGGTGCTGGATGGACGCTTGGCGCACGCACACGTCTCAGGCGACTTCTTCCTGGAACCCGATAGCGCCCTGGAAGATATCGACGCTGCGTTGAACGGCCTGCCAGCCGATTCAAGTGCCAAGGTGTTGGCCGGCGCCATCGAGGCCGCCTTGGACGACCACGTCGAATTGATCGGCTTCAACCCCGAGGCCGTAGGCATCGCGGTGCGCCGGGCGCTGGGCCACGCCGTCCGCTGGGAGGACCTCACCTTCGACGTGATTCCGGCCCGCACGCTGGAACCGGAGATGCACGTGGCTCTCGACCAGGTGATCAGTGAGGACGTCGGCGCAGGTCTTCGCAACCCTACCTTCCGGTTCTGGGATTGGGATTCTCCGCTGGTCGTGATCGGATCTTTCCAGTCTTACCGCAACGAGATCGACCAAGCTGGCGCGGACGCACACGGTATCCGGGTGGTGCGGCGTATTTCGGGCGGCGGGGCCATGTTCATGGAACCGGGCAACTGCATCACCTACTCGTTGGTGGTGCCCGGTGCGCTCGTCGAAGGCCTGAGCTTCGAGCAGTCCTACGCATTCCTGGATGACTGGGTACTTGGCGCGCTTGGCGAGGTTGGCGTCAACGCACGTTATGTGCCCCTCAACGACATCGCCTCTGACAAGGGCAAGATCGGTGGCGCCGCCCAGCGTCGGTTCACTGACGGCACCATCCTGCACCATGTCACCAGCGCTTACGACATCGACGCCGACAAGATGCTGGAGGTGCTGCGGATCGGCCGGGAGAAGTTATCGGACAAGGGCACCAAGAGCGCCAACAAGCGCGTCGATCCGATGCGCTCCCAAACGGGCATGAGCCGCGACGCGATCATGGCCAGCTTCCTCAGCTACTTCCAAGGCCGCTACAAGTCGGTGGAATCCGACTACACCGACGACGAACTCGCCCGAGCGGCCGAACTCGTGCGCACCAAGTTCTCGACTGCGGAGTGGACGTACCGGGTGCCGTGACCGCGCTGCGGCTCACCATGGACCTCAGCGATGCGGCGCGTCTGGATTGCGCTCGCCGCCGGGGACCCACAGCACTTCGGCCACCCCAGCGGCGGCGTTCGCGTGCCGGGCGAGGATGAAGAAGAGATCGCTGAGCCGGTTGAGGTAGCGCAGAGCGAGCAGATTCACTCCGCCGGTTGCCTTGGCCGGGTCATCCTCAAGCCCGTACTGCTCTGCCGCCTCCCAGCCGGCCCGCTCGGCACGCCGTGCCACGGTGCGGAGAACATGGAAATAGGCCGAAGTGGGGGAGCCGCCGGACAGGATGAACGAATTCAGGGCAGGCAATTCCTCCCCGAATCGATCGCACCACTGCTCCAGGCGGTCGATGCTGGTCGCGATGACTCGCAGCGGTTCGTACTTCGGTTCTGGCACGACCGGATTGGACAGGTCGGCGCCCACATCGAACAGTTCGTTCTGGATGAGTTCAAGCGCGCCACGCACCTCTGCATCCACCGGATACTGCGCCAGCAGCAGGCCGATAGCAGAATTCAGCTCATCCACATGGCCGTAGGCGGCGACCCGGGCGTCGGTCTTTGATGTTACGGAATTGTCGGTGAGCCGGGTCTGTCCTGCATCGCCAGTACGTGTATAGATACGTGTGAGGTGGACCATGTGGGAAGCCTACCTGGCGGCACACTGAAAGGACTGAACGATGCGCCTCAGCGGACGCGTGGGCAGGCTGGCGGCAGCGGTTGGGCTTCTCGCGGTGGCGACCGCCTGTGCCAGCCAGCCAGCTAGCCAGGAACCGGACACCACCACCCAGCCCGCCCAGGCCACCCAGCCCGCCCAGACCACCGAAACCCCGCCTGCCACCAGCACGCCACCCCCAGCCGCCGCGGGCAACGTCAACTGCAGCTACTCGGCCTACGGTCAGTCGGCAAGGCCGGCCGATCCGCCGCCGATGTCCGATGTCCCGGCCACCGGCACGTCCACCGTGACGCTGAACATGACCGAAGGCACGGTCGTAATCACGCTCGATCGAGGCCAGGCGCCGTGCACCGTCAACTCCTTCGAGTCGCTGGTCAAGCAGGGATTCTACGATGACAGCACTTGCCATCGACTGGTCGACCAGGGGATGTACATCCTGCAGTGCGGTGACCCTTCCGGAACCGGACGCGGAGGCCCCGGCTACCGCTTCGCCGACGAACTCACTGGCTCGGAGCAGTACACCACGGGCGTGGTCGCGATGGCCAATAGCGGACCCGACACCAACGGTTCGCAGTTCTTCATCGTGTGGGCCGATACCCAACTGGCACCTGACTACACCATCTTCGGCAGCATCGACGAGGCGTCCCTAGCGGTCGTGACGAGCATCGCAGCGAAGGGGGTCTCGTTGGAGAACTCTCCGAACCCGATCAGCCCGGCAAGGATCGAGACCGTCAGTCTCGGGTGATGAAGCGGCGGATCGCATCGGCGACAGCCTGCGGCTGTTCGGCGTGCACCCAGTGCCCGGCGTCCGGCACGACTTCGAGCTCGACGTTGGGGAACAGCGCGGTCATGGCGGGACGATGACGCTCCCCGACGAAATCGGAACGCCCACCCGCAAGCCACAGCACCGGCCCGTCCCATCGGCGTCCCTGCTGGTCCGGCCACCCAGACATCAGGTTCATCGAAGCGCCCAGCAACTTGAGATTGAGCAGCCAGCGCCACCGTTGTGGACCGTCGGTGCGGTGCAGGTTCTGCAGCAGGAAGGAACGGATCCGCGGGTTGGGCACCGCGACACTGAGTGCGGCGTCCGCGTCGGTACGCGAACCGATCACCGGCAAGTCAAGTGCAGTCATGGCGTCTGCGTAGTGCTGGAACTCTGACGGGTCGCCACGGTCGACCGGTGACATGTCAATAACCACCAGCCGCTTGACTAGTTGAGGGTGACTCAGCGTCAACTGCATGGCCACCTTGCCGCCCATAGAGTGCCCGACGAGGGTGATCGGCTCGCGTCCGGCACCTCGCTCGACCAACTCACCGGCAACCAGGTCGGCGAACAGGTGGTAGTCGAAGTAGTCCGTCCAGGGCGAACGGCCGTGGTTCGGCAAGTCGACCAGGAGACTGGTCGCGTCCTCGGCCAGCATCTTCGCCACGGTCCCGAAGTTCTTGCCCTGCCCGAACAACCCGTGCAAGAAGACCAGACGTTCGGGTTCGGGGCCCACCTCCAACACATGCAAACCGACCATCTCATCTTCTCCGTAGCCAACAGTAGTCGTGAAAGTGCCGTCGATAGTCCAGCCCGGTACTTGCGCCGAGCGGTGGCGTGTGTGGCCAGGCAACCACATGCGCAACCCCGGCCGGAATCGTGCCGTTGCACTCGGGGCAGCGGTACACCTTGGTGGCATTCTCCGCCCGCACTTGGCGTACGATCCAGCGTCCATCAGACTTCTCTGCGCTGGAGTCTTGCTGCGTCACACGCAGCGGACGAGGCGAACGGGTGTGCTTGCTCGGTCGACGGGCCACCACTCCACACTACTCAGCCGGTCGGGTAGGTTGGATATCGTGCGAGTGGTGATCGCGGAGTGCCAGGTGGACTACGGCGGCCGGTTGACGGCCCATCTACCGATGGCCCGTCGGTTGATCATGGTGAAGGCGGACGGCTCGGTCTCGGTGCATGCCGACGACCGGGCTTACAAGCCTCTCAATTGGATGAGCCCGCCCTGCACCTTGACCGTGCTCGCCGCCGATGACGCGTCGTTGGAGGCCACGATGGCCGATGTCGATGATCGGATCAGAGAGGTTTGGATGGTCCGAGGTCGCAACGGCGACACTCTGCAGATCAGCTTGGGAGCCATCGAAATCGATCACACGGTTGACTTGGGTATCGACCCGGGATTGCAGAAGGACGGCGTCGAGGCACACCTGCAGGCCCTGCTAGCCGACAACCCGGCAGCCCTGGGGGACGGCTGGAGCGTGGTGCAGCGCGAATACATGACCGCCATCGGTCCAGTCGACCTGTTGTGCCGCGATGAGCTGGGCGGCTACGTGGCGGTCGAGGTCAAGCGACGTGGTGAGATCGACGGTGTGGAGCAGCTGACCCGCTACCTCGAGCTGATGAACCGTGACCCGTTGCTGGGCTCGGTGCGCGGCGTCTTTGCCGCCCAGCAGATCAAGCCGCAGGCCCGGACGCTGGCCAGCGATCGAGGCATCGGCTGCCTAGTGGTCGACTATGACGCACTGCGTGGCCTAGACAACGCCGAAGATCGGTTGTTCTGATCCAGCCGGACGGCCACAGCAGATCGGTCACCCTCAGTCGTCCTCGACCCGAGCGATGATCTTAGTGGGAGGATCGGATGCGATCACCGCGGTTGGCTCGGCATCGGCGGGGGCCGGGGCGGCGGGCACCGACCGGTTATCTTGCAACACCGTGGTCGGCTCGTCGGCGCCGCCAGCCGTCGTCGGGGCCTGCAAAGACGCCAGCCACTGCTCGTTGGACGGGATCTTCGGGCTGGCATCTGGGCGGTCGCTGGTTGCCGCGTCGGGCTCGGCGAAGGGATCGGCGTTGGGGAAATCGGCGGCCGCCTCGTCCGCAAGCCGCTTCAGATTCCCCATCTGGGCGATGATCGCGTCCTTGCGCTGCAGCAGCACCGACACCTCACGTTCCAGCTGTTCCTTGCGCCAGGCGAACTGCTCCTCGACACGGTCTTTCATCATGGCGGCTTGCCGATGGGACGCCGCGACCTGCGCCTCCGCTTCCTGAGCGGCCTGGGCTCGCAACTGTTCCGCTGCCTCGATCGCCTCGGAGCGGATCCGGCCGGCTTCCGCACTAGCCTTGGCGATCTCCGCCAGCGAGTTCTCGTGCTGGGTGGTGGCGTCTGCCAATAGGGCGGCGACTTTCTCGGCGACGGCGGCTGCCTCGCTGTTGGCGGATGCCAGCAGCAGCTGCGCCTCATCGTGGGCCTGGCTGCGAATTCTCTCGCCCTCGGCCGTAGCCGCGATGCGCACCTGCTCGGCCTCAGCTCGAGCGTCGTCCAGCAGTTGGCCGGCCTCATCGCGCGCGTTGGCCTTCACCTGCTCGGCCGCACGGCTAGCCTCCTCGGCCTGCTGCCGCACCTTCGAGGCTGCCAGCTCATCGGCAAGCGACGTGTTGTGGCGGCTTTCCTCAACGATCGCGAACGCCTGTGTGCGAGCAGCATCCAAGGTGGCACGGCAGTCGTTCTGAGTGGCTTCGCGGATTCGGGAGGTTTCCTCGTCGAGCTTTTCACGCATGGTTCGCAGGTTCGCCAACGTTTCGACCCGGATGTCGTCCGCTTCGGTCTGGGCATTCGCGCGAAGGTCTGACGCCAGCCGACGTCCTTCTTCTTTGATCCGTTCGGCCTCAGCGGCCGCCCTGGCGATCAGGTCACCGGCCTGGGCCTCCGCGGCCCGCAGCAGTGAGGTCGCGTGAGCGCCGAGGCGAGTGAAGTCGGTGTCACCGTGCTCGCTTTGCGCGCTGGCCAGCTCTGAGCGCAAGTGGCGGGTCAGTTGTTTCAGCGTGGCGACTTGTTGCTCGAGGTCCCGGACGTAGTTATCGACGGTTGGCCGGTCGTAGCCGAGCATGGCATGCGGGAAGCTGCCCGCGGCGCTGGCCCGGTCATCGAACAGGTTGAGACCGGTCTCCTCGGTGTATTCCTCATCCGGGGTGCTGTTGGTCATTGGTGACTCCTCACGTCCAGATCGAGGCTAGCAAGAACCTCCCCGCACATGCGACGGGGCGCCCCGGTGGGACGCCCCGTCGCACTCAGAACATTCTCTTGGTCAGTGACCGCTACCCGGCTGCACGACCTCGATCAGTACACCCTTGCCCGACTTCGGGTGGAGGAAATTGATCTTCGAACCACCGGTCCCGATTCTTGGCTGCTCGTAGAGCAGAGTGAGCCCGCGCTCACGCAGCGTTGCCGAGACCGAATCGATGTCGGCAACACGCCACGCCATGTGATGCAGCCCGGGGCGATTCTTCTCCAGCCACTTGGCGGTGGTGGCGTCCTCGCGAGTGGGCGAGATCAGCTGGACCTGTGTCATGTGTTCGGTTAGTTCGGCAGCTGGCGCCACCATGATCTCGAAGACGCCTTGCTCGTCGTTGACTTCACGGTGCAACTCGTGCCAGCCGAGCACCTCCGTGTAGTACTTGACAGCTTCTTCAGCGTCCGGGCAAACATAGGCGACGTGATCGATGCAGAGGAACAGATCTGAGTTTTCCATGTGTCGATTCTCCCATACGGTCTTGTGATGGCGTTGGCGGGCGGTCAGCCAGCCAGGGCCTCAGCAACGACTTCCTTCGCGGAACTCTGAATCTCGGCGAGGTGCTCGGCGCTGCGGTAGCTCTCGGCGTAGATCTTGTATTTGTCCTCGGTACCCGAGGGGCGAGCGGCGAACCAGCCGGCATCCGTGGTCACCTTGATACCGCCGATTGCCGCCCCGTTGCCCGGCGCGTGTGAGTAGACGTGCGTGATCGGGTCGCCGGCCAACTGCTTGGCGGTGACGTCCTGCGGAGCCAGCGCCTTTAGGCGAGCCTTCTGCTCGCGGTTGGCGTCGGAGTCGATGCGGGCGTAGTGGTAGGTGCCGAACTGGTCGACCAGCTTCTGGTAATGCTGGCTCGGCGTCATCCCGGTGGCCGCGGTGATCTCACTGGCCAGCAGGTCGAGGATGATGCCGTCTTTGTCGGTGCTCCACGTCTTGCCGTTCAGCTCCAGGAAGGACGCGCCCGCCGACTCCTCGCCACCGAAGCCCATCTCGCCGGAGATCAGACCGGGGACGAACCACTTGAAGCCGACCGGGACCTCGATCAGCTGCCGTCCGAGCAGCTGGGCGACGTTATCGATCATCGAACTCGAGACCAGCGTCTTGCCGATCGCCGCGGTGGACGGCCAGCCTGGGCGGTTCCCAAACAGGTACTGGATCGCGACCGCCAGGTAATGGTTGGGGTTCATCAGTCCCGCGTCCGGGGTGACGATGCCGTGCCGGTCTGAATCTGCGTCATTGCCCGTTGAGATATCGAAGGCGTTGCGGTTGGCGACCAGGGACGCCATCGCGTTGGGGGACGAGCAGTCCATGCGGATCTTGCCGTCGGTGTCCAGCGTCATGAAATACCAGGTCGGATCGACGACCGGGTTGACCACTGTCAAGTTGGGTAGCAGATTCTCGGCGATGTACTGCCAGTACTGCACCGAGGCACCACCCATCGGGTCGGCACCGATGCGCAAGCTGGATCCGGCGATCAGGTCCATATTGATGACCTGTGCGAGTTCTTGACAGTAGGGAGTCCGATAGTCGTAGCGGGCCACCTGGCTGGCGATCTGCTCATACGGGGTGCGCGCGATCGACTTGTAGTTGGCCATCAGCTCGTTGGCGCGGTTGGCGATCCAGCCGGTGGCGTCGGTGTCTGCCGGGCCACCGTTCGGCGGGTTGTACTTGAAACCCCCATCGCGCGGTGGATTGTGCGATGGCGTGACCACGATGCCGTCGGCCTGCGGACCCCCGGCATGTTCGCGGTTGTAGCGAATGATCGCCCGAGACAGCGCCGGAGTCGGAGTGTACTCCTCGTCACGCTCCGCCAGCACTTCGATGCCAGCTGCTGAGAGCACCTCAATGGCGGTCTTCCAGGCAGGCAGCGACAGTCCGTGGGTGTCTTTGGCAATGAAGAGCGGGCCGGTGGTGCCCTGACCGGCTCGGTACTCAATGATTGCCTGGGTGATCGAAGCGATGTGAGCCTCGTTGAAGGCGGTGTCGAGGCTGGAGCCCCGATGCCCGGAGGTGCCGAACGCAACCATCTGGTCGGGATCGGTGGGGTCGGGTACCAAGTCATAGTAGGCACCGACGACTTGATCGACATCAATCAGGTCGGAAGGGTCGGCCACTTGGCCTGCGCGTGGATGAGCCATGGCCCTATCTTGCCGCCTCGAAAAGGGTTCCGCGGGCTGTCCGTGACAGATTCCCGGGTAGTGAAACAATGGGCGCCATGACCTCTGCTCAAAACTTCTCGCGGCCCGGGGCCGTCGACCTCTCCGCGCTGACCGCCGCACAACCAACCGAGAACGCTGCTCCGGGCGGCGCCAACTACACGGTCGAGGTGACCGAGGCGAGTTTCGAGGCCATCGCCCAGCAGTCAATGCGATACCCGGTGGTGCTGCTGCTCGTTTCGGGGCGCGACACCGGTTCGTCCTCGGTGCAGCGCGACCTCAACCAGATCATCAACGCCGCGCAGGGCCGGCTGCTGCTCGGCCTCGTCGACGTCGACACCCAGCCACGCATTGCCCAGGCCCTCGGTGTCGCGGCGGTCCCCACCGCAATCGCACTGCTGGGCGGCCAGATGGCGCCGCTGTTCCAGGGCACCCGTGATCGTGCCGACATCCAAGCGGTGGTGGATCAGATCATCCAGGTGGCCGCCGCCAACGGCCTGACTGGGCGGGCTGCCCCGCAACCCGGGGCAGCAGCCGCCGGTGAATCGGCAGGGGAGGATGCGCCGCTGGATCCGCGTTTCGCGGCAGCTGACGAGGCTCTGCAAGCCGGTGACTTCACGCAGGCGATAGCAGAGTTCGACAAGCTCCTGAAAGCCAATCCTCGCGACAGCGAGGCGCAAGCAGGACGCGCGCAGGCGTCCTTGTTGCTTCGGACCAGCAACCTGGACGGACAGGCGATCGCGAAGGCCGCGGCACACCCCGACAACTTGGATGCCCAGTTCGCCGCGGCCGACCTAGAACTCATAACGGGGGACGCGGCAGCGGCTTTCGATCGGCTTGTCGAGGTGATTCGACGCACGTCGGGAGCAGAACGTGAACAGGCGCGTGTGCGGCTGCTGGAACTCTTCGACACGATGGACAGCGCCGACCCGACGGTGAAGAAGGCCCGCCGCGCCCTTTCAATGGCCTTGTTCTGACCATCTCGCAGTCGTCACCTTGGTCGACGCGGCCAGCCCCAGCCAGGGCACCGACCCCATCGACCAAGGTGAGCGTGGGTTGGGACTCGTCCCGCAGGCTCAGCCCTCGTAGCGCAGCCAAATGGCAGACATGGGCGGCAGACTGATCGTCGCCCAAGCCCACGAATCCTCATCATCGCTATACGCGGTCGCGACGATCGGTTCGGAATTGTCGAACATGCCGCCGCCATTGAACTCGGGTGCGTCGGTGTTCAGGATCTCCTGCCACTTCCCGGCCCTGGGGACGTTGATGGGGTAATGCGGGTAGGGGTCGGGGGAGAAGTTCGTGATGCAGGCGATGAGTTGGCCGTCGCGGTCGGCCCGCACGAAGCTGTACGTGTTGTGACCGGCATCATCGGCGTTCATCCAACGGAAGCCCT
>JAAYVP010000352.1 GCA_012517115.1 Brooklawnia sp. | reverse complement strand
CCTCAGACGGGCGGAACCACCTCGTTGTCGCACTCGCCAATGCTGACTCAAACACGCCGCTCGACGGCCCCGGCGAAATCCCGCCCGTCGCCAATCCCCAACACGCACTCAAAATGGCGCTTTGTTCAGCAGGCTCCTAGGGCCGAAGGCGATCTCCGGTGTCTGGCAGCTGGCGCGGCTGTGTGGGCACCAGGTGGCCTTGCGGCTTGGGGAATCCGAAGGGCCACAGCTGGTAGCCGGGCCGGCGCCGCAGCTGCCAGATGAGCAGCGCCACCGCCGCCGCGAAGAGGATCAGCGAGACGTAACTGTTGACCCGCCAACCCCCGACCTGGTTGACGGGGTCGATGCGCAGGCTCTCGATGAAGAACCTGCCGAAGGTGTACCAGATGACGTAACAGGTGAACAGCTTGCCGCGTCCCAGCTTGAACCGGCGTTCGACCCACAGCAGGACGAAACCGCCCAGACCGGTCCAGGCCATCTCGTACAAGAAGGTCGGGTGGTAGGTCGCATACGACTCGTAACCGGAGGGTCGGTATTGCGGGTCGACGTACAGCGCCCACGGCAGGTCGGTGGGGCGGCCGAACAGTTCTTGGTTGAACCAGTTGCCCAACCGTCCAAGGGATTGTGCGAACAGCAGTCCCGGCGCGATGACGTCTGCCAGCGCGCCGAAGCTCAGCCGGTAGCGGCGGGCCAACAGCCAGGCGGCGAGAGCACCGAGCATCACCCCACCCCAGATGCCGAGGCCGCCGCTGCGGATGTTGAACGCCTGCCACGGGTTGCGTCCAGGACCGAAATACAGCTGGTAGTCGGTGATCACGTGATACAGGCGAGCGCCGATGATGCCGACTACCACCAGGATGAGTGCGATGGTGTCGAAGCGGTCGCCATCGCCGCCACGGCGCACGAACCGGCGGCGGCTCAGCCAGGCCGCGACGAATATGCCGGTCAGGATGCAGATCGCGTAGTAGCGGATTTCGACCGGGCCGATGAAGAACCCCCCCGTCGGCGGGGCTGGGATCTGTTGGGGGGTCACCGGCGGCTCCGCCGCACACCGGCAGCCAGGTCGGCGGCCTTCGCGCGCAACCCGGTTAGGTCGTCGCTGCCAGCATCGTCGGCGGTGATCAGGCAGTTCACCAGCGCCGAGCCGACGATGACCGCGTCCGCGTAGCTCCCCACTTCGGCGGCCTGATCGCCGTTGGACACACCCAGTCCGACCCCGACGGGCAGGGAGGGGTCAGCCGCCCGGGCGCGCTGGACGATCACCGGAGCGGCAGCGGATGTCTCGGCACGGACACCGGTCACCCCCATCACCGAGGTGGCGTAGACCCAGCCGCGGCAGGCGGCCAGGGTTTCGCGGATACGTTCGTCGGTAGAGCTGGGCGCGATCAGGAAGACACGATCGAGGCCATACGCGTCCGAGGCGGCCAGCCATTCACCAGCCTCGTCGGGTGTCAGATCGGGGGTGATCAGCCCGGCGCCGCCGGCGGCCGCCAGATCGCGGGCAAACGCCGTCACGCCATAGCGTTCGACGAGATTCCAATAGATCATCACCATCGGCGTTGCACCGGCTGCCGCCACCGTCTCGGATGCGGTGAACACGTCGCGGGTCCGAACGCCGCGTTCCAGGGCGCGGGTGGTGGCGTGCTGGATCGCCAACCCGTCCATCATCGGGTCGGAATAGGGCATGCCGATCTCAACGAGGTCGGCACCCACCCCTTCGGTGCCCTCGATGACTGCCCGCATCGCGGCCAGGGATCCCGGCACCGACGGGAAACCGACCGGCAGGTAGGCGACCAGCGCGGCGCGTCCCGCCTCCGCTGCCTGGCGTAGCACTTGGCCGGAGATGCCCAGCCGGGGATCATATTTGGTCACTTCAGTGCCCCCGTTGATTTGTCGGCCACTCCGCGGATGCCGAAGTACGCCATCGCGGTGTCCACGTCCTTGTCGCCTCGTCCGGACAGGCTCACCACGATGAGGGGGCGCGCGTCCGGATCGGTTTCGGCCAACCGCAGGCCGAGCCTCCTGGCGCCTGCCACCGCGTGGGCCGATTCGATGGCCGGCATGATGCCTTCGGTGCGACTGAGCAACTGGAACGCGTCCATGGCCTCCGCGTCGTCAACCGGTTCGTAGCTCGCCCGGCCGGTCTTCGCCAGCAGCGCATGTTGCGGGCCGACCGCCGGGTAGTCCAAGCCGGCCGAGATCGAGTGCGACTCAATGGTCTGCCCGTCCTCGTCCTGCAGGACGAAGGTTCTGGTGCCGTGCAGGACGCCGATCGAGCCGCCGGTGATGGACGCAGCGTGCTGCCCGGTCGCCACTCCCGCACCGCCGGCTTCGAAACCGAAAAGCTGCACCTGTTCATCGTCGAGGAAGTCGGCGAACATACCGATCGCGTTGGAACCCCCGCCGACACAGGCGCAAACGATGTCGGGCAGCCGACCGTACCGCGCCAGGACCTGGGCACGTGCCTCGGTGCTGATGATGCGCTGGAACTCACGAACCATCATCGGGAACGGGTGTGGTCCCGACGCACTACCGATCAGGTAGTGGGTGTTTTCGACGTTGGTTACCCAGTCGCGCATCGCCTCGTTCATCGCGTCCTTGAGGGTCCGGCTGCCAGCCGCCACGGCCACCACCTCGGCACCGAGCAGTTGCATGCGCGCCACATTCAGTGCCTGGCGTTCGGTGTCGACCTGGCCCATGTAGACGCGGCATTCGAAACCGAGCAGCGCGGCGATGGTCGCGGTTGCGACCCCATGCTGCCCAGCCCCGGTCTCCGCGATCACCCGGGTCTTGCCCATCCGCTTGGTCAGCAAGCCCTGGCCGATGACGTTGTTGATCTTGTGGGATCCGGTGTGGTTGAGGTCTTCCCGTTTGAGCAGGATAGTGGCGTTGCCACAGTGCTGGCTGAACCGCTTCGCCTCGGTCAGCGGGCTGGGACGTCCGGCGTAGTTGACCTGCAAATCGGCGATCTCGGCGGCGAACTCGGGGTCTGCCTGGGCCTGCTCAAAAGCCTCAGTCAGCTCGGCGAGGGCTGCGCGCAGTGCTTCGGGCACGAAGCTGCCACCGAAGATGTCGAAATGACCTGAGGCGTCGGGGTACTTGGAAGGGCTCATCGGGCGTCCTGGGTGTCGGCGGCGGCGATCAAGTCGGCAATGGCGGCCCTGGGATTGTTGTTGGTTACCAGCGCCTCGCCGACCAGGATGGCATCGGCGCCTGATACCCGCACGCGAGCGGCGTGTTCGGGCAGCAGAATGCCGGACTCGGCCACTTTCACAGCATCGTCCGGCAACAGCGGGACGATGGTCTCGAACATCGCCAGGTCAACCTCCAGGGTCTTCAGGTTCCGGTTGTTCACGCCAATCAGGCGGGCACCGAGGTCGACGGCCCGGCGAGCCTCGTCCGGCGTGTGCACCTCGACCAGCGGCGTGAGTCCCAGGTTCAGCGCGAGCTTGTGCAGATCGGCCAGTTGCCGGTCGTCCAGTGCGGCGACGATCAGCAAGACTAGGTCGGCGCCGTGAACACGAGCCTCAAAAACCTGGTATGGATCCACCACGAAATCCTTACGCAAGACTGGCAGGTCGACCGCCGCTCGCACCGCGTCCAGATCGGCCAGCGAACCGCCGAAGCGACGCTGTTCGGTGAGCACCGAGATCGCGGACGCACCGCCAGCTGCGTAGGCGAGGGCCAGGTGGGCGGGCTCTGGGATGTCGGCCAAGGCACCTTTGGACGGGCTGGACCGCTTCACCTCAGCAATCACCGACAGCCGTGGACCGCTGAGGACACCAATCGCTTCCCGGGTGGGTGGCGCCTCGACGGCTTGGGCGGCGATTTTGTCGAGCGGTACCCCTGCCATCCGCTCGGCGAGATCCTCCCGCACACCGGCGACGATCTCCTCCAAGACATTGCTCACGACATTTCCTCCTCGACACGTTCCAGGCCGCTGGCCCGGGCTACGGAACCCAGCACTGCAGCGGCTTTGTTGCGGGTCTCGGCGTCCTCGTTGAGCGGCACCGAATCGGCGACGATCCCCGCGCCGGCCTGCACATAGGCGACGCCGTCCTTCAGCAACGCAGTCCGGATGGCGATCGCCGCATCCGAATCGCCGGCGAAGTCGAAGTAGCCGACCACTCCCCCATAGGGTCCGCGGCGCGATACCTCGAGGGTGTCGATGATCTCCATCGCCCGTACCTTAGGGGCCCCTGACAGCGTACCCGCCGGGAAGCAGGCCATCGTGACATCCAACGCGCTGCGGCCGGCCTGCACCCGTCCCACCACACTGGCCTCTAGGTGCATGACATGGCTGTAGCGGTGCACAGCCATGAACTCGGTCACCTCGACCGTGCCGGGTTCGCAGACCCGGCCCAGGTCGTTGCGGCCCAGGTCGACCAGCATCAGGTGTTCGGCGCGTTCCTTTTCGTCCGCCAGTAGTTCCTGCTCCAACGCCAAGTCGGCGGCGGGGTCTACCCCACGCGGGCGGGTGCCGGCTATCGGTCGGGTGGTCGCCAAGCCGGATTTGACGGTGACCAGTGCCTCGGGGCTCGACCCGACCAGTGCGAACGGCCGGTCCTGGTCGACCAGCCGCAGCAGATACAGATAAGGGCTCGGGTTGGTCAGTCGTAGTTCCCGGTACACGGCCAGCGCATCGGCGTCGGTCTCCAACTCGAATCGCTGACTTGGCACCACTTGGAAGACGTCGCCTGCCCGGATGTGCTCTTTAGCCTGTTCGACCATCGCAATGAACTCGGCACGACTACGCTGCCGCCGCACTTCACTCGACGCGTTGGGTTTCCGGATCGCCAGCAGGCTGCGGCGGGGTTCGGCGAGCCGGGCAACCATCGACTGGACGCGGTCGACCGCGTCCCGCCAGGCCTGTTCGGCACGCTCGGGTGAGGCGTCGTAGTTGATGGCGTTGGCGATCAACCAGACCTCACCCGTGTGATGGTCGAGCACCGCCAGGTCGCTGGCGAGCATCATCACCATCTCCGGGACGCCGAGGTCATCAGGGTTGCTGTCCGGGATCCGCTCGTTCTCGCGGACCAGGTCGTATCCGAGATAGCCGACCATGCCGGAGGTGAACGGCGGCAGCCCCGGCTGGCGGGGGGTGTGCAGGGACGCCAGCACCTCTGCGAGCACCCGCAGCGGTCTGCCCTCAGTGGGCAGGCCAGAGATCGGACGCCCATGCCAGCTAACTTTGCCGCGGCTCCCCACCAGCGTGGTGGCGCTGTTCACCCCGACGAACGACCAGCGCGACCAGACACCTTGCTCGGCTGACTCGAAAAGGAAAGTGCCGGCCCGGTTGCCGCACAACTGCTCGTAGAGGCCCACCGGGGTGAGGTCATCGGCGAGCAGCCGGGCATGGATGCTGATCACCCGCCGATTCTTGGCCTGTTCGATGAACTCGTCCAGGCTGGGGCGGATCAACGACTCGGCTATCGCTTGCCCTGCGCCGCCAACAGCACGCTGCGGGATCTCATCGGCCATGGCGCCATTGTTGCCCATCAAGCCCAACCGGCCCATTCGCGTTCCCCATGGCGGACGCGGCCACCGCGCAGTTCAGGACAGCTTCTCCAGCACCAGTTCACGCACCCGCGCAGCATCGGCCCGGCCCTTCATCGCCTTCATCACCGCACCGATCAGGGCTCCGGCTGCCTGCACCTTGCCGTCACGAACCTTCTGGGCGATTGCAGGATTCGCCGCGATCGCGGCGTCCACCGCCTGGGCGAGAGCGCCTTCATCGCTCACCACCGCCAGACCACGGGCGGCCACCACGTCTGCTGGCTCGCCTTCGCCGGCCAGCACACCATCGATGACCTGACGAGCCAAGTTGTCCGTCAGCGTGCCGTCGTCGACCAGTGACTGCAAAGCCGCCACCTGGGCAGGGCTGATACCCACCTCGTCGAGCCCGATTCCGGCCTCGTTGGCACGGCGGGCCAGCTCGGTAAGCCACCATTTCCGGGCGGAGGCCGCCGCTGCGCCGGCACTGACCGTCTGTTCGATCAGGTCGATGGCGCCCTCGTTGCCGTTGACGTCGCGCATCTCCAGGTCGGTGAAGCCCCACTCGGCCTGCAGCCGGATCCGGCGTTCGGCTGGTGGTTCGGGCAGCGTCGCCCGCAGCTGCGCCACCCATTCTCGGCTGGGCGCCACCGGCACCAGGTCAGGCTCGGGGAAATAACGGTAGTCCTCGGCGGTCTCCTTGGATCGGCCCGCGGTGGTGTACCCCTCCTCATGCCACATCCGGGTCTCCTGGACGACCCGGCCGCCCCTTTTCAGCACGGCGCCCTGCCGGCAGATCTCATAGCGCAGCGCCGCCTCGACCGACTTCAGCGAGTTGATGTTCTTCGTCTCGGTACGCGTCCCGAGTTCGTCGGAGCCTTTGGGCATCAAGGACACGTTGGCGTCGCAGCGCATGTTGCCGCGTTCCATCCGGGCCTGGGAGACCCCGAGTGCCCGCATCAGCTCTCGCAGGAAGGCCATGTATTCGCGTGCCACTTCGGGAGCCTTCGTCCCGGTCCCCAGCACCGGTTTGGTGACGATCTCCATGAGCGGGACGCCGGCCCGGTTGTAATCGAGCAGCGAGTAGTCGGCGCCCTGGATCCGGCCCGCACCGCCCACGTGGGAGGTCTTACCGGCGTCCTCCTCCATGTGCACGCGCTCAATCGGGATCACCTGAGGCTGTCCGTCGACCACGATGACGACTTCGCCGTCGAAGCACAGCGGTTCGTCATACTGCGAGATCTGGTAGTTCTTCGTCATATCCGGGTAGAAGTAGTTCTTCCGAGCGAACCGGCACCACTCGGCGATCTGGCAGCCCAGGCTCAGGCCGATCCGGATGGCCGACTCGACAGCCGTCCGGTTCACGACGGGCAGCGAGCCGGGCAGCCCGAGGCAGACTGGGCAGGTGTGCGAGTTGGGTGCAGCGCCGAAATCGGTGCTGCAGCCGCACCACATCTTCGACTTGGTGTCGAGCTCGACGTGCACCTCCAAGCCGATGACCACATCATGGGTGGCCATCACCTCGTCGTAGTCCAGCAGTTCATCCAGGCCGTTCATCGTGCCTTCTCCTTCAACGCCGGGACGCGGTCGAGCAGTGGGCCGCCCCACTGCTCGGTGAGGCCGGCCTCCACCGCTGCTCCCACGAGGTAGCAGCGGTCATCGGCCAGGACGGGTGCCATGATCTGCAGCCCGACCGGCAAACCGTCTTCGTCGGCGAGCCCGATTGGGACGCTTGCTGCCGCGTTCCCGGCCAGGTTCGCTGGGATCGTGCACAGGTCGGACTTGTACATCGCCAGCGGATCGGTCAAGCGCTCGCCGAACCGGAAGGCGGTGGTCGGGGTGGCTGGTGAGACCAGCACGTCGCACTGCCGGAAAGCGGCCTCGAAGTCGGTGCGGATCAGCGTGCGTACCTTCTGGGCCGAGCCGTAGTACGCGTCGTAGTAGCCCGCGGACAGCGCGTAGCTGCCGATGATAATGCGCCGCTTCACCTCGTCGCCGAAACCGGCCGCCCGGCTGGCGCGCATCACCTGTTCGGTGGACGCCAGACCGTCGTCGCCGACCCGCAGGCCATAACGCATACCGTCGTAGCGGGCCAAGTTACTGGACACCTCGGCCGGCATGATCAGGTAGTACGCGGCGAAGGCGTGGACGAAATGTGGACAACTGACCTCCACTATCTCGGCCCCCAGCGACGCGAGCAGTTCGACCGCCGCCGCAAAGCGCGCCTCGACGCCCGGGGCATAGCCCTCACCGCCAAGCTCCCTCACCACGCCGATTCGCAGCCCCTTGACGTCGGCTTTTCGGGCGGCGCTCACCACATCGGGCACCGGGGCAGCAATGGACGTGGAGTCGGCCGGATCATGACCAGCCATCACCTGGTGCAGCAGTGCCGCGTCCAGCACGGTGCGGGCGCAGGGACCGGGCTGGTCGAGTGAGGACGCCATCGCGATTACCCCATACCGGGAAACCCCGCCGTAGGTCGGCTTGACACCCACCGTGCCCGTCACCGAGGCGGGTTGGCGGATCGAACCGCCGGTATCGGTGCCGATCGCCAGCGGCGCCTCGAACGCGGCCAGCGCTGCCGCGGAGCCACCGCCGGACCCGCCCGGGATCCGGCCGAGGTCCCACGGATTGCGGGTCGGCCCGAACGCCGAGGTCTCGGTGGATGATCCCATCGCGAACTCATCGAGGTTGGTCTTGCCCAGGATCACCAGATCACTGGCGAGCAACCGGTCGACGACGGTCGAGTTGTACGGCGGCACCCAGCTCTCCAGCATCCTGGAGGCAGCGGTGGTGGGCAGACCCTGATAACAGAACAGGTCCTTTACTGCTACTGGGACGCCCGCCAATGGTGCCAACGGGGCACCGGATGCGCGTTTGACGTCCACCGCCCGGGCCTGCGCGAGAGCGCGTTCGGCGTCCACCGCCAAGAACGCGTTGACCTGCTCGTCCACCGCCGCGATCCGGTCCAGGTGGAGGCGGGTGATCTCCTCGGCGCTCTGTGCGCCGGACGCGATCCGGGCCGCCAATTCGGCAGCAGTGGCGTGGATGGTGTCGTTCATCAGGCCTCCTCGTCCAGGATGCGCGGCACCCGGAAGTGGTCGTCCTCAACTGCGGGTGCGCCCGCTAGCATCGCCTCCGCCGGCCAACTGGGCCGCGTCTCGTCGATGCGGTAGACATTCTCCAACCGAACCGGGTGCGAGGTCGGCGGCACGTCCTGCCCGGCGACGTCGGCAACGCTGGCCACCGCGGTGAGGATGACGTCAAGCTGGGGTGCCAGTCTGGCGAGTTCTTCTTCGGACAACTCAATGCGGGCCAAGTCGGCCAACCTAGCCACATCCTGGACGGTCAACGCCACGAGCTTCTCCTCTTCTCGAGCGGCCACCACGAGTGGCCATGACAGCACCTCATCCTAGGGGTAGTGCCAGACTGGGGCCTATGCGAGATTTGGTGATCCTCGGCAGCACCGGTTCGATCGGGACTCAAACCCTTGATGTCATCGATCGAAACCGTGACCGCTTCCGGGTGGTGGCACTGTCGGCTGGAGGAAGCCGGCTCGACTTGCTCGCCGACCAGGTGCGCAGATTTGCGCCCACCACGGTGGCGGTGCCCGACGCGCAGGCGGCGGCGGGGCTGGCGCAGCGGTTGGGGCCGAACGGTCCCGAGGTGCTCACCGAGGACGGCAACGAGGCGTTGGCCGCTCGGCCGTGTGATGTGGTGGTCAACGCGATCACCGGTGCGGCCGGGCTGCGTCCCACCCTGGTCGCTCTGGACGCCGGGACCAGACTCGCGCTTGCCAACAAGGAGTCCCTGGTCATCGGTGGCCGGCTGGTGACAGGTGCGGCGTCCCCCGGCCAGCTGATCCCGATCGATTCCGAGCACTCAGCGATCCTGCAGTCGCTACGAGGTGGTGCCCGCGGAGAGGTGCGCAGGCTGATCCTGACCGCATCTGGTGGTCCGTTCCGGGGCCGGAGCCGCGCCGAATTGGCCGATGTCACCCCCGCCCAGGCGCTCGCGCATCCGTCCTGGACGATGGGCCGGGTCATCACGATCAACTCCGCGACCCTGGTGAACAAGGGTTTGGAGGTGCTGGAGGCTGCATTGCTGTACCAGATGGACCTCGACGACATCACCGTAGTGGTGCATCCCAGCAGCGATGTGCACTCGATGGTGGAGTTCTGCGACGGCGCCACCATCTGCCAGGCCAGCCCACCGGACATGCGGCTGCCGATCGCGCTGGCTCTGGGGTGGCCCGAACGCATCCCAGACGCGGCCCCCGGCTACGACTGGACGGTGCCGCGTGACTGGCATTTCGAGCCGCTCGACGATGCTGTCTTCCCCGCCGTTGAGCTGGCCCGGCGCTGCGGCAAAGCGGCCGGCACAGCACCCGCGGTCTTCAACGCGGCCAACGAGGTCTGCGTGGACGCCTTCTGCGACGGACGGTTGGGCTTCCTCGGCATCGTCGACACCGTGTCGGCGATCGTCGCCGAGCACCTGTCGGGCGGTCACGTCCCAGATGCAGACCTGAGCGTGGCTGCGGTACTGGCGGCGGACCGCTGGGCACGCCAGCGTGCAGCCGAGTACTTGGCTGGATCGCGCAGTATGGAGGTGTGATGATCCTGCTGCGCGTCGAGATGCTGGATGTGCCCGGAGCGCTCGCAAACGCAGCAGCCGCCATCGCATCCACCGGCACCGACATCGCGTCGGTCCGCATCGTCGGACGAACCGGCGACGACACCGTAGTCGACGACTTCATTTGCCAGATGCCTCCCGGTGCCCTGCCCGACGGACTGGTTTCTGCCTTCGCCGAGTCCACCGAAGCCAGCGTGCTGTGGATCTCGCGCTGTCCTGACCAGTGGGATCTGCTGACTGAAAGTGATCTGGTCGGCGAGATGGCCGGAGACAACTCGCACGCCCGCGAGTTGTTCTTCGAACACGCACCAGGGCTTTTCCACTGCCAGTGGGCCGCAGTGGTGAAGACGGACGACCGGACGGTTCTTGCCAGCAACGAACACGCACCCGATCTGACCGCAGAGCAACTGGCCGAACTTGAGCCACTGGACGAACTGCACAGCGCCGAATTGAGTCGCGATTGGGCGCCGGGTTGGAGCGACGCCACCGTCGCCGTGGTGCCGGCCGGGAAGAGACGGGTAGTGCTGATGGGACGGGCCGGCGGGCCGGCGTTCCTCGACACCGAACTGCAGCGACTGGCGCGGATGGCTGCCCTGCTCCCCGATCACCCAATCCTGCCGACGGCTGACAAACTGGACGCGTGACCGACTCGACTTGGTGGCAGCTGCTGCTGGCATTGGGTTATGGCGTGCTCGGGTCGGTCATCCCGATCGTCAACGCGGAGGCCTTCATCGTCGCTTCGGTGGCCACCGAGATGATCGATCCGGTCGTCGTAGGGGCACTGCTCGGGCTGGGACAGGGCATCGGCAAGATGGCGTTGTTCCAGACGGTCCGTCAGGGTCGCCGGCGACTGTTCCGCAAGCGTCCGCTGAAGCAGCCCGCATCGGCCAGGCCGGGCAGTTGGCGGGCGCGTTGGGATCGACTTGTCGTGATGGGCGTCAAGTTGGTGGAGCATCCCAGGTGGGGCCCGGTAGGGTTCTTCCTGTCCGGCTCGATCAGCCTGCCCCCCAACTACCTCACCACGGTCATCGCCGCCACGACCAAGATCAACTTCGTTTTGTTCGCGATCTTCCTGACCGCCGGATTCATGTCACGCTACGTGGTGATCGCGCTGGCCGCGGCCGGTGTGGTCGATCGGATTCTGTAGTCAGCTGATACCCATCAGGGCCTTGTAGAAGAAGTTGCCGAGGTAGAACAGCGCTACCACACTCACCACGAAGGCGACGCTCACCGTTATGCGGGCCCGCTTCTTCTGCTTGGTGGTCGGGACACGACGCGGCTCCCACTCCCCAAGCAGCGGTTGGACGCGAACCGGGGTACCACCGTTCAGGTTCAGGTCGCTGAAGAGTTGCCGGAGGCCTTCGAGTCGACGCACGTCGCCATCCTAGTCCGGGCTAACCGCGGATTCGTTCGGCGACCAGCTCGGCGGCCTGCGTCAGCCGCTGCAAGAGCTGGGCCGCGTCGGGCATCGGCCAGGCACCCAGCCCGCAAGCGGGGGTGAGCACCACTTGGGCGTCCAACAGTTCCGCCGGCAATTCCAGCCGGCGGAGGATCTCTAACGCGTCGGCCACGATCCGGTCGGTCGGCGGCACCGACACCTGGTCGGTGCGCACCACTCCCAAGGCGATGGTGTGGCCGTCCGCCAACCACGCCTGGCACGCCTCGAACAGCGCGGAGTCCCAGAACCTGGTGTCCAGGGCCAAAGCGTCGAACCCTGCCCGGCCTGCGAGATCGACGTCAAAGTCGGGCCCGCAACAGTGCAACCAGACCTGCTCAACTCCCGACACCTGCCGTGCCGCGCCGATCAGCTGCCGCCAACTCGTCAGTACCTCATCGAGGTCGGGTATCCGGTAGCGGTCGAGACCTGAAAAGGTCGGCAAGCCACCGCGCAGCACCGCGCCGATCATGGGTTCGTCCAGTTGCACGATGATCGGTCGCCCGAACCGCTGCCGCAGCCGCCCGGCAAGGTCGGCAGCACCCTGCGCCAGCGCCTGCCAGATATCACGGCAGGCGCCCGGATCGGATATCACGTGGTTCATCGTCGGATACGCCAGCCGCACCGAAGCGGCCAGCGTCCACGGCCCGGCCATGGCCACCTTGATGGTGCCTTCGTGGCCTTGGGTCAGTTCCTCGAAGTCGTCCAGATCGGTGCGCCACCAACGGGCGGCGCGTTCCTGGGCGGAGCCGCGACCAGCCGCCAGCCGCCAGCCGTCCGTATCCAGTTCGCCAGGCTGTGCCAGCAGCCCCAGAGTCCGTCCGATCATCGCCGAGGACTCGTCCCGCTGCGGCAGTTCAGGCCAAGCGAGCAACTCGTCAGACAGATCGGCCACCACGCGGGTGGCCGCACGGAAGTCACGGCCAGGCATCGACCCCAAGCCGGTCGTCCGCATCAGGACGCCCTCAAGATCACCGAACTGCCGACCACCCGTTCGCCGTCGTAGCAGACTGCGTACTGCCCGGGGGCGACACCGCGACAGCCGCTGTCGAGCTGCATGACCACAGCATCGGCCCGCGTTTCTATCCAGGCGTTCATCGCCTCGCCGTGGGCTCGCACCTGCACCTTGCCTCGCCATCGCCCACGTGGTGGTTCCGATGTCCAGGTGGGCCGGATCCCGTGAAGTTCGTCGACGGTCAGGTCCTCCGCGGCCCCGACAATCACCTGCCGGGTGTCAGGGGCGAGGCCGACCACGTAGCGGGGTCGCCCATCCACCGACGGTACGCCCAGGTTGAGGCCCTTGCGCTGGCCGATCGTGTACCGGTAAGTGCCCTGGTGGGTGCCGAGATCGTTGCCTGCGATGTCGACGATGCGGCCAGGAGCCGCCCCCAGCTTGTCGGACAAGAAGCCGGCGGTGTCGCCGTCCGGGATGAAACAGATGTCATTGGAGTCGGGCTTGTCCGCCACCGCCAATCCCAGCGCAGCCGCCTCGGCGCGCACCTGCGACTTCAATGAGTCGCCGAGCGGGAAGAGACTGTGCGCGAGCTGGTGCTTGTCGAGTACACCGAGCACGTAGGACTGGTCCTTTCCGGTGTCGCGGGCGCGGCGCAGTTCGAGACCCTGCTCGTTTTCGACAAGCCTGGCGTAGTGACCCGTCGCCACCGCGTCGTACCCCAGTGCGAGGCCCTTCTCGAGCAGTGCGGCGAACTTGATCCGTTCGTTGCAGCGCAAGCACGGATTCGGTGTCCGGCCGACGGCATATTCCGATAAGAAGTCGCCGATCACCTCGTCGGCGAAACGCTTCGAGAAGTCCCAGACGTAGAAGTCGATGCCCAACCGGTCGGCCACCCGGCGCGCATCGTGCACGTCGGCGAGCGAACAACAGCCACGGGATCCGACCCGCTGTGCCAGCGGGGTGCGAGACAGCGCCAGGTGGATGCCGGTGACCTCATGGCCGGCCGCCAACAGGCGCGCGGTGGCTACCGAGGAATCGACACCTCCCGACATTGCTGACAGCACCCGCATCTTCTCCCCCTTCCCGAGCCTTTCCGATCTGCGTCCCGAGTCTATGTGGAGCGGCAATGCGCCGATGTCACCTGGGCACCGCACGGGCGCGGCACACCGCCGCCGGGAGCGCGGCGATGATGCGGTCGATGTCCGCGCTCGTCGTGGACCAGCCGAACGAGAATCGGACGCCGCCGCGGGCAGCGTCATCGTCACGTCCCATCGCCAGCAGCACCTCGCTCGGCCCGTGGACGCCGGCACGGCAGGCCGATCCTGAGGAGCAGAAGATCTGCTGTTGGTCGAGCAAGAACGTCAGGTCATCGGATGATGCACCGGCGAAACCGAGGTTGACGATGGCTGGGCTGAGTGGCTCGGCACCGTTGACCACCACCCCGCCGAGCGGCCGCGCAGCGGTGACCAATCGCTCACGGAACTGCCGAAGTCGCATCGTGAGCGACGCCTGCTCCGCCACCGCCTCTCGGGCCGCTGCCGCAAAAGCGGCGGCGAGCGCAACCGGCTGCGTCCCCGATCTGACGCCCGCTTCTTGTGCGCCACCCAGCCCGTAGCGACCCAGCTGGAGGCCACGTCGCACCAGCAGGGCCCCGACGCCCACCGGGCCGCCGATCTTGTGCGCCGAGACCGAGGCTAATTGCGCCCCGAGCGACCCGAAATCGAATGGCAGTTGGCCGAAAGCCTGCACAGCGTCGGTGTGGAACCAAGCCCCGGCCTGCTGCGCGATTTCGGCGGCTAACTCCACCGGCTGCACAGTGCCGACCTCGTTGTTGACCGTCATCAGGCTGACCAGGCCGACGGGGCCCGCGGGGTGTCGACGCAACAGCTCGGTCAGCTGAACCAGCTCGGCGTGCCCGGCCGAGTCGACTCCGAATTCGGCGCAGCGTACCCCGAGCACGTCGGCCACGCTGCCCACCGCCGGGTGTTCGATCGTCGAAACCAGCACCCCGGGGCGTGACGCCGCCAGCTGCTCCGCAGCCCGCAGCACCGCGATGGAGTCCGCTTCACTGCCGCCAGAGGTGAAGATCACCTCGTCCGGGTACGCACCCAACAGGGTGGCGAGTTCTTCCCGGGCGTCCTCGAGTGCTGCCCTGGCCCGGCGCCCGGCGGCATGCAACGCGGACGGATTGCCAGTCAAGCTCGCCATGTTGGTCAGTGCAACGCGTGCCGACAAGCGCATTGGCGCACTGGCGGCATGATCAGCGTAGACTGGCTCAACTTGATCTTGCTCGACCTGATCGTGCTTCGCTCGATCTTGCTCGGTCGGATCCTGCTCGTGCATCTCGCTCCAAGGATGAGTAGAATTGGGGCGCCGCAACTCTGACAGGGAGGCCCGTTGCTGCACAAGGCCGCTGCCATGCAAGTCCGGCAGATGCCCGGACCTCGGCTCACCGCGGAAGGTTGTCGGTTCCGGCTTTGGGCGCCGAGCGCCAGCCGGGTTCAACTCGTGCTCGTGGGCACCGACCTCAGCCACCGTAGCGTCGAGATGACCGAGCGGAGCGGGCTCTGGGAGGTTTTCGTCCCGGGCGTTCGAGCGCAGCAACGTTACGGTTTCCGCGTCCACGGGCAGTGGCGGCCGGACGTCGGCCTGCGCGCCAATCCCGCCAAGCTGCTAGTAGACCCCTATGCGCGCGCCATCACCGGTGGCGTCGACTTCCTCGGACCCGTCCGCGACCAGGAGTCCGGGTCCGCGAACGAGATCGACAACCGCGACTCGTTGGGTGCGGTACCGCTGTCCGTGGTGGTCGCAGACAGCCCGCCGCCGCGTCCAATCGCCGAACGACACCCGCTCAGCAAATCGATCATCTACGAACTGCACGTCAAGGGCTTCACGCGCCTGCACCCGCTGGTCCCGCAGCACTTGCGGGGCAAGTACGCGGGTCTGGCCCACCCCGCCGTCATCGATTACCTCAAGTCGACCGGCGTTACGGCAGTCGAACTGCTACCCATCCACCACTTCGTCTCCGAGTCGTTCGTCACCCGGCGCGGGTTGTCGAACTACTGGGGCTACAGCACCCTGGGCTTCTTCGCCCCGCACGCCGCGTACTGCTCGGTCGGGACGCTTGGCGAACAGGTCGAGGAATTCAAGCAGATGGTCTCCCAACTGCACGACGCCGACATTGAGGTCATCCTCGACGTGGTCTACAACCACACCGCAGAGGGGTCACTGAAGGGCCCGACCCTCAGTTTCCGAGGCATCGACCACCGCAGCTACTACCGGCTCACCCCGGACATGGGCACCGACTACGACGTGACCGGATGCGGAAACTCCGTCGACACCTCGCAAGGAGCCGTCCTGGATCTCGTTCTCGACTCGATGCGCTACTGGGTCGACGAGATGGGGGTGGACGGTTTCCGCTTCGACCTCGCCACGACCTTGGTGCGCGATGCCCACCACAACGTCGACCAGAACCACGCCTTCAAGAAGGCAGTCGCGAGCGACCCGACCTTCACAGGTATCAAGATGATCGCCGAGCCGTGGGATATGGGTCCGTTCGGCTACCAGGTCGGCCGCTTCGGGCGAGGCTGGTCGGAGTGGAACGACCGTTACCGGGGATTCATGCGCGACTACTGGCGTGGCTCGGGGGGTGTACAGGAACTCGCCACCCGGCTGTCCGGCTCCGCTGATCTGTTCGACCACGATGACCGTCCGCCGTCGTCGTCGATCAACTTCATCACCGCGCACGACGGATTCACCATGCGCGACCTCGTGAGCTACAACCACAAGCACAACCACGCGAACTGGGAGAACAATCGCGACGGCTCGGACGACAATCGGTCGTGGAACTGCGGGGTGGAAGGCGAGACCGACGACGAGCAGATCAACCGGTTGCGACACCGCCAGGTACGCAACATGATGGCGACGCTGCTGCTGTCGCGCGGTGTTCCCCTGATCACTGCCGGCGACGAGATGGGACGCACCCAGCGCGGCAACAACAATGCCTACTGCCAGGACAACCCGATCGGCTGGGTCGATTGGCATATCGCAGGACAGTGGCACGACGTCAGCCAGTTGACAGCTACACTTGCGCGGATCCGGCGGACCTCCCGGCTGCTCAGCTACGACGACTACCTGTACCACGTCGAGGTGCTAGACGCCAAGGGTGAATCGTTGCAGCGCTACAACCTGGCGTGGATGAACGGCTACTCCGGCGAGATGAACAACCACGACTGGTTACATGCCGGCCGCCGTCTGCTGGGCATGTACCTGTCCAGCCGTGAGGAAGCACTGCTGATCTGGTTCCACTCCGGGGCCGAGTCGTGCCCGGTGACGATGCCGCCGGTGCCGTGGGGTTGGCGCTACGACCTGTTGGCGACCACAGCCGAACCGGATGAACTTACGGTGACCAGCCTTGCGCCCGGAGCCACGATCATCATGCCCGGCCGGACGGTGGCCATCTTCGGGGTGAAAGTGCCGTCGGATGCCGCAGCGCTCCGGCTGCCGGCCGACCTGACGCTGGGTCGGCCGTACTCACGTCGAGAACGACCGACCCAGCACTGAGTTCGCGGCTGCCGAACGGCCAGCAGTCACTGGGTGGCCACTGCCGACAAGCCCATCTCGGATCGACTCGCCAACAGCAGGTGGTCGGGAACCACGCGCACTGTGAAACCAACCAGGCCAGGCGACTGACTGGCCACCTCCAGCCGGAAAGTGGCCGTCTCTGCATCATCCGGGCAGTCGGGGCATTTCTCGAATCTGCTGATCCTGACGTTGCGGAGTTCGTCGGCTGCATTCACATCGCCGGCGACAAGTTCGACTGCCACGTCGTTCGGCTCCAGCCCGTTGAGCCGCACCGCGGTCTCGAACAGGTGGGTTTGGCCAACCTCAACGGTGGCGGGCAGATGCACCTCAATGCTGGTCACCGCGACTCCCGGCCAAGCCTGCCGCACCTTCTGCTTCCAGTTCGCAAGTTCTTCGGCCACTCCAGCCACCGAGATCTCGTGCACCGCGCCCGCCGCAGGTGAGTACAACTGGGTGACGTAGTCGCGAACCATTCTAGTGGCCAGCACCTGGGGGCCCAGACCGGAGATCGTGCCACGCATCATCTTCACCCACTCGGTCGGAATGCCGTTCTGGTCGCGGGTGTAGAACATCGGGATGATCTCGCGTTCGATGAGTTGGTAGAGGGCTTCGGCCTCAACCGCGTCTCGCTCATTCTGATCGGCGATCATCTCGGCCGAGGGAATTGCCCAGCCGAACGCCGGATCGTACAGCTCATCCCACCAACCGTCCTGGATGGACAGGTTGAAGGCCCCGTTCAGAGCGGCCTTCATACCAGAGGTGCCGCAGGCCTCCATCGGGCGCAGCGGGTTGTTGAGCCACACATCGCAGCCCGGATAGAGCGGCTGGGCCATCGACATGTCGTAGTCGGGCAGGAAGACTATCTTGCCGCGGACCCCCTCTTGATCGGCGAATTGCACCATCCGCTGGATCAGCCCCTTGCCGATTTCGTCGGCAGGATGTGCCTTGCCGGCGATTACTATCTGGATCGGGGTCTCCGGATGGTTCAGCAGCTTCTTCAGCCGTTCCGGCTGGGTGAGCATCAATGTGAGCCTCTTATAAGAAGCCCCACGTCGCGCAAACCCGATGGTGAGCGTGTGCGGATTGAGGGCGTTATAGACCCAATCGCCGGACTGGCCACGGGCTCCGGCGCTGCGCGCCAACCGCTCTCGAGCCATCGTTATCATCTGGCCACGCATCTGTTGCTTCATCGTCCAGATAGATGAGTCGTCAACCCGGCTGAGCGCTCGGAAGTCCCAACCGTCCTCGCTGCCCTCAATGGTTTCAGTCGGAGAATCCAGGATTTCTTTCAGACTGGGATGCAGCCAGGTCCGGGCATGAACCCCATTGGTGACCGAGCCGATCGGCACCTCGCTGACATCGAACCCGGGCCACAGCGCCCGGAACATCTTTCGGCTCACCTCGCCGTGCAGTTGGGACACCCCATTGGCGCGCTGGCTGAGTCGAAGCCCCAGCACCGCCATGTTGAAGCAGCCCCCGTCGCCGCCCGGGTAGTCCTCGGCTCCGAGCGCGAGAATCCGATCCATCGGCAGCGGGTCGAAGTTCGCGAACTGGTTGCGCAGTAGATCGATGTCGAATCGGTCGATGCCTGCCGGCACCGGGGTGTGGGTGGTGAAGACCATTCCGGCGCGGGAGCGCTCCACTGCGGTGTCGAAATCGTCCCCGGCGATCATGTACTCGCGAATCCGCTCCAGCCCCAACAACACAGCGTGGCCCTCATTGGCGTGGTAGACCTCGGGTGTGGGATGTCCGGTGACACGGCAGAACTCCCTGACGGCGCGCACGCCGCCGACACCGAGCAGCACCTCCTGCGCGAGTCGATGGTCGGTGCCGCCACCGTACAGCTTGTCGGTGATCAGCCGTTCCCGCTCTGGGTTGGTCTCTAGATTGGTGTCAAGCAGCACCAGGGGGACTCGACCGACACGGCAGACCCACAGCTGCGCCTTGACCGGGACACCACGGATTTCAACCTCGATCATCACCTGTTTGCCATCGGCGTCAGTGAGGGTTGAGATGGGTAGTTCATTCGGGTCAAGCAGCGGATAGCGTTCTTGCTGCCAGCCCTGGGCGTTCAGCGACTGGATGAAGTAGCCGTGATGATAGAGCAAGCCAACGCCGATCAGCGGGGCGCCGATGTCGGACGCCGCTTTCAGGTGGTCTCCGGCGAGGATCCCCAAACCGCCCGAGTACTGGGGCAGCACCTTAGAGATGCCGAACTCCGCAGAGAAGTAGCCGATCGCAGTTGGTGCTTCCGGGTGCTCAGCCGCCCAACGCTGATACCATCGGTCGCCGCTCAGGTAGTCCTCCAGATCACCATGGACGCGGTCGAGATTGCGAATGAAGCGCCGGTCACGGGCCAACGCATCCAACCGCTCAACACTCACCTGGGACAGCAGTTTCACCGGATCTCCGCCCGCGCTGGCCCACAGATCGGGGTCTATCGCCCGGAAGACCTCCATCGTTTCTTCATGCCAACTCCAGCGCAGGTTGCGCGCTAAGTCGGCCAAAGGGCGGAGGGGTTCAGGTAGTACTGGCTGGACAATGAATCGTCTGATCGCTCGCACGCGATACAGGTTACTGAACCAGCAACCTGGCGGCACGAGCGCGGGCATATCGGCATTCCGGTTGTCTCGCCTACTGGAGGCATCAAACCCCGCTACCGTTGGAGCGTGACTGAACTAGCACCCAATGCCTCTGCATCTGCACCGGACCGATTCGCCGAGT
>JAAYVP010000351.1 GCA_012517115.1 Brooklawnia sp. | reverse complement strand
GTAGTGCGGAATCTCGCGTTTCGACTTGCTCATCGCGGCGGCGATGGTCGCCCGCATAGACGCGTACCGATCATCGGGCGTGGTGGGCGCCGGTACCGTCAGCCGAGCGGCGGCAGCGTCCACATCGGCCAGCGTGACGGCCCCGGCCTCACCGGTGCCGGCGATGGCGCCCAGGTCGAGACCGAGTTCGACCGCACGACGCCGGGCGGCCGGTGAGACTCGTTTTCGGACGGCTTCGGTGCGGGCAGCCGGCGGCTCTCCGGGGGCCAGGATCTTCGCCATCACCGCACCGACAGGGATCGTCTCGCCGGGGGCGGTGAGTAGTTCGCCGACCACGCCGTCGAACCAGATCTCCACATCGATCTCGGCCTTGGTGGTCTCCACGACGGCCACCACCTGGCCCTTGTGCACCTGGTCACCGGGCTTGATTAACCACTCGATGAGCTTGCCGGAGTCCATCTCGGCGCCCAACGACGGCAGGGTGAACTCACGCATGGCAGACCTGCCGAACCGCCTCGACGATGGCCTCGATCGATGGCAGCGCCGCGTCCTCGAGGTGCTTGGCGTAGGGGATGGGCACCTCCATGGTGCACACCCGCCGCGGCGCGGCGTCCAGATCGTAGAGGCACTCCTCGGCCAGCCCCGCGATCACCTCGCCGGCAAGGCTGCCCGACTTCCAGCCCTCGTCGACCACGACCACCCGGTGGGTACGCCGAACGCTATCGGCGATGGCCTGCCGATCCAGTGGACGCAGCACCCGCAGGTCTACCACTTCGGCGTCTATGCCCGCCGCAGCCAATGCCTCGGCTGCCGCGAGCGCTTTGGGCAGGCTGCCACCGTAGGTGATGATGCTGGCGTCGGTCCCCGGACGGCGGATCGCCGCGTGAGTCAGGTCGCACTGCCAGTCGTCCACGTCTTCGTCGTTGTTGTAGAGCATGGCGTGTTCGAAGATGAGCACCGGGTCGGGCTCGGCCAGCGCCGCCGGGAGCATCCCGCGGGCGTCCGCGACGGTGGCGGGCACGATCACCTTCAGCCCGGGCACGTGCGCGAACCAGTTCTCCAGGTTGTGTGAGTGCTGCGCCGCGAGCTGGCGTCCGGCGCCGGTGGCCATCCGGATGATGACAGGAACGCTGAATTGTCCGCCGGACATGTGCCGGTAGAGAGCCGCCATGTTCACGATCTGGTCGATGGCGAGCAGACTGAAGTTGATCGTCATCACCTCCACGATGGGACGCAGGCCGCCGATCGCGGCGCCGATCCCGGCTCCCACGTAACTCAGCTCTGACAATGGGGTATCTCTGATTCGCTCGGGTCCGAACTCGTCGAGGAAGCCCAGCGACATCGCATAGGCGCCGCCGTAGTGGCCGACGTCCTCGCCCATCAGGAAGACCCGCGGGTCGCTGGTCAGCGCCTCGCGCAGACCCGCCCTGATCGCCTCACGATAGGTCATTCTCATCGGGCACCTCCAACGACATCGACCAGCAACTCATCGACCGGCTCCCACTCCGAGGCCTCGGCGAACGCGACCGCATCGGCCACCTCGGCCTCGGCAGCCGCCTCCAGCGCGGCGTAGCCGGCCTCGTCCAGCAGACCCGCCCTGCTCAGTCGCCCGGCCAGGGCCACGATCGGGTCGAGTTGCTTCCAGGCTTCGATCTCCGCCTTGTCCCGGTACAGGTCGGGGTCGAACATCGAGTGCGCCCGGAACCGGTAGGTGCGCAACTCGAGGAATGCCGGCCCGCCCTCTTCGCGGATGCCGGACAGTGCCTCGACGGTGGCGGTGTGGACGGCGAGCGCGTCCATGCCGTCGACCGACATCGCCGGCATGTTGTACGCGGCCGCCTTGACCGTCAGGTCGGTCTGAGACTGGTGACGAGCGAGGGCAGTGCCCATCGCGTACAGGTTGTTCTCGCAGACGAACAAGACCGGCAACTGCCACAGCGCGGCCAGGTTCATCGACTCGTGGAACGCGCCCTCAGCCACCGCGCCATCACCGAAGAAGCAGACCGTTACCGCGGCGCGGCCTGTCATGGCGTCCGCCAACCCCAGCCCGACTGCCAGCGGCAGGCCGCTGCCGACGATCGCAGTGCCACCGTAGAAGCGTCGCGACGCGTCGAACAGGTGCATCGATCCGCCTCGGCCGCGGGCACAGCCGGAGACCTTGCCGAACATCTCCGCCATAATCGCGGTCATCGGAACGCCGCGCAACAGCGCGTGCCCGTGCTCACGGTAGGTGGCGACGACGTTGTCGTCGGGGCCCACCGCCCGCAGCACGCCCGACGCGCAGGCCTCCTCGCCGATGTAGAGGTGCAGGAAGCCGCGAATCTTGCTCGCGCCGTACAGTTCGGCGCATTTCTCCTCCATCCGGCGCACCCGCAGCATGTCGGTGAGCAGCGGGACGCCGAGTGCCGCGTCCACTTTGAGCTTGGTCATCAGGCACCACCTTCCAGGGTTGATGTGTCACCTTCGGGCAGGCCCAGCTCGCGGGCCCTCAACAGTCGGCGCATGATCTTGCCGCTGCGGGTTCGCGGCAGCGTGTTCAGGAATGCGATCTCCTTCGGTGCCACGGCCGCACCAAGTCGTCGTCGGGCGTGGCCGAGAATCTCCTGCCGCAACTCGTCACTCGGGGTGTACCCCTGCTTCAGTGAGACGAACGCCTTGACCAGTTCGCCGACCATCTCGTCGGGTTTGCCGACCACGCCCGCCTCTGCCACGGCGGGGTGCTCCATCAGGACGCTTTCCACCTCGAACGGACCGATCAGGTGCCCAGCCGACTTGATCACGTCGTCGGCGCGCCCCACGAACCAGTAGTAACCGTCGGCGTCGCGCAGGGCGAGGTCGCCGGTGAGGTACCACTCGCCGCTGAAGCAGCGCGCATAGCGGTCGGGGTCGTTGAGGTAACCCCGGAACATCGCCGGCCACCCGCTGCGCAGCACCAGTTCACCCTCGGTGTCGTCACCCAGCAACTCGAGCCCGGCATCGCCACGCGCGACGATGGCTGCGTCCACGCCGGGCAGCGGGCGTCCCATCGAACCGGGTTTGATGTCGAAGGCCGGGGTGTTGGCGATCATGATGCCGCCGGTCTCGGTCTGCCACCAGTTGTCGTGGATCGGCAGCCCGAGCACCTCCTGACCCCACCAGACGGCTTCCGGGTTGAGCGGCTCACCGACGCTGGCGACGAACCGCAACGCGGGACGCGGCCAGGCGGCCGCCAGTGCGGGGCCTGCTTTCATCAGCATCCTGACCGCGGTAGGCGCGGTGTACCAGACAGTCACGTGCTGCTCGCTCAGGATGCGGTACCAGCGTTCGGCGTCGAATTCTGCCTCGTCCACGATGCTGGTCACCCCGTGCAGCAGTGGGGCGATGATCCCGTAGGAGGTGCCGGTCACCCAACCAGGATCGGCGGTGCACCAGAAGACGTCGTCGGGGTGCAGGTCGAGGGCGTCGCGTCCGGTCACCCAGTGCGTCACGACCGCCTCGTGGACGTGCATCGCCCCTTTCGGCGCGCCGGTCGTGCCGCTGGTGAAGTGCAGCAGGGCAAGGTCTTCGGGCTGGGTAGCGACGGTGGTGAAGAGATCGGACGCAGCCTCCAGCAGCCGGGCCAGATCTTCGGTGCCCGGCGGCAACGGCTCGCCCGGCTCGTCGGGAACGACGAGCACGTGCCGCAAGCTGGGCACCCGGTCGCGGATCTTGGCCACCTTCTTGAGGTAGAGCGAGGTGGTGGTCACCAGGACTGTGCCCGACCCGCGGTTGAGTCGAGTGGCGATCGGATCGGGGCCGAAGGCCGAGAACAGCGGCGAAACGGGCGTCCCATTCTTGAGACTGCCGAGAACTGCAAGGTAGAGCTCGCGGATTCGCCCGGCAAGAACGAAGACCACATCTTCGCGACCCACCCCGAGCTCGGCCAGGACGTTGGCGAAGCGGTTGGTCTGTAGGTCAAGGTCGCCATAGGTCAGTTCGTCGCTGGTCTGCCCAGCAAGGAAACGGAACGCCACCCGGTCGCGGTTCGGGCCACGGGCGTGACTGGTGACGGCGCAATCGGCGAGGTTGAGGCCGCCATCGGGCAGTGTGGGCAGGTCGGCGCGGGCTGCAGCCCACGAGAAGCGTGCCCGGTCGGCGTGGTAGTCGGCCAGGTTGGGTTGCACCCGCAGCCCTGCGGGTGTCTTCTGAATGATCGACGGACGCATGCTGCACCCCCAAGATCACTGGCTGTCGGGCTGCCGCCCGATGCATCAATCATCGCGCTTCCGGCCGCATCAGGTGTCGGGCTCACCATGTCAGCCGCTGAACTCGCCAGTAGCGGCCAGCCCATTTTCCCAATCGCAGGCCGCCCGCCGGGCCATCTGACAGAGTTGAAGATCAGGGACCGCTTGGTCGTCGGACGCGCGGTCTGTGGTCAGCCAACGAGGGCCAGCTTGAGACATAGGAGCCGCAACGTGAGCCATTCACTTCCTGAGGTTGTCGAACCTGAAAGCGTCGGCATGTCCAGCGAGTACCTCGCCCACATCGACAAGCTGGTGAAGCAACAACTGCGCGAGGACGCCTACCAGGGCATCGTCGTCCTGGTGGCCCGGCACGGCAAGATCTGCTACTTCAAGGCCTTCGGGAAGGCCGATGAGGAAACGCCGATGCGTACCGATGCCATCTTCCGGCTCGCGTCGATGTCGAAGGTACCGAGCGCGGTTGCGGTGTTGCAGCTGTGGGACCGGGGATTGATCTCGCTGGCTGATCCGATCTCCAAGTTCATCCCCGAGTTCGCCGACATGAAGGTCGCCCAGCTCAACGACTGGGGAGAAGTGCAGTTGGTCACCGCCAAACGCGAGATCACGATTCACGACCTGCTCACCATGACCGCAGGCATGACGAACACGTGGTGGTACGACCTGTTCACCCCGAACAACTACCGGGTGGTTCCCAAGCTGTACGCGGAAGCCGGACTGATGGACGACCTGAACGCTCCGCCGATCACGTTGGAGCAGAACATCAAGCTGCTGGCTGGGCTGCCGCTGATGGCGCATCCGGGCGAGCACTTCGACTACTCGAACAACTCGGTCGACACCTTGTGCCGGATGGTCGAGGTGGTCTCGGGCTTGAGCTTCGACGAGTATCTGCGGCGGCACATCTTCGCCCCGCTGGGCATGAACGAAACCTGGTTCTTCCCGCCGGAGGACCAGCTCAAGCGGGTCGCCGCGGTCTACTGGGCCGGCAAGGACGAGCAGCAGACCGGTCCGTCGCCGCTCGGCCTGGGCAACCTTGGCCCGCAGTACACCTTCAGCGAACACCAGACCTACTTCAGCGGGGCTGGCGGCCTGCACGGCACCACCCACGACTACTACCGTTTCGCCCAGATGCTGCTGAACTTGGGCGAGCTGGACGGCGTCCGGGTCGTCAGCCGGGCCGCGGTCGAGCTGATGACGTCCAACCAGATCGGCGACCTGACCAATTGGCAGCTGACTCAGAACAAGTGGGGTTACCAACTCGACATCCAGCAGGGCGTCAACGCCCCTGCAGATTCCATCCACTATCTGGGCGGTCCGGGCGCCTACAGCTGGCAGGGTTTCTTCAGCACGAAGTTCGTCAACAACCCCGCCCGCGACACCGTGATCTTGTCCATGACCACACCCGGTTTCGACGGGGCGTTGCCGCACAACCTGCGGGTGATCGCCGCCGCCAATGCGGCTGTGATCGACTGAGTGTCCGGTCGGCCAGCTGTGTTCTGGGCAGAGCGGGACGCGCTCGTGTCGCTGCTGGAGGCGGGAGTGGTGCGGCAGCCGATCTGGTAGGTCGCAGACCCCTAC
>JAAYVP010000350.1 GCA_012517115.1 Brooklawnia sp. | reverse complement strand
CCGTGAGGCGAGCTGGGTCATGTCGGCCACACCGTCGCGTCCGACATAGTCGACGCACAGATCGACGATGTGCGCACCAGAACGCGATTGGTCGCGTCCGATACGGACGCAGTCATCCCAGCGTCCTTCGAGCATCGCCTCCCGGAAAGCCTTGGAGCCGTTCGCGTTGGTGCGCTCACCGATCGCCAGATAGCTGGTGTCCTGTTTGAGTGCCACCTCGTAGTAGAGGGAGGCGACGGAGTTCGCCAGCTGAGGCCCGCGCTGAGGCACGGGGCGATCGGCGCCCATCGCCTCTGACAGTCGCCGGATATGCTCGGGGGTGGTACCGCAGCAACCACCCACCAACGCCAATCCGAAGCTGCTGGCGTACTCGACCAGCGCGGACGCCAACTCCGCCGGCTGCAGCGGGTAGACCGCGCCGTCTGCGGTCAGCTCGGGCAGGCCGGCATTCGGCATCGCCGACAAGCCCACCGATGCATGTCGCGACAGGTAGCGCAGATGCTCGGCCATCTCAGCCGGACCGGTGGCACAGTTCAGCCCGATGATGTCGACCCCGAGCGGTGCCAGCGTGGCCAGAGCCGCCCCGGTTTCGCTGCCCAAGAGCATCGACCCGGTGGTTTCGATGGTGATCGAGACGAAGATCGGCAGGTCGACCCCGAGCGCACGGCGGGCCCGCTTCGCACCGATCACGGCCGCCTTCGCCTGTTGCAGATCCTGGCAGGTCTCGATCTGCACCGCATCGATGCCGCCGCCGATCATCGCCTCGACCTGGGCTTGGTAGGCATCGCGGATGGTCGTCGCCTCGATGTGGCCGAGCGTGGGCAGCTTGGTGCCCGGGCCGACACTGCCCAGCACGAATCGTGGCCGATCAGGCGTGCTGAACTCGTCGGCCACCTGCCGGGCGATCCGAGCCCCAGCGTGCGCTAGCTCAGCGATCTGCTCACTGATGCCGTACTCCCCCAGCGCAGCATGATTCGCCCCGAACGTGTTGGTCTCGATGCAGTCGGCGCCAGCCGCCAGATAGGCGCGGTGAATGGCGGCCACCACGTCGGGCCGCGACCGGTTCAGAACTTCATTGCAGCCTTCGTGGCCCTCAAAATCATCCAGACCAAGGGCGAAGCCTTGGAGCATGGTCCCCATCGCACCATCCGCAATGAGAACACGGTGGAACAGATGGTCGCGGATTGCAGCAGGCATGCTGGCAAGAGTAGTCGCAGCGTCCGAAACCACGGTCTACTCGTCAACCGGAGCTAGGCTCGCTGTATGGCAGGACGCGCGAAGTTGAGACGACCGGTGGTCGTCGGCGCCTTCGAGGGCTGGAACGACGCGGCCGACGCTGCCACCGCAGTGATCGACCACATCGCGTCGAGCTACCCCACCGAACTGATCTTCGAACTCGACTCCGACGACTACTACGACTATCAGATAGTGCGTCCGCGGGTGATCAACGGTGACGATGGCCGTGAACTCGTCTGGCCGACCACATCGGTCAGCGTCTCGCACTTGCCAGCTCGTGACGTCGTGCTGGTCAAAGGCCCAGAGCCGAACCTGCACTGGCAGCGCTTCTGCGCGTCCCTGGTCTCAGCGTTCCGCAGCCTGGAACCCGAACTTGTCATCCTGCTCGGCGCGATGCTCACCGACTCGCCGCATTCGCGTCCGCTGCCGGTCACCGCAGCAAGCGGTGACAAGGCGCTGGCCCGAGCGCTGGGACTCGAGTCGTCCAACTATGAGGGCCCCACCGGCATAACCGGGGTCTTGGGGGACGCCTGCCGCCGCGCCGGGCTGCGCGAGATTTCGCTCTGGGCGTCAGTGCCGCACTACGTAGCCGCGCCGCCCAACCCGAAGGCCACTCTCGCGTTGCTCTCCCGGGTGGAAGACCTGCTCGACACCGCACTGGAACTCGATAACCTGCCCGAGCTGGCTCGTGCTTGGACTCGTGGCGTCGACGAACTGGCCGCCGAGGACACCGAGATCAGCGAGTACATCGAGTCGCTGGAGGCACAGCAGGACGAGAGCGCACTGCCGCAGGCCACCGGTGACTCGATCGCCGCCGAGTTTGAGCGATATCTGCGGCGCCGCGGTCAGAACGACTGATTCAATACCGCGCCCCCCGCAACTCGAACTCGGCCACGATCCGCTCCGCGTCCGCGCCCCCAGCCAGCAGCAGCGAGAGCAGGATGCGTGACTTCACCGCGTCCAGGCTGCCAGCGACAATCGCCCCTCGACGTTGCAGGTCAATCTCTGAACCGGTGAATCCGTAGGTTCGCCGGGCGACACCGCCCTCGCCGATTCTGGTGGTCAGCACCACCGGGCATTTCTGAGCCGCTATCGAAACCACCTCGGCCAGCTGCGCGGAGACATGCCCGGCACCGAAACCGGCGATCACCACTCCCGCCGGGTCGGCCGCCAGCACTTGCCGCAGCACTGTGCCGTCGTCGCCCAGGAAGGTACTGCAGATCGGCACGAACCCGATCGTTGAGTCCGGTGGAACCTGGAGGGCAGCGGGTCGTGCGGGGACCGCCGCCAGCCAGACCTCATCCTCAATAATCCGGCCGAGCACCTGACCGCTGTAGGACTGGAAGGCGGACAACGCCGTCGAGTGCGCCTTGTGCACGCGGGTGGCGCGGTGCACGGTGTCGTCGAGCACCACCAGCGCCCCGGCGCCCTGAGCCTGAGGGCTCGCCGCCACCCGGGCAGCGGCCAGCAGATTGGCCGGTCCGTCAGCCGAAACCTGCGCTGGGCCCCGCATTGCCCCGGTGAAGACCAGTGGGGCGGCCAGATCCCAGACACACTCCGCCAGGAAGGACGTTTCTTCCAGGGTATCGGTGCCCTGAATGATGACCGCCCCTACCGCGCCCTGTGCGACCTCTGCCCGCGCCCAATCGACCACCCGTAAGATGTCGGCCTCGCCCAGCGACGCGCTTGGTTGGCTGGCCAACGTGAAAGCCCGCGCCGCGACGAGATTCCCCAGCCCGGGAGCCGAGGCGACCAAGTCGGCGGCTTGCAGTTTGGGGGTGATACCGCCTTCGACGTTAGGGGTCATCGTGATCGTGCCGCCGAGGGAGGCGAAGCTGACCACCGGGAATCGCTCGGGAGAAGGCATGGCCACATCTTTGCAGAGCGACCCGGCGTCGGTTCGGGTTGTCGGTGGTTCGTCATTTAGACTGCCGCGCATGGTGGGCTCTGTCGTTAGGTACCTGGTTGCGGCTGGATTGGTCGTGCTGCTGGCGGGCTGCGCCACGCCCGGCCACGCCGGGCCGACTGCGCCGCCAACCGAGGTCGCCCCGTCCCAGACGGTGACAGCGACACCGTCCGACGACGCTTCGCCGTCTGCCGATGCTGCGTCGAGCGCTGTCAGCGCCGCCACGACGCCGCCCAAGGCTGCGGCGGACTGCAGCGTAGTGAACTGCGTGGCCATCACCTACGACGACGGCCCT
The DNA here is from genome assembly GCA_012517115.1 of Brooklawnia sp. GTDB lineage: Bacteria > Actinomycetota > Actinomycetes > Propionibacteriales > Propionibacteriaceae > Brooklawnia. The sequence continues at coordinate 1,917 of JAAYVP010000350.1, read as the reverse complement.
TCGCCGTTGACAAGCCAGCTTTTGGATATCTACATCGAGCGTGGCGCGGTCGCCACGTTCTTCGTGCACGGCCCGAAAGTCGTCAACGATCCGGTAACCGTTCAGCGTGCCCATGATGCGGGCATGGAGATCGGCAACCACTCCTCGAACCACCCCAACCTGTCACTGCAAAGTGCGGAAGTGGTCGCCCGCGAAATCGGCGACACCCAGCAGCAGGTGGCAGCTGTCACTGGGCAAGCGCCGAGACTACTGCGACCGCCCTACGGGGAGACCAGCGCCACCGTCAACCAGATCGCAGGCCAGCAGGGTCTCTCGGTGGTCAATTGGACCGACGGGCCGGCCGACTGGGAGAACCACGACGCCGTTACAGTGGCCGCCCTGACCCTGGCCAGGGTGCGCCCAGGGGCAATCATCTTGATGCATGACACCCACCAGTGGACCGTGGACGCCGCCCCGGCCATCATCGACGGCCTCCGCCAGCAGGGCTACGAACTAGTCACCGTCAGTCAAATCATCGGTAGCCCGCAGCCCGGCCAGTTCTACACCGACGGTCAGGCGCCCGCCTGACTCGCCAAGCCGAGCAACACCCGCGCTCAATGCTGGACTGCGGTCGCCTTCGCACGCAGGGCGTTGACCATCTCGTCGGGGTTATCGGCGCGGTAGACGGCGGTGCCAGCCACGAAGACATCGGCTCCCGCGTCGGCGGCCCGCTCAATGGTTTCCAGGGAGATGCCTCCGTCGACCTCAATCCAGATCTCCTGGCCGGTGCGCTTGACCAACTCGCGGGTGCGGCGGAGCTTCGGCAGCACCAGATCCAAGAACTTCTGGCCACCGAAACCGGGTTCGACAGTCATCAGCAGCACCATGTCGAGTTCGGTGAGCATGTCGGCGTAGGGCTCGATCGGCGTCGCGGGTTTCAGTGCCATGGCCGCGCGCGAGCCCAGCTTCCGCAGCTCCCGGGCCAACCGAATCGGCGCCTTCGCCGCCTCAACGTGGAAGGTGACCGAGTAGCAGCCGGCCTCGGCGTACTGCGGGGCCCAAGTATCGGCATCTTCGATCATCAAGTGGATGTCCATCGGCTTGTCGGTGTGCTTCATCAGCGATTCGACCACCGGCAACCCCAGCGTCATGTTCGGGACGAAGTGATTGTCCATCACGTCGAAGTGCAGGAGTTCTGCGCTGGGCACCCGGGCAACCTCGGCAGCGAGGTTCGCCAGGTCTGCGTTCAAAATACTGGGAGCGATTTGCATGGCCATCCGGTCATCTTATCTGTCACGGCGCAGCAGGGCGCAGAACATGGCGTCAGTACCGTGGATGTGCGGCCACAACTGGATGCAGCGTCGGTTCAGCCGGCTGGCCGCGGCGGGCACCTCAGGCAGCAGCGCGGGCGCGTCCAACAACTGCACACCGCGGGCGCCGGCGACCACATCGACGGTCTCGGCGCGATGCGGTGAGCAAGTGACGTAGGCGACCACCCCGCCCGGCCCGGTGGATTCGATGGCGGCCGCCAGCAACCCGGCCTGCAGTTCGACGAGTTGACCAAGCCCGCCCGGGTCGCGACGCCACCGCGACTCGGGACGCCGTCGCAGCGACCCGAGCCCGGTGCAGGGGACGTCGGCGAGCACCAGGCTGAACGCTCTGGCCTGCCAAGCCGGGACGCGGCCGTCGGCCACGATCACCTGATGGGCTCGACCATCGGCACCGGCCTGCCGATAGGCACGCAGCGCCCTACCGACCAACTCGGCCCGGTGCGGCTGGAGTTCGGCCGAGACCAAGAGGCCGGGAGCGAGGCCGCGCAACAGCGCCGACTTGCCCCCCGGACCGGCGCACAGGTCAAGCCAGGGTCCGGCCGGGAATCCGGCGCTGGTGGCCGCCTTGACCACAAGTTGGCTGCCCTCGTCTTGTACCCCGGCGCGT
>JAAYVP010000349.1 GCA_012517115.1 Brooklawnia sp. | reverse complement strand
TCGCTCAAGGGCGTTCCTCCTGGCTTCCGACACGGAGCGTTGCGCGGCAGCAAGGCGCCCAGCGTGGCTCGCGCGGCGTCGGATCGCGTCCATCCGGGAGGCCACTGTGGGGTAGTCGCCGCAGGCCTTGCTGACCCGCGACTTCAGCTCTTCGAGGTGCCTCCGGCCGGTTCGGTTGCGTTCGTCCTGCGTGGCTTTGTCCTGTTCGACCGTCCTGAGCTCTTCAGTCTCCCGCGCGTTGTTGTTGCGGAGCTCTTGGAGCTGCTCGTCGATCTTGCCTGCGCGGTTTGCTGCTTTCTGGAGGTGCTCGAGCTGCTCCATAGCTGCCCTGTGGGCTTGTGTCGCCTGCTCGACGCTGAGTCCTTGAGAGGCTTGTTTCTGCTCCTTGATCCTCTGCGCAGCGGTGTTGCACTCTGCGGTTGCCTCGAGCAACTGCTTCGAGGCTTGGTGTCGCTGCCGCTCGAAGTTGTCTACCTCGTCGCGGGTTGCGGAGCCGGCCACGATCGTTGCCGGCGCGGGATGCTCGGTGGCACCGCACACCGGGCAGGGTTCCGCATCGGCCAGTTCGGACGCGAGGGTCCCGGCTAGCGAGTCGAGCCATGCCTGTCGGGCCGTTCTGTAGGCGGCATCGGCCTGCATTTCGCCGGCGCGGGCGTGATCCTCTGCCTTCCGCAGGTCCGTGAGGCTGTTTGTCAGCGTCTCGACCATTCTTGCTGCTGTCAAGACGCGACTCGCCTCGGATTCGGCCGCAGCCGCGGTCGGCAAGCCGGTTGCCTCATCGCGCAACTGCTTAAGTTCGGCTTCGAGTTCGCCAACTCGCTGGGAGGCTGATTTCAGCGCCTCCTGGCGTTCCCTCAGCTGCTTCGCGGTCGACTGGAGCGTCAGTTCAGCTGCGTCCAAGTCGGACTCAATTCTCGGGAGAGATGCCTCGTCGCGGACGAGTGCCTCAAGCCCGCCGGCAGCCGTCAGAGCCTTCTGCTGGGCCTGCTCATACTGCTCGGCTGACAGGGGCTCGGCGACCAGGTCGGCTTGCGCCCCGGTCGACACAGTCGCTGTCAGCTCGCGAAGAACCCGCTCACACTCCTCGGTCTGCTTCAGCGATTTCTTCACCTCGGCGAGCAGATGCCGGACCTTCTCAGCGCGCTCGGCGAGTGCCAGCCGCTCCGCCTTCATCTGCACTCTGGCGGCGTCGGAGGTGAGTTCGCGCTTGCGGGCTAGCAATCCGTCCCGCTCAGTGATGGCTTCGTTACGTTTCTGCTCCTTGTCAAGCGCTTGTCTCGCGGCGCGAAGCTGGCCCTGGGCGGTTTTCACCCTGTCGTCGAGCTCAGCGGACTGATCGGCGAGGACTTGCAGCCGGGCAGCAGCGAGTTCGGACAGGCTGTCGAATCCTTGATTGTCGACCAGGTCGTCGAACTGGACCTGCTCAGGGATCTGGTCGATCGCGGCCTGGGCGTCGTCGTACCAGGCCACCTGACAGAAGTTGGCTGCCGTTTGCGTTGCTTCATCGATTGCCTTGTCGACCGCGTGCCGCTTGTCGGTGGCCATCTCGGCGAGCCGGTTCGCGATGCGCTGGTACAGCTCGGTGCCGAAAATGTCCTGCAGAATGCCGCGCCGGTCTTCAGGCTTCGCTTTCAGGAAGGTTGCGAACTGGCCCTGGGGGAGCACGACAGTCTGCGTGAATTGAGACTTGGTCAGGCCGATAGCCCGGGACAGTTCGTCGTTGGCTTCTTGAATGTTGACACTCACCGGAGTGCCCTCAGCATCTGGATCAGCGAGCTTCCACAATTTGATCGACGCTTTGACTGTGGTCTTGCCGCTGCCCCTGCGCTTCACTCGCTCGTATTCGGGAACCCGGCGCACCCGCAGCAATCCGTGCTTGGTGTCGATGGTGAGATCGACGAAGGGCTCGACTCCGTCGGGCAACAGCGTGGACACGATTCGGCCCTTGCTCGATTCCGAGCTGGCGACATCTCCGTACAGCGCAAACACGATGGCATCCACAATCGTGGACTTGCCGGCACCGGTCGGCCCCTCGAGTAAGAAGAGCCCACCGGTGGACAGCTCCTCGAAGTCAACCACCTGCCGCTGCGTGAAGGGGCCGATTCCCTCGAGCTCCAGCCGCACGATCTGCATCAGCGTCCCCCCTCATCAACACGGATCTGCTCGTAGGCAGCCGTCAGCACCGCCAGTTCCGGCTCGTCGGGTGGTCGGTCGCCGACCTGCCGGATGAACTCGGTCACCACCTCAAGTGGGTCGCGGACGCTGCGGGAAACCCCCCGAGCCACCAGCGGGCCGCCATCGCGTTCGAAGAAGACCTCCAGCGCGTGCGGGAACGCCCGCTTCACCACGCTGACCAGGTCGTCTGGTCGCCGACTGCCAGTCACGACCACGCGAACCCAGTCATTGCGCTGGGACCCGAATCGGCGCCCCAGCACTTCATCCAACGAACCGCGCACCTCGGACAGCCGACGCGGCACCGGAGCCTCGATCTGCGCGGTCGAACTGACCTGCCCCTCGGTTCCGAAATCGATGAGCAAGGTTGACTTGACCTGATTCATCTCGGAGAACGAGAACGCCAGCGGCGAGCCGGAGTACCGCAGCAGCGGACCGGCAACGTCTTGCGGGCCCACTCGCTGCTGCCCGTGCAGGTGGCCCAAGGCCACATAGTCGACCGCGTCCGGACCGGCACCGAAAACGGCAGCCGGGACGCTGTCGACCCCGCCAACCCGGATGTCGCGTTCCGAATCGGACGACTGACCGCCGACCACGAAAGCGTGCGCCATCACCACGGCCGGCAGCCGACGGCCAACCGCGGCCCGCCGCGAGATCAGATCTGCCTCGACCCGGCGCATCACGGTGGACAAGACGGCTTCATGCGACCGGGCGATCGGCGCGCGATGCCCGGCGGCGTCAACGTCGGCCCAAACCTGCAGCGTGGGACGGGCCATGTCGGGGTCGAGGTATGGCAGTGGGTAAACCAGCAGCCCAGCATCACTATCGGTGTCTGGGATCACCACTGGTCGTGTCGCATCTAGGATCCGCGCCCTGACGTGCAGGCGATCACGGAACAATCTGGCCCCGAAACCCAACCGCACCGCGGAGTCGTGGTTGCCCGGCGTCACCACCACGCGGGTGATTGCGGCCAGCCGCTCAAGCACGTCCTCAAGCAACTGGACCGACTCGATGGGTGGCAATGCCCGGTCGTACACATCACCCGACACGACCACCGCGTCCGGACGCTCGCTGCGCGCCAGATCGATCAGGTGATCGAGATAGGCAGCGTGGTGTTCGGCAAGGTCGACGCCGTGAAGGGTCCGGCCGAGGTGCCAGTCGGAGGTGTGCAGGATTCGCATGCCCTTCAAACTAGGGCCCTGCGCTGACAGAACTCAGTTGATTGCACTCGTGCCTAGCGTGACTGTCCCGGTGTGCTGTTGCCCGGACGCATCGGTCCACATCAACTGCACCCGATCGCCGGGCTCGTGGTTGGCCAGTACCTCAGAGACCGCCGAGGTATTCGAGACTGCGACCCCGTCCACCGCGGTCAGTATCGACCCGGCCGTCACTCCCGCCTGCGCCGCGGGGCCTTCTGCCGAGACGACGCCGACACCGGACGCCTGACTGCCGCGTTCGGAACGCAAGTCGGTGATACTGACCCCCAGCCATGCCTTCGGCCCGACGCTGACGCCGTCGCTCTCATCACCAGCCAGCACCTGATCGACGACCTGCAAGGCAGTATCGATCGGGATGACGTAACTGACCGACTGCGTGGGCATCCGCCGTGCAGAGGTCAGCTGATTCGTTGAAGCGCCTGCCGAGGTGATGCCGATGACTTCCCCCTCATCGTCGTAAGTGGGGCCGCCCGAGTCGCCCGGGACCGCGTTGGTGCTCGTCTCGATCAAGCCGGTCAGCGTAGATGATGCCCAGCTGCCTTCTTCGCCCACCTTGATCGTCTTGTCCAGACCGGTGATCTGGCCGGACGTGGTGACCAACTCGCCAGCACCGTTCGCATTGCCCATCCCGGTCACGTCTTGGCCGATACTCACCCCGTCGTCGTCGGGCACGATCGTCGCCAAACCGCTGGCGTTCGCGAGTTTCAGCACGGCGACATCGCTGCTGGCGCTGAAGCCGAGCACCGTGGCGTTGTATTGGGCACCGGTCGACAGAGTCACCTCAATGGTGGACGACCCTTCGACGACGTGGTAGTTCGTCAGCACGGTGCCGTCAGAGCTGAGTACCATGCCTGTTCCGGCGGCCTCGCCGCTGGGACCGGTGGTGTCGACGAGAACCACCCCGGTGCCTTCCGTGGGCGTCCGCCAAGAGGTCAACAGCTGGGTGATCGGGACGCCGTTGCCTAGCCAGCCACCTATTACGGCTGGCAGCGTGACCTGCATCAGCAGTCCGGCGCTACCCAGCACCGCGATGGCTCCCAGAGCGGCGTTGCGCCCGATTGACATGCTCATGATCCAATTCCTCCTGGTTGGGTCTGGCGACCCGACGAAGGCCAGTCCAGCGCGCAGCGCTGTGTGAACAGTGGAATCAAGCTGTGCGCCTGCTGTGGCTTCTGCTCGGTGACATGACAACAGTGGCGCCCCCCAAGACGGGGGACGCCACTGC
>JAAYVP010000348.1 GCA_012517115.1 Brooklawnia sp. | reverse complement strand
GGGCATGGCCGCGATGCTCGCATCGATCAAGCGGGACGCCCGCAGGTGATCCCCAAGCCAGTTGTTGGCCTTCGCGGCGCGGTTGAGCACCTCGTCGTACCGTCCCAGGATCCGTTCCGGGTCGTCGACTTGGTCCCACAGGTCGAGCGCCACCTGATAAAGCTCGACGCTGTCGGGGTGGGCGTCACCCAACTCATCGGCACGCCGCAGCGCAGTCTCGAAGCCCTCCTGGTTGCGGCCAGCCGCCCTCAGGTGGTGAATCAGTTCCAGCAGGTTGCTGGTGCGCCGTCTTGCCAGCATGAGGTCGGCGTACCGCGAGTGGATGCGGCGGTGCTCGCCGGGCAGCACCTCGTCGTGGATCACGTCACGCAAAATGGTGTGTTTGAAGGCGTACTGCTCTTCGTCGAGGTCGATGACGAGACCGGCCTGCATCGCTTCGCGGAGCGCCTCGCCGGCGTGCGTTTCGTCCCGTTCAGAGACTGCCACCAAATCGTCGAACGAGAACTGCACTCCCATGACAGCAGCAACCTGGAGAAGCTGCTGCGTTTCCTGATCGAGAACCAAGAAACGGACGAGTAGGGCGTCTCGGAGTGTGGCGGGCAATGCGCCGTGTCCACCGGTTGACCGCGCCAACTCCTCCGCGAAGTAGGGGATGCCCTCACTGCGTTCGACGATTCGTCTGATGGTCGCCGGGCTGGCGTCCTGGGGGAGCAATGGCCGGACCAACTGCTCGATCTCGTCGGTGTTGAACGGGTCGAGCGGCAAACGGACGCGGGCGCGACGCTGCAGTTCGGCGAGTGCCGGACGCAGCGGATGGCGTCCGCTGATCTCATCGGTGCGGTACGTGACGATGATGAGCAGACCGGGGGTGTCGGCGAGGGCGGCGTCCAGGAAGCGCAGAAGATGGCCGGTGAACATGTCGGCCCAGTGCAGGTCCTCAATGATGAGCACCAGCGGACGCTCGCGGGCCGCGGCCTGCAGCAGGTCGGCCACCGCCTCGAAAACCTGGATGCGATCGCGGCTCTCCGGCGGGACGCCACGTGACAGCCCCGGCACCAGAGACCCGAGGACGGCAAAACCTGCCCCGCTCCAGGCGCGCACGGTATCTTCCCCCACGCGCCCCACGAGAGTACGCAGGATTTGGCTGAGGGCGGCATAGGGGACGGCCTCGTTCCCGAACGTGAGGCACTGCCCAAGCAGCACCTCGGTGTCGGGTCCGAGGCCGTTGACGAATTCGTTCACGAGTGTCGACTTACCGATGCCCGCCTCCCCGCAGACAAGCACCAGTCCGGCACGCCCGGTCAGCGAAGCGTCCCAAGCCTGCCGGAGTGTATCCAATTCGGACGCCCGACCGACCAGCGGTCGGTGGCCGACACCGCTCATATGGTCATGATCGCATGGCCGAAGACCGATTGAATTTCCTTTCGTGGCTCACCGAACCGCATATCGAGTCGGAGGTACCGCTTGCGTCGACGGGCGGGCAGATCGACGACCGACCGGGCGCGATCCATCGACTGATAGAACTCGGCTATCCGGTAGTTGTGCATCTGGAGATGCAGGTAGTCGCTATTGCTCATGTGCCCAAGATGCCTCTAAGACCCACGTCGCACATCGGACGATCTCCCGATACTGTCGGGTAAGGCAATCCTAAGCTGCGCTTAGCTGCTGCGTCCCAACGACCTGCCTTCGGGATAAGTGAGCGCAAGGAGAGCTCTGACCGTTTCCCGACGGTGCCGCCGTCAGATCGGGAGCATGGCTGAGACACCGCCACACCCGTCCGCCCGAAAAAGCTGAGTCCTGTGGACGGAGTGTTTGGTGGTGTGCAGCAGGGGTGGCATGATTCGCGTTGTTGGTCGAGTTCTCACCCCCCGGAGGTCGGCGTCTGATGCGACGTGTGTTCGGTTTGCTTGTTGGTCTTGCCGTTGTGTCGGTGTTGTCAGGGTGTTCGTCTGGTGGTTCTGGAGGTCCAACGCCATCGGGGACGCCCAGCCCGCCGGTTTCGGTGTCACCGGTGGCTAGCCCAACCCCTGATATGGACGCGCTGTATGCGGAGGCCGAGCGGGTCGTGCGTCGTGCCACCCAGCTTGAGGAGGAAGCGATTCGACAAGGGCCGGGTAGCTACCCGGTCGAGTTAGAGACGCTGCTGGCAGACCCCTATCTCACTTGGAGCCGAGTGGGGGTCCAGCAGTACTGGGAACTCGGTTGGAAAGGGGCCGAGGGTGAGTCCGCAGCTTTGGTCCTGCGTCCCCAGCCCGGTGTCAGCCAGGACGATTCGGAAGTCGCGCTCGAGGGCTGCCTGCAAGCGACCTCGACCGTGGACGCGAACGGCGCCTTGGTCGGTGTGTCAGCCCTGCTCTACAAGACGTACTTCTTCAAGCACGTCGACGGAGATCTACGGCTGTTCACCTCAACAATGGGAGTCGAGGTCGAGCAGTGTCCAGTCTCCTGAAATGGACAAGGGTCGTGATCGGCGTAGTGGCGTTGAGCGTGAGCCTATGTGCAGAAGCAGCCGCGCAGGGCAACGGGTGGAACGGACCGAACATAGGAATCAAATCGGGTGCTTCCGGCAACGAGGCCCAGGTTTCGGCCAACATGCAAACGTCAGCGGGCGGCGGCCAGGCCCAGGCCCAGCCCGGCTACGAGGCTGGCGTGCCGGGTGGTGCGGCGTCCGGGATCAACCCGTGGGCGAAGTACACCCTGGTGACCAACGCGACGGGCGGGCAGCAGTTGTGTCTGACCGTGAACGCCGGGCTTCCCGGTGGATCTGACCGGGTTCAGGTCTGCTACGACGTTGCGCTGCCCGACCCCGCCCCCGACGGGGCAATCGCAGTCGACCCCGCCGTGCTGGCCGCGCAGGCAGTGGCACGAT
>JAAYVP010000347.1 GCA_012517115.1 Brooklawnia sp. | reverse complement strand
TCTGCGGGTCTGTGAGCTGATATCACATAGCAGTTTGTCTGCCAAGGACCACTGACGAACGGCACGATGAACACAAATCGCAGCCTATCGGGCAATATGGACCCATGAGTGAAAGCGCAGGGCCGACTGACTTCGGCCGCGTAGAGGACGACGGCACGGTCTTCGTGCTGACCTCCGCGGGCGAACGCAGGGTCGGTCAAGTCCCCGATGCCGACAAATCCGAGGCCATGGCGTTCTTCGTGCGCCGCTTCGAGTCATTGGAGACCGAGGTGAACCTGCTGGGGCAGCGGATCGAATCGGGCTCGTTGTCGCCAGAGGAGGCCCGCAAGTCCATCAACCACCTGAGGTCGTCGATCGTCGGGGCCAGCGCGGTGGGCGATCTGGACGGCTTGGTGGCTAAGTTGGACGGGTTCGCGCCGCAGCTGGCCGCCGCGCAGGAGGCCCGGAAAGCTGAGCGCGCTCAGCAGAACGAGCAGGTCAAGGCCGCGAAGGAGGCGATGGTCGCCGAGGCAGAGAAGCTGGCGGAAGGCAACGATTGGCGCGGCGGGGTGAATCGGTTCCGTTCCCTGCTGGACGACTGGAAAGCGCTACCTCGCATCGATCGAGCCACCGACGATGAACTGTGGCACCGCTTCAGCAGCGCCCGGACCACCTACACGCGCCGCCGTAAGGCGCAGTTCGCTACCCAGAATGAGCGCCGGGATGCGGCTCGCGCGGCCAAGGAGAAGATCATCGCCCGCTCCCGCGAGATTGCTGGTTCGACCGACTGGTCTCAGACGGCCACCGAGTTCCGCGATCTGATGAACGAGTGGCGGGCGGCTGGCGGTGCTGGCCGTGAGGTGGACGACCAGCTTTGGACTGAGTTCCGTGGCTTGCAGGATCAGTTCTTCAATGCCCGCTCCGCGGCGTTCAACGCCGAAGAGAGCGAGTTCCGTGAGAACTTGACCGCCAAGCAGAAGCTGCTGGACGACGCAGAGGCAACGATCCTCCCGATCACCGACGTCAAGACGGCCAAGGATGCATTCAGGGATTTCCTGTCCAGCTTCAACGAACTTGGCAAGGTGCCACGGGACGCGATCCGCTCGTTGGAAGGCCGAGTTCGGGCACTGGAGCAGGCAGTGCGTTCGGCCGAAGAGACCGAGTGGCGCCGCACCGACCCAGAGGCTCGCAAGCGTGCCTCCGACACAGTCGAGATGTTCAGCGCCCAGATCGAGAAGCTGACCCAGCAGGCCGACGCCGCCGAACGACGCGGCGACACGAAGAAGGCCGCGACGACCCGCGACTCGATCAAGACCTACACCGAGTGGCTGGCCCAAGCGCAAAAGACCCTGGACGAGTTCTCGGCCTGAGCGGCGGAGCGTGGCGCGCGACCTGCGGTCGGCTCAGGTGGCCAGCGGCCGCTCGGGTCAGCCTCCCTGGCTGACCCGGTAGATGTCGTAGACGCCCGAGACCTTTCGCATCTGCGACGTCACGTGTGCCAAGTGCTTCGGGTCTGAGCACTCGAAGGTGAGCCGCACCTTGGCGAGCCGATCCTTGGTGGTGCTCACCACAGCGGACGTGATCGACACACCCTGATCCGACAACGACCTGGTCAGGTCGGAGAGCAGGCCGGTGCGGTCAAGCGCCTCGACCTGCACCGACACCAGGTACCCGACGTTGCCCGAGTGCGCCCATTCCACCTCCACGATGCGTTCGGGCTGGTTGAGCAGAGCCGCAGCGTTCGTACAGTCTCGCCGGTGCACCGAGACACCGTTCTCGCGGGTGACGAAGCCGAGGATCTCATCGCCAGGCAGCGGGGTGCAGCACTTGGCCAGCTTCACCCACATGTCGGGTTCGCCTTGCACGACGATACCTACGTTCTCTTTCCCACCGGACCTGCGAGGCGGGATCGGACGCTTCTCTTCAAACGTCTCGCTGACCGCCGCATCCAGACCGCCCTCAGTCTCGACCAGTCGCTGGATGACACCTTGCGCACCCACGTTGTTCTCGCCGATCGCGGCATAGAGCGCGTTGATGTCGCTCAGTCGGTAGCTGTCGGCGACAGCAGTCAGGTGCTCAACGGTGAGCAGCCGTTGCAGTGGCAGGCCGGACTTTCGCATCTGCTTGGCGAGGGCATTCTTGCCCTGCTCGATGGCTTCCTCACGGCGTTCCCGGGTGAAGTGCTGCCTGATCTTCGATCGGGCACGGGGACTCGTGACGAAACTCAGCCAGTCACGACTGGGGCCGGCGTCCTCGGAGCGGGAGACCAGAATCTCACAGATGTCGCCGTTGGCAAGCTTGCTGTCCAGCGGAACCAGCCGTCCGTTCACCCGGGCGCCGACGCAGCGGTTGCCAACCTCACTGTGGATGGCGTATGCGAGGTCAACCGGAGTGGCGCCCTGTGCCAGGGCGATCAAGTCGCCCTTCGGAGTGAAGACGTATACCTCGGAGGTGTTCAATTCGAAACGCAACGAGTCGAGGAACTCCCCCGGGTCTTCGGTCTCACGTTGCCATTGATTCAACTGATAGACCCACGACAGCTGCTGGCTGTCGGCGTCTTCGCGCTGGGTGCCCTTCCCGCCTTTGGCGTGTGGTTCTTCCTTGTACTTCCAGTGTGCCGCGACGCCGTACTCGGCTCGCTGATGCATCTCGTGGGTTCGGATCTGGAACTCAACCGGGTGGTTGCCTTGGCCCAGAACGGTGGTGTGCAACGACTGGTACATGTTGTACTTCGGTAGCGCGATGTAGTCCTTGAATCGACCGGGAAGCGGGTTCCATCGATTGTGCAGCACGCCCAACGCACCGTAACAGTCGCGGGTGGTGTCGACCAGCACCCGCAGCCCCACCAGGTCGTAGATGTCGGTGAAGTCGCGTCCCCGTACCACCATCTTCTGGTAAATCGAGTAGTAGTGCTTCGGTCTGCCGTAGACGACAGCCTTGATCCCGGCCTCGTTGAGGTCCTTCTTCACTTGGTCGATCACCTCACGCAACTGCCGTTCGCGCTGCGGGGCGGCTTCGGCAACCATCCGGACGATCTCGTCGTAGACCTTGGGTTGCAAGGTGGCGAACGACAGGTCTTCCAGCTCCCACTTGATCGCGTTCATGCCCAACCGATGGGCCAGCGGGGCGAAGATCTCCAGCGTGTCGCGGGAGATGCGCATCTGCTTGTCGGGACGCAGGTAGGTGAGCGTGCGCATGTTGTGCAGCCGGTCTGCAAGCTTGATGACCAGCACACGGATGTCGCGGGCGGTAGCAACCACCAGCTTCCGGATGGTCTCGGCCTTGGCGGACTCGCCGTAGGTGATCTTGTCGAGCTTGGTCACGCCATCGACTAACAGCGCGACCTCCTCGCCGAAGTCGGCTCGCAATTGGTCGAGTGTGTAGCTGGTGTCCTCAACGGTGTCGTGCAGCAACGCCGCACACAGCGTCGATTCAGTCATGCCCAACTCGGCCAGGATCGTGGCCACCGCCAAGGGATGGGTGATGTACGGCTCGCCGCTCTTGCGGATCTGGCCGCGATGGTAGTGCTCGGCGGTATGGTATGCGCGCTCGAGCGGCTCCAGGTTCGCCTTCGGGTGATTGGCTTTGACAACCGAGAAGAGTGGGTCGAGTACCGCTGACTGCGGCGGACGGTTCACTGCGCCGAACCACGCCAGCCGTTGGCGCATTCTCAGCCGAGGCTGCTCTGGCCCGCTGGAGATACGTTCCAGGGTCGACGAACGCGGGGCGCCGGGCGTCCCCTCCCCTGTTCCGTAGGGCCCGTACACGCTGTCCTCTGACATCGAGCACCCCCTATCGCCGGACCGTATCGCAGAAGTCTATTACTGCGATGGGAATCCTCGGAGTCCGACCCGTTCGGTGATCAGTGGGTTTGGATCATCGCGTACAGGTCGCGAACGCCGAAACCCACCAGGTTCTCCCGGCCGTCGAGGTCGGTCATCTCGATTACGACCTGCACCTGTGCGACGGTGGCGCCCAGGCGTTCGATCAGCTTGATGGATGCGATCAGGGTTCCTCCCGTAGCCAGCAGATCATCGGCCAGCAAGACCCGTTGTCCGGGCTGGACTGCGTCGGTGTGCATCGCGAGCATCGACGAGCCGTATTCAAGATCGAAGTGCTCCTCCACGACCGTGCTGGGCAACTTGCCCGGTTTGCGGATCGGCGCGAACGGGACCCCCAGTTGCAGCGCGAGTGGGGCGCCGAACAGGAACCCGCGTGATTCCACTCCGCAAACCAAGTCGATGTCGTTCGGCGCTTGCTCGGCCAGGACATCCATGACACCTCGGAACGCCCGCGTGTCACCGAGGATGGGGGTGATGTCCTTGAACTGGATGCCGGGCCTCGGGAAGTCCGGCACATTGCGGATCAGCGCGGCTGCCCGGGCAACACGGGGGTCGGTCATCTCACTTCTTCCGGGTAGATCGGGTTGACTTGGTCGGCTGGACGCGCTGCCCGCTCGGCGGTGGCGTGGGGGCGGGCGGTTCGTCGGCGGGCACGTCAGCCAGCTCTTGCTGGACGTAATCCAGCACACCCGCTGAGGGCGCGGGGGCCGTCGGAACGCTGGCCGCGCTCACTGCAGACGTCGAGGCCACAGCGGTGACCTTTGCCCGCGTCTTGCGGCGGCCCTTCTCGAGCGAAGCTCGGTGACGGCGCATCTCTGGCTCGCGCTCACGCAGCTGGGCCAGCATCGGAGTCGCCAGGAAGATCGACGAGTAGGCACCCGAGATCATGCCGATCAGCATGGCCAGCCCGAGGTCGGCCAGCGGTCCCTCGCCACCGAGCACTATCACACCGGCGACCAGGATGGCCAGCACCGGAAGCACCGCGATGATGGTGGTATTGATGGAACGCACCAAGACCTGGTTGATGGCGGCATTGGCAGCCTGGCTGTAGGTACGCGACTGGTTCTTCAGGTCACGGGTCTGCACCCGGACCATGTCGAAGACAACCACGGTGTCATAGAGCGAGTAGCCCAGGATCGTCAGCAAGGCGATCACGGTCGCCGGCGAAATGGTGAAACCGACCAACGCATACAACCCGATCGTGACGATCAAGTCGTGCAGCAGCGCGATGAGCGCGGTCACCGACATCTTCCATTCCCGGAAGTAGATCGCGATCAGAAGGCCGACCAGCACCAGAAAGATCACCAGTGCGATCAACGCTTGCTGGGTGATCTGCTGGCCCCAGGATGGGCCCACCAACGAGTAGGCCACGTCGTCATCAGCGATGCCTGCCTGTTCGGCTATCGCCTCCCGGACCTGCACGACCTCTGCGCTCTCCAAGCTTCGGGTCTGGACACGGACTGTCTCGTCCCCGACAGTGTTGACCTGCACCCCGAGATCTGGGACGCCAGAGTTGGTCGCTGCCCGCGCGAAGTCATCGATGGTGGACGAGGTTACCTGCACGGGAGCCTGGAAGACCGAGCCGCCCACGAAGTCGATGCTCAGGTTCAGGCCTCGGAGTGGGATGGCGAGCACCGAGAT
>JAAYVP010000346.1 GCA_012517115.1 Brooklawnia sp. | reverse complement strand
CTCGATGGTGGTGTGGACCCGGCCAGTGGGAAGCGACGCGTCGAAGCCTGCTTGGATGACTGGCTCGCCATTCGTGCGGACACGGTGGCCAAGAAGACGGCGGTGGTCGACCGCGCGCTGAAGAGGCTGACTCCCATCTGGTTCTTGAACATGGGCGTGCGCCACATCGGCGAGCGTGAAGTCGCCCGGGTGCTTGAGGACCTGCTCCGGCAGGGGCTGGCTGAGGGGTCGGTCAAGCGGTACCGCGCGAGCCTGTCTTCCTTCTTCGGTTGGTGCGTGCGCGAGAAGTACTTCCTCGTCAATCCGGTCTCCTTGACCAGGGCTCCACGCTCCTCGGACGAACCGACCGAGATGCTGCCGTTTGCGGAGGAGGAGCTCGAGGTGGTGTGGGAGCGGTGGGCGGCCAGGAACCGACGCCTGGCCGACATCATGCTGCTGCTCGGCTGGACCGGCCTGCGGTGGGCCGAGGCTCGTGCCGTCAGGGTTGGTGATGTGATGAAGGTGCCGACACCGGGGCTGGTCATCTGCCGGTCCAACCCCGAGGGTGTGGGGCTCAAGTCGACCAAGCGGCGGCGTAGCCGGCTCGTCCCCCTGGCCGATCGGGTGCTGGACATCGTGGCTGAGCTGAGCAAGGACAAGGCGGCGACGGACCTGCTGTGCACCACCGACACCGGGAGCCCACTGCACCGCTCCGCGGTGGTGCGCACGCTTGCCTGGGAGGCCACTGCTGCCGGCCGCCGGATCCACGACCTGCGGCACACGGCTGCCGGCCTGTGGTTGGCCCGCGGGGTGGACCCGGGGACCGTCCAAGCGTGGCTGGGGCACGAGTCGATCGCCACCACGAACCGGTACCTGCACTACTTGGGCACGGGTGCTCATCGGGCCGGTCTGGAGCGCCTCAACGCGCCGCGGGGCAATGCGGGGGCAATGGGGACAAGCGAAACGGACACCCAATAGTGAGTGTCCGTCCTTGTGGAGCTAAGGGGATTCGAACCCCTGACCTTCTCATTGCGAACGAGACGCGCTACCAACTGCGCCATAGCCCCATGCCGCTTTCGCGGTACCCCGCAATGTTACACGACCCCGCCGGGTCGACCCAAAATCGGGTGCCGGTTGCCTACTCGCCGACCGCGCGCGGCAAATCGTCCTCGTCGGAGACCTGTTCGGCAGGTCTCTCGGCGATCACCGGACGCAATTCGCTGGACGCCACCGGGGCCGACAGGTCGATGGTGCGTACCGAACGCGGCAGCAACGGACGCGACACGTAGGTGGTCGGGGTGACCGGAATCGGATCCCACAACGAACCGAGGGTATCGCTAATCGGGCCGGTGATCTCGACCGAACGCTCGGTCTCGGTGACCAGAGCAACGGTTTCGTCTTCGCTGTGCTCGCCGATGACGATGGTCTGCTCTTCGTCGCCGAACTCGATCTGCGCACGTACCGCCGCCAGCATTCGCTCGAGAGTGACCACGCTGATCCGGCTGAGCACCAGCCAGCCGATCAGCAACGCCGCCGGCAACGCAGTCCACCAGCGCGAGATCGGCAGGACAAACGGTAAGACCACTCCGGCGACAAGGAGCAGCAGGTTCAAGATGAGTCCTCGGCGACGCCGCTGCCGGGCGATCCGGGAGGCCTGGCGAAGGTTGTGACGAGCGGCTCGTCGGGTCAGCGGTGTGGAGACTTCAGCACCCGAATCGATCAAATACCCGGGCGCGGGTTCCCCACCGCGTCGAACAAGCTGCATCGATTCCGCGAACTGGTCGATGACGTCTTGATCGAGAGGGAAGTCCTGCTCTCGCCGGGCGAGGATGTAGGGGACGAGATAGACGATCCATGCGATCGCGATCGCCCCGAAGATCAACCCTGCCAGCACGCGACCCAACTTAGAGGCTGGCCGCCGCGGATCGGAACAGGCGCGCCGCGTGTTCTGCGCTATCCGCGGCTGGCGAGGTAGCGGTTCAGTAGACCATTGGGCACTTCCTCGGCGTTCAGTGCGAAAACCCGATGGTCGCGCCAGTCTCCGTTGATGTGCAGGAAGCGGGGACGCAGGCCCTCCTCACGGAAGCCCAACTTCTCCACGACCCGCAGGCTGCGTCCGTTCTCTGGGCGAATGCTGATCTCGATACGGTGCAGACGCATCACCTGCCAACAGTAGTCACAGGCCAATGCCACCGCGGTCGGGACGATACCGCGCCCCGCATACTGCCGGTCGATCCAGTAGCCGATGGCCGCAGACCTGGCTGAGCCCTCGACGATGCCGGCAACCGAAAGTTGGCCAATGAGCCGCGTGTGCCTGATGGGACGCGGCTCACTTGGCCAGTCGGGGTCGTGTGCCAAACCGAACGGCAGCGCCCGGCCGGCGCGGGCCTGTTTCTCCGTCCATTTGAGCCAACTCGGGAAGGGCAGAGGTCTGGCTTTGACCTCCGGCGGCTCCGTCGCGTCCCACTCGTGCGTCCATTGGTAGTTCGCAGCCCGCAGGCCCTCCCAGATCAACTCCTCGTGGCGGCTGATCGGCCGTAGCACCACGGCGCCGGCTCGTAACGAGACCGGCCAGCGATGCGCCGTAGGGAACTGAACACTATCCGGTAGCCTCCGTCGCCAGCTCGCGTCGGACACCTCAATCATCCAGCAGCCAGCAGCCGACGCGCTCACCAAGGTGGACCGAGCTAGCTCCTTCGTCGAGCACGATCATCGCGTCCGCACCCAGCAGGTCAGCCAATCGGGGATGGCCGGGTTGGCCGAGTGGCACGACAACCTTCTCACCCTGCTGCTCGCGGATGGTGCCGAAACGAACCTGGACAGTGCCCAGGTCGCCCGACAATTCCCCGCCGGCAAGGCAGTTCACCTGCGCGGTGGTGACCACGGGGGCTCCCATGAGTCGACGCACCAAGGGCCGGGCGAAGACCTGGTAGCCGACGTAGGCCTCCACCGCCTCGTCTGGCAGCATCAATAGCGGCACCCGGTCTTCGCCTACCAGCGCGAATCCCATCCGGCCACCCGGCTGGAGGGCGACATCTGCGAGATCGGTTTCGCCCATCTGCTGCACCACCCGCACCAGTTGGGCATCGGCGTCCAGCGGACCCGAGGCCACCACGATGTCGGCGCGAATGAGTTGGTCGCTGATGGCGTCATGGAGTTCACGATCAGGCCCGCCGGGCAGCGCGACTCGCCAGACTTGAGCGCCGTCCGCTCTGGCCAGGGCTGCCAGCAGATGCGACTCGGTGTCAGTAGGGTCGGACGACTCGTCGGCCACACTCAGCACCACGACACGCGGCCGGGGCCTGGCCAGGACCCGATCGATTCCGGCCATAGCTAGCAGGGCGCTGCGCCGCGCGTCCAGTCGCTCGCCCGACCGCATGATGGGCACACCGACGCGGACGTCCGACCCGATCCGGCGGACATGGTCGCCGCTGCGCACCCGGCCATGCACTGTCAGCACGTTCCCGTTCAAGGTGCACCGCTCGGCAGGAATGATCGCGTCCGCTCCCTCGGGCATGATCTGGCCGGCGCGCACCCGCACGGCTGCCCCCACCTTGGTTACCTTGTCGTCGTCGCGGACGCGGAGCGTGGCGCTGGCGTCATACTCCAGATCGGCCAGGTCGCCCGCGCGCACTGCGAACCCGTCGGCAACCACCAGGTCATCGCCAGGCAGGTGACGGTCTGCGACGATGTCTTCGCACACCGCCGTGCCCCAGGCATCTAGCAAGTACATGCCGAAGGCGGGCAGCGGCTCGATCAACGAAAGCAGGTAGTCGCGCTGCGCTGCCACAGAACGGCGGCCACGGTCGTCGGTGGCTGGCGGTTTGGGTAGCGCGGGCTCCGGGACAACCTCTGGCTGTTCAGCCACGGACGCCGGGTCGGTTGGGCGACGTTTGAACAAGCGCATGACTCCTACGATAGGGGCATGGTTCGACATGACCCAGTAGGCCCCGCAGCCCGTTACAAGATCCGGGCCGAAGCGAACCAGGCGCGGCAGGCGCGTCCGGAGGCACAAAGGTTGGCCGACGATCATGAGCGAGCTGCGAGGGCGATCGAACTGGTGGCCGAGTTGGTGCCCGAAGGCCGAGTGGTCGCCTGCTATCTCTCACGCGACTACGAGCCCGGGACGCTCGACCTGGCCGACCAGTTGGCGAAGCGGTACCGGGTACTGGTGCCCAAGATCGGCATCCGTGAGGACGGCACACCTCGGCGGATACCCGACTGGGCGTGGTTCTCCGGCCGGAAGGAGCTCACCACTGGCCCGTTCGGTATACCCGAACCGGCCGGTCCCGGGCTGGGTGCGGACGCCTTGGCTCGCGCCGAACTGGTGATCGCTTCAGCCCTCAGCGCTGGCACTGACGGCAGCAGGATCGGCACCGGGGGTGGCTGGTTCGACCGTGCGTTGCTTTATCGGAGTACCGGCACCCCGGTGATAGTGCTGCTCAACGACGACGAAGTGCAATCCCATCCCCAGCTTCCGCACGACCAGACGGTCGATTGGCTGGTGACACCAACCCGAACGATCCAGGCGCTGATCGTCGACTAGCCTGTTCTGGTTTGGCAACTGTGTCATCCGGGAATGACCTGTGACCCGAGAGACGTTATCATTGGCAGTCGGGAGCCCTGAGTGCCAAGCTGCGCCCGGCTGCTATCCGCATGTTTCGACGAAAGCAGGGCGATGCCTACTTATCAGTACCGCTGCCAGGCCTGTGCCAACGAGTTGGAGGCCTTCCAGAAGTTCACCGACGCGCCACTGGTCGACTGCCCCGAATGCGGCGGCTCGTTGCGCAAAGTCTTCTCGCCTGTCGGCATCGTCTTCAAGGGCTCCGGCTTCTACGCAACCGACTCACGCAAGTCGAAGTCGGCCGCGGTCTCCAAAACCACCAGCGACTCTTCTTCGTCGGACGCCAGCCCCGCACCCAAGGAATCGTCGAGCGCCAAGGAGTCGTCCAGCGCCAAAGACCACGCGGCCGCCTGAGCGCACAGTTCGGGAACTCAAGACCTCTCCCGCCCCTGTGGATAACTGACGGATTCTGCGTTGGCCGACAATCATCTCGGGCGTGACCCCTACTGAAGCTCTTACCCGCCTGGTTCGCGCTGCTCGTTGGCATCGTCGCGCACTGGGCACCATCGCAGCCATCATCTGCCTGTTCTCCGTGTTGTCGGTGCTGGCGCCACAAGAACCCGAAACCACCCCCGCTCTGGTGGCAGGCCATGCACTCGCCGCAGGTACCCTGCTGACCGAGACCGACCTGCGGACGGTCGAGATGCCACTCGCTTACCTGCCTGAAGGAGCCCTCGTCGATTCCGCGGAGGCGATCGGTCGCACCCTCACCGGAGCGCTGACCGCGGGCAGCGTTCTCACCTCTGCCAGCACCCTGTCTGGACGCAATGGCGGCGCGGGGCCAAACGAGCGGCTGGTCCCCTTTCGAGTGCCGGATTCCACCACCGCCGCCCTGCTGCAGGTGGGCGACCGCATCACCGTAGTGGGCGCCACGGTCGACGGCACGGCGATCGACCTGGCCAGCGGTGTGCGGGTGGCCGCGCTGCCTGCTGCTGGGGGCAACGGCAGCCTCGGCGGTGAATCCGGGGCGGTTGTGGTGGTGGCTGCCGATCCGCAAACGGCGGCGACGCTGGCGGCTGCGTCCACCCAGATGCGGATGGCGATCGTGTTGGGCTGACGGGGCGATCGCGTTGAACCAGCACGGCAAGCGATTGCCAGTCTGGTGCAACTGATCTTGGTCAAGGCCTGCAGGGATGCCTAGATTCTTCGAGCGTCCGACACCACCGCCGCGCCTCTCGGGGCGCCCAACCCGAAAAGAGGAGTCGTGAAGGGATTCAGAGACTTCGTGTTCCGCGGAAACCTCATCGAACTTGCCGTTGCTTTCATCATGGGTGCCGCTTTCAACAGCGTCGTCACTTCGTTCACCAACATCGTGCTCAGCCTGATCTCACTCGTGCTCGGCGGCCCGCCGAACTTCGACGAGTTCATGCCGGGCGGTGTCCCGGTCGGGCCGTTCCTGACCCAGCTGATCGGCTTCCTGCTGGTTGCCACCATTGTCTATTTCGGACTGGTGCTGCCGTTCAACACCGTGCGTGAGCGTCTTGTCACCGAGGCCGAGCCGGCCGTCACCGAAACTGAGCTGCTAACCGAGATTCGCGACCTACTGTCCGAGGACGCCAAACAGCGCCAGCCACTCGGCGACTGCGCGGTCGGGTTCAGCCCACACTGCCGTGATGGGGCGGGCGATCAGCCAGCAACGCCCTGTCACGAGCGCTGAGGGGGGCGTCCCGGTCGCGCACCCTTGATCTAGGGACGACGCCGAGCTCGTCAAGCACGATCTGAATCGCCGACTGCAATTGGGCGGCGCCCACCTCGCCGCGTTCCACGGTGGTGAGCGCGAACGGCCAGGCCAACCCAGCCGCCTGGCGGACGTCTCGCAGTTCGACCAACCTGTCGGAGCCCCAGCCGGCGTCCTGCAGTGCGGCGCCTAGTTCTCGGACGGACCTGACAGCGCCCAACTCGACACTCTCGCCGGTGAGCGCCTGGGCCACCAGCCCAGCCAGCTGCGCGGACGCCTCGTCCCGGGCTGTCATCGATTACCACCTTCGTGAGAGGATTTGCGGCCCCAGCAGGAATCGAACCTGCGACACAAGGTTTAGGAAACCTCTGCTCTATCCCCTGAGCTATGGGGCCCGTGCGCAACCCTGCCAGCGTAGACTCCTCGGCCCAAATCGTCCAAGACGCTTCGCAGTTGGAGCTTGTATTCCTGACTTCCCTCACGTTTTGACTGTTTAGGGTGCCGATGAGGTGTTGGCTAGGTGGAACAGCTTGCCTTGTTCGGTGATTTGCGCACTAGCGGGTGGCTGGTTGAGGCTGTCGGGGTGGCGTATGTGCGGACGGTTAAGACCTCTTCGGGGGCGACTGCTGTCCAGATCGTGTGGAAGTCACGGCTGGGTGCCCGCAAGATCGAGCACCTCGGGTCGGCGCATGACGAGGTTGAGGTGGAACTGTTGAGGGCGGTCGGCGCGCAGCGGATCGAAGCCGCCAGACTGCAGGACGAACTGCCCTGGGATTCCAGCGTCCCGGTGAAGGTATCAGCGGCTGCGTTGCCGATCACCGGGTCTCGGATGGGTCGGCTGCTGGACGCGATCGCTGCCGGGTATCGGGCGCTGGGTCTGGACCGGGCGGCCGGCGGTGATGTGGTGTTCGAGCATTTGGTTACCGCTCGGATCATCGAGCCCACCAGCAAGCAGGACGCTGCCAGAGTGTTGTCAGAGGCCGGGATCCGTGCGTTGTCGTATTCGACGGTGGAGCGCCGGTTGCCGCGTTACGCCACCGACAAGTGGCGTAACGCCTTGTCCGGGGCGTGTGCTGGGCATGCCGAGTTGGGTCCGTCGGCCTTGGTTTTGTTTGACGTGACGACGCTTTGGTTCGAAACCGACACCGGTGACGGGTTCCGCGAACCAGGCTTCTCGAAAGAGCGCCGGCTGGAGCCCCAGATCACCGTGGGGCTGTTGACAGATGCGACTGGTGCGCCGTTGATGATCGAAGGCTTCGAGGGGAACCGGGCGGAGACCCGCACGATGATCCCGGTCATCCGGGCGTTCGTCGAAGCGCACGGGATCACCGATGTCACCGTGGTCGCCGATGCCGGCATGCTCAGCGAGGGGAACCTGAAAGAGGTTGAAGACGCCGGTTGGTCGTTCATCGTGGGCGGCAAGCTGCCCGACATCCCCTACCACCTGGCGCAGTGGCACCGCACCAACCCTGGCAGCCAGCCGCCGGACAGGTTGATCCTGACCGCGCCGACTGTGATGGGTGTCAAGGCTGACCCGCGTAAACGCACCATCTACTACCAGTACCGGGCTGATCGTGCTCGCCGCAGCCTGCACGGTATCGACCAGCAGGTCGCCAAGGCCGAGAAGGCCGTCGCAGGTCAGGCGACGGTCAAACGGAACCGGTTCATCACCTTGTCAGGCGGCACTCGCAGCGTGAACCGCGAGCTAGAAGCCAAGGCCCGCACCCTGGCCGGCTGGAAACCGTACGTCACGAACCTGAACATGCCAGCTGACTACGTGATCGGTGCCTACCACCAGTTGTGGCACGTCGAACACTCCTTCAGAATGTCCAAGAACGACTTGAAGGCCAGGCCCGTCTATCACCACAAACGGGAATCGATCGACGCGCACCTGGCCATCGTGTTCGCCGCGCTCGCTGTGTCGCACTGGCTGGAAACCCGCACTGGCTGGACCATCAAGAAACTCGTCCGCACACTACGCCGCTACCGCGAAGTCACCATCAACACCGGCAACCACCAAATCACCGCAGAAGACCCCATCCCTGACGACATCCGCGAACTCCTCACCCGAATCAACGACACCAAGAATGCGCACTAAATGAGGGAAGTCAGGCCAGCGTAGACTCCTCGGCCCAAATCGTCCAAGACGCTTCGCAGTTGGAGCTTGTATTCGTATGAACATCGTATATTCTTAAAACCTGAGAGCGGTTGCTGCGCGATGATTTGTCTCCTGGGGGTGGGTAGACGGCTTCGGCCCCTCGAGCAGCAGCCGCTTTCCCTATGCCCAGATTCAGGTCAACCCTCTTGATCGGCAGCTACCCACAGGCCTGCGGCGACTGCCGGCTCGATGCGCACCCGACCCTCCGGACCGCGCACCTCGACGGAATCCCCAACCACAACCGCTTCGATGGTGATACCCGGGCGCAGCCCGATAGCATCCAACCCAGCCAGTGCGGCAGCATCGGCCTGGACGAACTCGCTCAGCCGCATCAACCGGAATGACCTCGTCTCCGGCCCTACCACCTCGGCTAGTGCAATCACACCCTCCCGGAACCGCTCTGGATGCAGCGCGCCTTGACGGTCCGGGATCGGACACCCGTACGGCGACTCCTGCGGGGAGTCCATCAACTCGGTCAATCGGTGCTCTAGCACATCGCCGATCACATGCTCCAACTTGCATGCCTCGTCATGCACGACCGTCCACTCCATCCCGACAATGTCCGACAGCATCCGCTCAGCGAGCCGATGCTTACGCATCACCTTTCGGGCGCGTTCCCAGCCGAGGTCGCTGAGTTCGATCCGCCGGTTGTGTTGCACCTCCAGCAGTCCGTCTCGCTCGAGCCTGGCCACCGTCTGGCTCACCGTCGGTCCTGACTGGTGCAGCCGCTCAACGATCCGTGCGCGCAACGGCTCAATGCCCTCCTCATGGAGTTCGAGAATTGTGCGCAAGTACATCTCGGTAGTGTCGATCAGTTCACTCATGCATTCCTCCCAGTCACTCGGAAGCCTACAGACCCCG
>JAAYVP010000345.1 GCA_012517115.1 Brooklawnia sp. | reverse complement strand
GCACTCGGGCGACCATGGCACCCACCTGGGCTTTGTCGGCTCCCCCATAGCCGGTGATGGCGGCCTTGACCTCCGTCGGAGTGTGCAGCGCGACCCGGATGTCGTGCCGGGCAGCGACCATCATCGCCAGGCCAGCCGCCTGAGCGGTGCCAGTGATGGTCATCATGTTGTGCTGGGCGAAGACACGTTCGACGGCGATGGCGTCAGGGTTGAGGCGGCGCACCCACTCGTCCAGCCCCTGCTCGATCTCGAGCAGCCGGTGCGCATGTTCGGTCTGGGTCTTGGTGCGGATCACCCCGACATCGACAAGTTCGGGGGGCCGCCCGGTCTGGCCTTCGACGACACCGACACCGCAGCGGGTCAGGCCGGGGTCAACGCCGAGAACCCGCATATGTCATCACCATCCAGCTTCCGAACACGTGTTCGGATCTTAGGCGGTCCTCGTCCGGCTGGTGGGTAGGCGCGCCGAAGCCGGTCGGGTCAGGCTTCAGCCTCCAGCGCGGCGCGCACCTGGTCGGATAGGTCGGCGTTGGTGTAGACGTTCTGCACATCGTCGAGGTCTTCGAGGGCGTCGACGATCCGCTCCAGTTTCTCGGCGTCTTCAACCGAGTCGACGACTTGATCAAAACTGGCCACGAACTGCACCTCGGCGGACTCGTAGTCGATGCCGGCGGCCTGGACGGACTTGCGCACCTCGACCATGTCGTTGGGGTCGCTGATCAGTTCGAACTCGTCGCCGGCGTCGGTGAGGTCCTCGACGTCTGCGTCGATGGTGGCCTCGAGTAGTTCGTCCTCGCTGATCGTTCGGGTGGTCGTCTTGCGGGAGTCAGTCTCGACCTCCTGCTCCTTAGCCACGGTGACCACACCCTTGCGGCTGAACAGACGCAGCACCGAGCCACCGTCCGCGATGGTGCCACCGTTGCGGGTGACCGCTACCCGCACGTCTGAGATGGAGCGATTGCGGTTGTCAGTCAGGCACTCGATGAGGATCGCCACGCCCGCCGGACCGTAGGCCTCGTACATGATCGACTCGTAGGAGACTCCGTCAGAACCCTCACCCGAGCCGCGCTTGACGGCACGGTCAATGTTGTCGTTGGGGACCGAGCTCTTCTTGGCCTTCTGGATGGCGTCATAGAGGGTGGGATTGCCGCCGGGGTCACCGCCACCAATACGTGCCGCAACCTCGATGTTCTTGATCAGCTTGGCGAACAGCTTGCCCCGCTTCGCATCAATGACGGCCTTCTTGTGCTTGGTGGTTGCCCACTTGGAATGGCCCGACATGTATCCTCACCTTCTTGCACTGAACGACGTCAAAGTCTAGTGCAGCCCGCTCACTGGTCGAAAACTGCGCCGTACAACACCACGCGATCATCCAGGACGTAGCCCATCCCCATGAACAAGTCCTCCGCCGCGTCGGGGCGATCGGTGTCGACCCCGATGCCGGCCAGCGCGCAGCCGCGGTCCGCGAAGGATCGCATTGAGGCGGCGAGCAATGCCTTGCCAATACCCTGTCCGCGGTATTCGGGCAGCACCCCGAAACGCTCGGTCCAACCCTCGGTCCAACCGGTATGCGGATCTCTGATCTCGCTGTTCACCGCGTAGCCCACCACGCCAGCCCCCGGGTCAGCGGTACGCAGCGCCAGCCATGACCAGTCCGGCCGCGAGTCTGGCCGAGACAACGACGCGTCCCAGTCTGCGGCAGTGACGAAGTGGGCCCCCTCGCGCGTCGCGAACGCGGCATTGTGTGCCATCCGCACGGCTTCGGAGTACTGCCTTTCGAAGACTCGGAGTTCAATGCCGGGCGGTGGCACCACCAGCGGCAACTCTCCATCCAGGGAACGGTGGGCGTCGAAGAACCACCGCTGGGGTGTCAGAGTGCCGTCCATAGCCAGATCGGCAGCGACTCGGGAGTCCTCGTCAGTCGCGCAGCCAATCCACAATCGGCCGATGTGTGGACGTCGTTCGAGGATGTGCCGGTACCACGTGCGAGCGCGCTCAATCGACCATCCGACCAGCCGCAACCCGATCTTGTGGTGCCGCCACGCGGGATGCACGCCGATCTCCATCCACACGTGCGGGTTCGTCTCATCGGACGGGGTGATGTGGTTCCAGGCGTAGGCGACGATGGTGCCGCCGCGATCTCGCCCCACCACTGCGTGGTAGCCGGAGTGGGCGAACGGCTGGTCGAACTCACGCTCCATCTGGTCGAGGCTGCGATGCTGAGCAGGGTCGTCGATGTATTCGATCGCCGCGCACAGCTCGGCCACCTCCGGCAGGTCATCCCGAGTCAGAAACGACCAGTCGAGGCTGCCCTCGACGACTGCCTCACCCCAGCTGGGTCGCGGTTCGACCGGCGACATCAGATGTCACCACCGGGCAACGGCATGTGGGTCACGTGCCGCCTGCAGCGCCTCGGCCAGCGTGAACCTACCGAGGTACAGCGCCGTCCCGACGATGGCACCCTCAACCCCGATCGGTACGAGCCCCGCCAGAGTCCGGATGTCGTGCAGAGACGAGATACCGCCACTTGCCACCACTTTCGCCTTGGTGCGGGCGCAGACCGCGCCCAGCAGTTCCAGGTTGGGGCCGGTGAGCATGCCATCGCTTGTCACGTCGGTCACCACGAACCTGACGCAGCCCGCCTCGGTCATCCGGTGCACTGTCTCGAAGACGTCGCCGCCGGTGCGGGTCCAGCCGCGAGCTGCGAGCTGTTGACCGCGCACATCCAGTCCGATAGCGATGCGGTCGCCGTACTCGCCGATGATGCGCTCGCACCACTCAGGGTTCTCCAGCGCGGCAGTCCCGACGTTCACCCGGCGGGCACCGGTAGCCAACGCGCGCTCCAGAGACGCATCATCTCGGATGCCGCCGGACAACTCCACGTTGATCTGCATGGCGGCCACGACCTCGGAAATGACCGCGGCGTTGTCGCCACGACCGAAGGCAGCGTCCAGGTCGACAAGGTGCAGCCATTCGGCGCCCTCGGACTGCCAGCGCAGTGCCGCCTCGCGCGGATCGCCGAAGACCCGTTCGCTGCCGGACACCCCTTGGATCAGCTGGACAGCTTGCCCCGCCTGGACGTCGACGGCAGGCAGCAGGATCAGTCGATCTGTGGGGTTGGATGGGGAGGTATCGGTCAGGGTGGACACAATGCTCAACCTTAACTGGTCAGCCAACTGCGGAGCAGGCGGGCTCCTGCTGCGCCGGACTTCTCTGGATGGAACTGGGTGCTGGTTACGCTGCCTGACTGGACGGCGGCCACGAAACGGTCCCCCTCATGCTCGGCCCAGGCCACCAGCGCATCGCTGGGTACTGCCGCCCGCCCGGCCGCGTCCCGGGCGTGCACACCATAGGAATGCACGAAGTAGAACCTTCGACCGGACAACCCGGTGAATACGCCCTGGTCGCAGGGTGGTTCGATGGTATTCCACCCCATGTGCGGCAACCGCTGCGCAGCCAGCCGCTCCACGGTGCCTGGGAAGATCCCGATGCCGGCCGAGTCGACGCCGTGCTCGACACCGCGGGTGAAGAGCACTTGGTGGCCCACGCAAATCCCGAGCAGTTTGCGTTCGGCGGCGACCCATTCGCGCACCAAGTCATCGCCGGCGATGGCTCTCAACTGGGACATACACGCGGCAAAAGCCCCGACCCCAGGCAGCACCAGTGCGGCCGCGCCGCCGAAATCAGCCCAGCGCTGCCCAAGCAGCACCCGGGCGCCCGCCGCCTCCAGCGCCCGACAGGCGGAGTGCAGGTTCCCCGACCCGTAGTCAAGAACCCCCACCACGGGCTGGTTCACAGGGTGCCTTT
>JAAYVP010000044.1 GCA_012517115.1 Brooklawnia sp. | reverse complement strand
GGCCTGCGGGCAGTGGCGTGCGTCGAAGCGGGCGAGTCACCGCACCGTGCCGCCATCATCCTTGACGACAGCATCGCCGAGGTTGCCGGGGACCACGCCGATCTCCCGATAGACCAGCAGGTGATTCGGGGCCGTCCGCATGAGGTACTGGCCAAGGCGGCGGCCGGCACCGAATTGTTGGTAGTCGGCAGCCGTGGCCGTAGCGGACTGGCCGGCTTGTTGCTCGGGTCAACTAGTCGGCGCGTAGTGCGCGAGGCAACCGTTCCGACGGCGGTGGTCAAAGCGCCCAGACAGCAGGGACGATCACGCGCCGCGGTGCGGAGTTGAACAGCCCGCCGAGATCCACCGAGGAGGAACCGGCGGCGTCGGCCCGGCTGGCGGCAGTAACTGGACTGCGAGTGGCTCGGTTCGGCCGAGTCTGCGGGATAGCGTTGAATCGTGGCCCACATCCTTCAGATTGATCCGATCACCAGTTCCGCCGAGGACGTGGCCCGGGCCCTTGAGACCGATCCGGAACACGGGCTAAGTTCGGCGGAGGCAGCCAGACGGCTCGCCGAATATGGCCCGAACGAACTACAGGGCAAGCCGCCGACACCCAAGTGGCGGCGGTTCGTTGAGCAGTTCAATTCGCCATTGATCTACCTACTGCTGGCGGCCATCGTCATCGCCACCATCGCTTGGGCGCTAGATACTGGTCCGGACGCCGGAGCCGTTCCGGTGGACGCGATCGTGATCGCGCTCATCGTGATGTTGAACGCGGTGCTGGGCTACGTGCAGGAGGCCAAGGCTGCCGACGCGGTGGCTGCCTTGCAGGCAATGACCAAGGCACATTCGGTAGTCCTGCGTGATGGCAGGCGTGTCGAACTCGCCTCAGCTGACTTGGTGGTGGGCGACATTCTCGTGCTGGGGGAGGGCGATGAGGTCGGTGCCGACGGACGGCTGATCTACTCGTCGGCGCTGCGCATCGCCGAGGCATCGCTGACCGGCGAGTCTGAACCGGTCGAGAAGCAACCGGTGGTGCTGTCCGGGGAACCGGCACTCGGCGATCGGACGAACATGGTGCACCGGGGCACCGCAGTCACTCAAGGTGTTGGCCGCGTGGTGGTGACACGTACCGGTATGGACACCGAGATGGGCGCCATAGCCGCCATGCTTGACCGCGCCGAGGAGGAACCCTCCCCGCTGACGAAGGAGGTCAATCACCTGGGTAAGGTGCTGGGCATCGGGGTCATCTTCATCGCGGCAATCGTGATGGCCACCGCGATCCTGATGTCACCGGACCGTGACCTCCCCGCGGTGATCAATGCCCTCATCCTGGCGGTGTCGTTGGCTGTCGCGGCCGTTCCGGAAGGGCTGGCGGCGATCCTAACTGTCGTGCTGGCCCTCGGCACCCAGCGAATGGCAGCGCAGAACGCCATCGTCAAAGACCTCAGTTCGGTCGAGACTCTGGGTTCGGCCTCTGTGATCGCGTCTGATAAGACTGGCACGTTGACGCGCAACGAGATGACCATCCAGAGGGTCGTGACGGCCAGCGGTGAGGTGGAGATCAGCGGGATCGGCTACAGCCCCGAGGGCGGCGCCACGCAATCCGGCAAACCATTGGAGGCCGATGTGCTGAGCGAGGCACAGGTTGCCCTGCGGGGCGGGTCGATCGCCTCCGATGCCAGCCTGAGCCGGGATCAGGAGGGCACTTGGCAGATCCAGGGCGACCCAACCGAGGCGGCCTTCCTGGTGGCTGCCCACAAGATCGAAGGCGTCATCTCCGATATCAAGGCCTATGAGCGGCTGGACGAGGTGCCGTTCACCAGCGCCCGCAAGATGATGTCGGTGGTCGGCGAACTGCCTGACAGAGGCACTGTCATGTACACCAAGGGCGCCCCGGACGTCCTGCTGTCGAACTGCGCCACGGTCTTGGTGGGCGAGCGAGAGGTGCCGCTGGACGACGAGCGGCGGGCCCGGATCCTGGCCGAGACCGAGCGGCTGGCCGGCCAGGCATACCGGACGCTGGCGGTCGCATACCGTGAACTGTCAAGCGTGGATGAACTAGGTGACGAATTCGACGAAGATGACGAGTCCGATCTCTGCTTCGTCGGCATCGGGGCCATGATCGACCCGCCGCGCACCGAGGCGTCCGATGCTGTCGCAGAGGCGCATCGGGCTGGCATCCGCGTCCTCATGATCACCGGCGACCACCCGGCAACCGCAGCAAGGATCGCGTCCGATCTGGGCATCGTGGCACCTGGCACGAAAGCACTGACCGGCATCGAGATCGACCAGATGGATGACGCCCGGTTCGGCCAGGCGGTCCGCGATTACGCCGTCTTCGCACGTGTCACCCCGAAGCACAAGATGCGGATCGTCGACACGCTGCAGGCGCAAGGTGAAGTCATCGCGATGACCGGCGACGGGGTGAACGATGCCCCAGCCCTGAAAGCCGCTGACATTGGGATCGCCATGGGCATCACCGGCACCGAAGTGACCAAGGATGCCGCCAACATGGTGCTGGCCGACGACAACTTCGCCAGCATCGTGGCCGCCGTCAAGCAAGGCCGCATCATCTTCGACAACATCGGTAAGTTCTTGCGGTTCCTGCTCAGCTCGAACATGGGCGAGGTGATCACCGTCTTCTTCGGCACGCTGTTGGTCGGCGTGCTGGGGCTACGCCTGGGTGACGGCACTATCATCGCGCCATTGCTCGCAACTCAGATTCTGTGGATCAACCTGCTGACCGACTCGGCGCCCGCCTTGGCGATGGGTGTCGACCCTGCGGTCGACGATGTGATGGCCCGCAAGCCGCGCACTGTTAACGAACGCCTTATCACCCGGCGGACGGGTGGCCGGATTCTGGTCCTCGGTGTGATCATGGGCGCCGCTACCTTGTTCACACTTGACTGGTTCCTGCCAGGCGGACTGTTCGATGGTGCACAGAGCGTTGACATGGCGCGCACCGCTGCCTTCACGACGCTGGTGCTGGCCCAGTTGTTCAATGCGTTCAACGCGCGCTCTGTCTGCAACAGTGCCTTCAAGGATGCGTTCTCCAACCGCTGGTTGTGGGGAGCGGTACTGCTGGCGCTGGCGCTACAAGTGGCGGTGGTGCACGCACCGTTGCTCCAGGGCGCCTTCGGCACCACCGCCATGACTTTGGACCAGTGGCTGATCTGTGCTGCGGCTGCATCCTGCGTGCTGTGGATTGAGGAGATCCACAAGCTGGCGCTTCGGATCACCAAGCGTGCTGCGGACGACTGACCAGGTTCGGCAACCTGCGGAATGTAACGAATTCGTCTCGGCCGTCGTCGGTCGGCCGAGACGTAACCGCAGTCCGCCACCGGGCGTAATAGTCTTCGGACACGACTGATCGATTGAACGAAAGAGGTTTCAATGAAGCGCAGGTTCGCCGCCATCGCGGCCGCTGCACTGTCGTTGTCGCTGCTCGCCGGTTGTGGTGGCAGTGGCTCGGCAGACTCCAACGCGGACGTCGTCCGGATCGGCCTCAATTACGAACTGTCCGGGCCGGTCGCGACTTATGGCGACGCCAGTGTCAAGGGCATCCAGATGGCCGTTGAAGAGATCAACGCCGCCGGCGGAGTCGACGGCAAGCAGATCGAGATCGTCAAGTACGACAACAAGTCCGAACCGGCAGAGGCCACCACGTTGGCCACCAAGTTGATGGCCAACGACGGTGTTGTCTCGGTGATCGGCCCGGCCACCTCGGGTTCGTTCAAGGCCACCATCCCGGTCGCCACCCAGAACAAGGTGCCGGTGGTTTCCGGCTCGGCTACGGCAGACGACCTGCTGGTGCAGAACGGCGTGCTTCAGGAGTTCGCGTTCCGCACCTGCTTCTCCGATTCCTACCAGGGCACCGCGATGGCGAACTTCGCCAGCGAGAACCTTTCGGCGAAGACCGCGGCGATCTTGAAAGACACCTCCTCCGACTATGCGAAGGGACTTGCGGACAACTTCGCCGCGCAGTTCACCGCCAACGGTGGCACCATCGTCGCCGAGGAGGGCTACGTCGCTAGCGAGACCGAGTTCAACGCGACGCTGACCCGCATGAAGAGCCAGAGCTTCGATGTCATGTACGTGCCTGGCTACTACAACGAGGTTGGCTTGATCATCAAGCAGGCTCGCGATCAGGGCATCGACCAACCGATCTTGGGTGGCGACGGTTTCGACTCGCCTGGGCTTCTGGAGAAGGCGGGCGCAGCTGCGTTGAACAACGTCTTCTTCACCAACCACTATTCGTCACTGGATTCAGATCCGACTGTCCAGGCCTTCATCCAGGCGTTCAAGGACAAGTACGGCGAAGAGCCCAATGCATTCCACGCCCTGGGCTATGACACCGCCTACTTCGTCGTTGATGCCATCGGGCGCGCCAGCGAACCAACCGGTGAGGCGATTCAACAGGCAATGGCATCGACCACCGACTTCACTGGGGTGACAGGCACCTTCAGTATTGACCCCGAGACTCATGAGCCGGTCAAGTCTGCCGTGGTCATCGAACTCGCCGACGGCGTCCAGGTCTCGGCCGAGAGGTCGCCTCGCTGACATATCCCCTGGTGGGGTGGGAGATAGGCTCTCCCACCCCACCAGTGATGTCCTGATCAGGAAGCAGAGATGGAACAGATCCTCCAACAGCTGGTCAACGGCCTATCCATCGGCAGCATCTACGCCCTCATCGCATTGGGCTACACGATGGTCTACGGCATTATCCAACTCATCAACTTCGCCCACGGCGACGTGTACATGGTGGGCGCCTATGTCGGCTACGCCAGCATGAGCTTCCTCGGATTGGATTTCTTCACCTCGTTGCTGCTGGCGATGGCAGTCTGCACCGTGCTGGGGGTCATCATTGAGCGGGTGGCCTACAAGCCACTGCGCAACTCCACTCGGATCGCCGTGCTGATCACAGCCATCGGTGTGTCGCTGTTGTTGGAGTACACGATGATGTACTTCGCCGGCCCCGAACACCGTGCCTACCCTGCGCTGCCCGGTTTCATGACGCGCATCTTCCGGATTGGTCCGGTCAGCATCAGCTCCATTCAGATCATGATCGTCACGATCTCGATCGTGTTGATGATCGTCTTGCAGTTCATCGTCCGGCGCACCCGACTCGGCAAAGCCATGCGCGCCGTCTCTCAGGATCGGGACGCCGCCCAACTCATGGGGATCAGCGTCGACAACACCATCTCGTTCACCTTCGCGCTCGGCTCGGCGTTGGCCGGTGCAGCAGGCGTATTGGTGGGTGTCTACTACAACTCGGTCAATCCGCTAATGGGTATCCTGCCCGGTCTGAAGGCGTTCGTCGCCGCCGTGCTGGGTGGTATCGGGCTGATCCCGGGCGCACTTCTTGGCGGTTACGTGATCGGTGCTACTGAAACATTCGTGGCCAGCATCGGCTTCTCGATGCTACGGGACGCAGTCGTCTTCGCCTTACTGATCATCGTGCTGATCTTCAAGCCCGCCGGGCTGCTCGGCAAGAACGTGCGAGAGAAGGTCTGATGAGCCCACGCCTGAAGTCCATCCTGGCCAAGACCGCTGCGCTGGCGGCCGTTTACGCCGGTGTGCTGCTGCTGGTGGAGGCGGGCATCATCGACACCTACCTGCAGGCCACCATGGTGACCATCTGTGTCAACATCATCCTGGCGGTCAGCCTGAATCTGGTCACGGGTTTCACCGGTCAGTTCTCGCTCGGGCACGCCGGGTTCATGGCGATTGGGGCCTATTCGACGGCGCTTATCACGATGTCGATGCCGACTATCTTCGGTTTCGTCCTCGGGCTGCTGGTGGGCGCCTTGCTGGCGGCACTGGTCGGCTTCCTCATCGGGCTGCCAACTCTGCGGTTGCGGGGGGACTACCTGGCCATCGCTACGTTGGGCATGGCTGAGATCATCCGCGTACTGCTGCTCAACTTCGAGTTCAGCAATGGCGCGGCCGGTCTTTCGGGCATCCCGCAGTTCGTCAACTGGAACTGGCTGTTCGTGCTCACTGCGGGCACGATCGTGCTGATCAGCAACTTCCTAGACTCTCGGCACGGACGCGACTGCATCGCGGTGCGTGAGGACGAGATCGCCGCCGAATCCATCGGGGTGCGCTCCACCCAGGCGAAGACGCTGGCGTTCAGCGTCGGCGCTTTCTTTGGCGCCATCGCGGGCGGGGTCTAT
>JAAYVP010000344.1 GCA_012517115.1 Brooklawnia sp. | reverse complement strand
GGACATCGACTTGGTGGAGCGCGTCTGCCAACGACTTCGTGATGGTGAGTTCGACGATGGACGCCCGCCCGCCCGCGTCCACGGCGACTTGTGGACTGGCAACGTGATCCCCACCGCCCGGGGCATGGTGATGATCGATCCTGCGGCGCATGGCGGTCATGGCGAGACCGATCTGGCCATGCTGGCGCTGTTCGGTTGCCCTCAGCTGCGTCTGATCGAAGACGCCTATGCCGAGGCTGCCGGTTCGGCGCCGGACTGGCGGAGCCGCAGCGGGCTGCATCAGCTGCATCCGCTGCTGGTGCACACCGAGTTGTTCGGTTCCGGCTATGGTCGGCAAGCCATCGAGGTGGCACATGCCTACGCCTGAACACCTGCCACCGCGCCAAGGCGAGTTGGTTCTGGTGAGGCACGGCGAGAGCACCTTCAACGCCGAGCAACGATTCACCGGGTTGCTCGATGTGCCACTCAGCGAGCGGGGAATCGAGCAATGCCAGGAAGCCGCGAAGCTGCTCGTCGGCTCGGGGATACGTCCTGATTCAGTGGTGACCACGCCCCTGCAGCGCGCTTGGCGGACAGCTGACGTCATCGTCGAGTGCTTCGGGCTGCCGCCAGCGACACGTGATTGGCGATTGGCCGAGCGGGACTATGGTTGGCTGACGAACCTGCCCAAAGCACTGGTCAAACA
The DNA here is from genome assembly GCA_012517115.1 of Brooklawnia sp. Taxonomy (GTDB): domain Bacteria; phylum Actinomycetota; class Actinomycetes; order Propionibacteriales; family Propionibacteriaceae; genus Brooklawnia. Next base: position 4,261 of record JAAYVP010000344.1, on the reverse strand, counting down.
GATCTTCGGCGATGAGGCCTTTTTCGAGTGGCGACGCACCATGGACGGCAAGCCGCCGATGGCCCCGGCGCCGCTGGTGTCGAGTTGGGGCGATCTGGCGCGAGCTGACTTGGGACCGTTGCGTCCGGGGATGAGCGAGTCGCTGCGCGAGGTGATCCACCGCGTCCGACCACTTTGGTGCGAACTGCAACGCCAGGTCGGCGCCGGACAGCACGTGGTGGTGGTCGGCCACGGGAACTCACTGCGCGCGCTGTGCGCCTTGGTCGAGGACCTGACCGATGAGCATGTGGAGAAGCTCAATCTGCCGACCGGCCAACCGCTGGTCTACAGCTTCGCATCCGATCCGCCGACGCGACGCTACCTCGATCCGCTCACCGCCCATGCCCGGGCCGCCGAGGTGGCCGCCGAGGGCGGCACCTGATGATCGATGCCAGCGGAACGCTCAGGCCGTTGGGCACTTCGCTCAGGGCGCCACATGCGTGACAGATGCTGGTGCACCCTCAACCAGTTCCACCACGAGACCATCCTTGATCACCTCATGATTGGGCCCGATGCTCATGCGCCCGGTGACACCATCGAGGTTCTGGGTTTCGGCCAATGCGCGCTGCACGTTGACGCCGGTAGGCGAGTCGGCACGCCGGACGGCGTCGAGGATGAGCAGCGCAGCGTCGTAACCCAACGCAGCCTGCGAGCTGGGTTCCTCACCGTTCCAGGCGTTCCGATACGCGTCGATGAACTCGGGGACGCGCGGGTTCTGGCTGTCAGCAGACGAGAAGTCGATGGTGAAGTAGACCCCGGAAAGGGCTCCGGCACCAGCAATTTCGCGTAGCAGCGGGTCATTGAACGATTCGATGCCAAGCACCGGATGCGTCAAGCCGGCCGCCCGAATCTGGCCAATCAGATGCGCAGCCTCGGCGGGTGCGGTGGCGACATAGACCACGTCCACCGGTGTCTGCTGCAGCAACGCGATATAGCGTGACAGGTCTGTATCGCCAGAGCCGACGGCGTCGTCGGCGACGATCTGCCCACCGTCTGCGGTGAACTGGGTGACGAACGCGTCGGCGAAGTCCGCGAACGGTCCTTCAGCGCCGCGCAGCACCAACGCGCTGCGAGCCGACAGGTTGGTGGCGGCGAAGTCTGCCATCGTGCGGCCCTGCTGGGGGTATCCCAGGCAGCTTCGGAAGGCATAGGGGTGCGGTGCCTGATCGGTCAGCGCCAGCACCCGGCGGCCGCAGGCCAAGGGCGAGACCGACACGATCTCCTGCCGGTCGGCGATGGGCACGGTTACTGTGAAGAGATCTTCGGTGGCCGGGCCAAGTACAGCCAACGCCTTCCGCTGGGTCATCAACTGAGTGCCCAGGGCAACGGAGCGACCAGTTTGCGACATGTTGTCGACGACCATCGCCGCCACCTGCCTGCCGCCGATGCCGCCAGACGCGTTGGTGGCATCGATCGCGAGCTGTGCTCCTTTGAGCACGGCACCTCCGTACCAGGCAAGATCTCCGGATGTCTCGAGGTTCAGCCCGATCCGGATCGTCTCGCCCAAATGGAGCTGCTCGCCAGCGGACCCGTCACAGCCCGCCAACAACGCCAGGAGCGACAACCCCGCAAGGGTCGTCGTGCGGTACCGGTGTGGGTGGGTGCCCATAACGATTCTCCGGGCTCAGTTTCAGCTGTTGCGGAGCCGGTACTTGAGGGTGAAGCCCGCTTCCGCGATGTGGCGTTCCATCTCTTCGGTGTTCAAGGTGTTCACGCCCAAGATCACCAGACTGCGTTCCAGGTTGCCCCGATAGACAGCGATGTGGGTGATGTTGGCCTGGAAGCCACCGGTGATGCTCGCTAGCCTGGCCATCACGCCGGGCCGGTCGTCCGCCTCGATAACAAGCCGCGTGCCCTTTTCCCGGGCGCCGTTCAACTCGATGAACGCGTCCAAGATGTCGCTCTCGGTGATTACGCCGACCAATCGGCCATCGTCGAGCACCGGAAGCATCTCGATCCGGCGGTTGCGCATCACGATAGCGGCTTCTTCTAGCAGCGCGTCCGGGCTGATCGTCACCGGATTGCGGCTCATCACTTTCGAGACCTTCAACTTGCTGTAAATGTAGGCGATCTCGCCGGCGCTGAAGGACGTGGCGGCTGACGGGGATGCGCGGTCTATGTCGGATTGCGAGACCACACCAACCAGTTTGCCGCCATCCAAAACCGGCAGTTTCCGCACCTTCTTCGTCTGCATGACCTCGATCGCCTCAGGCACGGTAGCGTCCGGCCCGATGGTGAACGGGTTGGTCGTCATCCGCCACTTCACGAACATTGGTCACCCTCCAAGATAGGCGCGGCGCACTTCCTCGGTCGCCAGCAGTTTTGATGCGGGGCCACTGAGCACGACGCTGCCGGTCTCCATCACGTACGCCCGGCTGGCTACCTGCAGCGCCATGTTGGCATTCTGCTCCACCAGCAAGATGGTCGTCCCAGTTTCGTTGATACCCGAGATGATGCTGAAAATCTCCTGGACGAACAGCGGCGCCAGGCCCATCGACGGTTCGTCCATCAGCAGCACCTTCGGCGCGGACATCAGCGCCCGGCCCATCGCCAGCATCTGCTGCTCACCGCCGGAAAGCGTGCCCGCGTCCTGCGTCCGGCGATCGGCGAGCACCGGAAAGCGCTGGAAGACCTGCTCCAGATCGGCCGCCACACCACGCCTGTCGCGACGCAGGAAAGCGCCGAGCTCAAGATTCTCCAGCACGCTCATCCGTGGGAAGACCCGGCGACCTTCCGGTACGTGCACCAACCCGCGCTTAACTCGGTCCTGGGGGGAGATCCGCGTGATGTCCTTGCCGTCGAGCCAGATCTGGCCTGAGGCTGGCTTCTCAAGGCCGGACGCGGTCCGCAGCGTAGTGGTCTTGCCGGCGCCATTAGCCCCGATCAGCGTGACGATCTCGCCAGCTTGCACGTTCAGCGAGATGCCCTTGAGTGCCTGAATCCCGCCGAAGTTGACTCGCAGATCCTTGATCTCAAACACCCTCAACCTCCTGACCCAGGTAGGCCTCGATCACCCGAGGGTCGTTCTGCACATGGTCTGGGGTGCCGGAGGAGATCACGATGCCGTGGTCAAGCACGTAGATGCGTTCGCAGATGGCCATCACCAGGCTCATATCGTGCTCGATCAGCAGGATGGTCAGGTCGTAGTTCTCGCGAATCCAGCTGATCAACTCGGTCAGCTGGGCCGTCTCAGCCGGGTTCATGCCGGCGGCGGGCTCGTCCAGCAGCAGCAGCCGCGGATTCGTCGCCAATGCCCGGGCGATTTCAAGGTGTCGTTGGTCACCGTAGGACAGGTTGCGGGCCGTTTCGTTCGCTTTGTCTTCCAGGCCCAGCACCCTCAAGAACTCCCGGCTGCGCTCCCTGACCTGTCCGCGTGCCGTTGACCAGGCTGGGGTATGCAGGAACGACCCGAGCAGCGAGTACGTCTGGGACTGCTCCATGGCGATGATGACGTTGTCGAGCACCGACAAGTCTTTGAAGAGCCGAATGTTCTGGAATGTGCGTCCCACCCCCGCCCGGCAGATGTCGTAGGGTTTGCGTCCGGCAAGGCTCATCGGCGTGCCCGATGGAGTGAACGTGATGGTGCCGGCCGACGGCGGGTAGACGCCGGTCAGTAGGTTAAAGACAGTGGTCTTGCCGGCACCGTTGGGACCGATCAGGCCGACCAATTCCCCTGTGTCCAGCGTCATGTCGACGTTGCTCAGCGCGGCCAAGCCACCGAAGTGGCGGGTGAGGTCGGTCACCTCAAGGATCGGGGTGTTCATGCGGCGTCCTCTGTGGTCACCTTCGCGCCAGTCCGGCGTCCTCGCGGCAGTAGCTTCGAGAACAGTGACAACGACAACTCGCGCGACCCCATGATGCCCTGTGGGCGGAAGACCATCAGGACGACCAGCACCAGCGAATACAAGATCATCCGGATCTCGGGGAACGGCTGCAGTAGCGTCGACACCACAGCCAGCAGGATCGCCGCGATGATCGAGCCAGAGATTGAACCCAGTCCGCCTAGCACCACGATCACCAGGATGTTTATCGACTGCATGAAGCCGAACAAGTCGGGTTTGATGAAGTAGAAGTAGGACGCATAGACCCCGCCCGCGATGGCGCCAAAGAAAGCGCCGACGCTGAACGCCAGCGTCTTCGCCTGGGTGGAGCGCACCCCGATGGATTCGGCGGCGATCTCGTCCTCACGCACCGCGATGCAGTCGCGTCCGTGCCGAGAGTC
>JAAYVP010000343.1 GCA_012517115.1 Brooklawnia sp. | reverse complement strand
CGTCACCGACGACCACGGGCGCGCCCTTCGCGAAGACGGATCCGTCATCGAAGGTTTGTACTCGGCTGGCAACAACTCCGCCTCCGTGATGGGACGCACCTACCCCGGCCCCGGCTCGACCATCGGCCCCGCCACCGTGTTCGGCCTGCTCGCCGGCCGCCACATGGCCGCGAAAGCCTGACACCAACAGAGGCCTCTCTCGCGCCAGTGGCCGAGCCAGACACGCCGCTAGACGCCTTCGAACCCCAACCGGACAGCACTCTCCGGATCTGTTGCTCGTATGCTTCATGCGTGGCAAAGCGCATGCGCAAACCCAAAACGGACCCCAAGACGGCAGTGCGAGGCCTGAATCTCGGTCCGGCCGCCGCGGGCGCCAACCGCGCCGCCCTGATCGCCGCCGCCCGCGAAGTCTTCGCCGAGGAGGGGCTCCACGCGCCGCTGTCGGCAATCGCGCGCCGGGCAGGGGTCGGTCAAGGCAGCCTCTACCGCCACTTCCCCGATCGGATCGCGCTGGCGGTTGCGGCCTTCGAAGACAACGTCGAGGCCCTGGAAGACCTGGCCAACACACCCACGACGACCCTGGCCGACCTGCTCACCCTGATAACCCGTCAGGTGGTGGAGTCGACCGCCTTCGTCGATCTAGCGCGCATTGAGCATGCCGACGACCGGGTGGAGTCCCTCGCCGTGCGATCCGAGGCAGCCCTTGCCAGTCGACTGGACGACGGCCGCGCCGTGGGCACCGTTCCTCCGGACATGACCTCCGCGGACGTCATGCTCTGCCTCACCATGGTGGCTGGCGCCATCTCAGGCCGGCCCGCCACGCAACGGGAGCAGGTTGCAGATCGCGCTTGGCGTCTGATGGGTATCACACTCCCGGCATTCGTTGAGATTGCTGCCGAAAGAACGGGGTAGGTCAAGCACACCGGCTACTTGCGGACGACCGGTTAGCTGCGCTCCGCTGACTTCGGTCGACCGATCAGTCGGTAGACCTTACAACCCAAACAGAGCCCGGTACCGGCGTTGAGCGCCGCCGCGCCGAAAGCGAGTGCGGTCAGGCAGTAACCAGCAAGATCGAAATCGACGATGAAGAACACCAGCGCCAGGGCGGTGAACACGAAGCCGATGACCTGGGCGAATCGCGCCGGCCGAGCATCCTCAAGTGCGCGCGGGGCCTGCACCCGCGGCCATATGAAGCGGGCGAGGCGCGGATCGATGTGGGCACGAAGAGGGCACGCGCTCACTTTGTTGGCGGACATGAGACCCCCAGGAAGGTCGGGACAGCTCGATTGGCTCCTGCTTCCACACCCGGGACCCGACGCGGGTGGCCAGCATTCATCTACCAGCCTAATTCGCGACTACCACGAGTCTTGGCACCGATGTGCGGAGCGCGTGAGGTCCGCCCGCCCTTGCCACATAATACCCCTGGGGGTACCATGCTTGGGGCGGAGTTCCGGACCACCAAGACACTCACCAGGAGGAACAACATGTGTTCACGCGTCACCTGCAGCAAGTGCGGAAAGCCGACCTGGACTGGCTGCGGCCAGCACGTCGAGCAGGCGCTGGCCGGCGTCCCAGTGGAAGCCCGCTGCAAGTGCAGGTAGTTCGAGGACTGCTGGCCCTGATCGCCGTGCTGGCCCTGCTACCGGTGGCAGCGTGTGCCCCGGCGTCCGTCAGCATCGATGCCAGCACAGTGGTCATCGACGTGCGCACACCCGCGGAGTACTCCGCCGGGCATCTCGAGTCAGCTACGCTGCTCGACCTGAACTCCGGCCAGTTCCAGGAGGCGCTCAGTCAATTGGACCCAGACACCAGGTATGCCGTTTACTGCCGATCGGGCAACCGGTCCGGACAGGCGGTGGCGATGATGGCCGCTGCTGGTTTCTCAGACGTGACGGATCTCGGTGCCATCGGCGATGCCTCAAGGGCCACCGGCTTGGAGATCGTCACCGGTTGAGCCTCCAGCGCAGATCTGCAAGGGCTGATCAGGCTCCGTAGCGAGCGACCAGCTCGTCGAGATCGGCCAACGTGAGGTTGTCAGTCATCCCCATCATGACCACCTTGATGAGCGGGACCTGGGCCATGAATACCTGCCCGCCCTCCCCCGTGAACTCCGGGCCCAACGAGCTCAGGCGGGCGAGTATCTCTGGCCGGGCCTCGGGATCGGCCAGCCACTCGGCGACGGTCGAGTATGGGCCCAGCGGGGCGGCCAGCCGCGGCGCCGCCAGATCCACTGTCGCCTGCAGCGGTAGGTCTCTGGACGATGCACCGACCCAGACCTCAAGCGGCCCGGCCTCGACTACCCAGCCCGACCTCGACTCGTCCCAGTGACTCAGGTCGCGCCTGGTCAGTGCGAACGTGACGTCGTGTGACTCTCCGGGAGCCAGCTCGACAGCCTCGAACCCCCGCAGTTCGCGCGGGGCCCGGGCGACTGCCGAAGCGGGCCGCCCGACATACAACTGCGGAACCGCCACACCGGCACGATCGCCGGTGTTGGCTACCCGGACGCTGACCCGGATCACGACGTCCGACTCCTCGGTATCCGACGTCACCTCTTCCTGGTCCACCACAAGGTTCGAGTAGGCGAACTGCGTATAGGTCAGGCCATGACCGAACGGATAGGCGACTTCGGTCTCCATCGCATCGAGGCCGCGGTAGCCAACGAAGATCCCCTCCCCGTAACGGACAACGCTATGGTTGCCCGGGAAGTTGAGTTGAGCCGGGACATCGGCTAACCGGAGCGGGATCGACTCGGCCAGTCGGCCCGCGGGTGCCGCGTCACCCGACAGCAGGTCCACAGCCGCGGCTCCACCGGCCTGCCCGCCAAGCCAGAGCTCCAAGATCGCGTCCGCGTCGGCGTCCCACTCGGCGACCGAGACCGATGAGCCGTTGGACAGCAGCACGATCACCTGTCGTGCTACCCGCCGCACTGCAGCCAGCAGCCGTTTGTGAGACTCCGGCAGCTGCATGTGGGTGCGGTCGTACCCTTCGGACTCATCAACCGCCGGCAGACCCAGGAAGAGCAGTGCGACCCGGCCCTCTGCCAGTTCCACCGCCTCGGCCAGCAGTGCCTCGTCATCTCGTTCCTGCCCGGGTGCACCAGCCGCCTCGGCCAGTCGGTAGCCAGGCGCGAAGTCCACGTCGATCCCCCGCGCTGCGAAAGCATCTAGCGCGCTGGTCAGGCGATACGGGTTGACCAGGGACGACCCAGCGCCCTGGTAGCGGGGTGTGCGCGCCATCTCGCCGATCACCACCACATCGGCGAGTTGCTGCGCGGTAAGCGGAAGTGCCCCGTCATTCTTCAGCAGCACCGCCGTGCGGGTGGCCACCTCGCGGGCAAGCACGTCGTGGGCCTCCAGATCGGCCGGCAACGGCTCGGCCAGTGCAGCCGCTGAACGCTGCACCAAAGTGAGCAACCGGGCCGCCGCTCGATCAACGTCGGCCTCCGAGAGGTCTCCGGAACGGACCGCCGCAACGATGCGTGCATCGTTGATGCCCGCCGAGGACGGCATCTCCAAGTCCAGGCCCGCGCGCACACCGGCCGGTCGGTCGTTCACCGCACCCCAGTCGGACATCACCAGCCCGTCGTAGCCCCACTCATCGCGCAAGACCTCGGTTAGCAGCCACGGATCCTCGGACGCGAAGGTGCCGTTGATCTTGTTGTACGCGCACATGAGCGTCCACGGCCGTGCCCGTTTGACGACCGTCTCGAACGCGTACAGATAGATCTCACGCAGAGTGCGCTGGTCCACCTCGGCCGAGACACGCATCCGGTCGGTCTCCTGGTTGTTGACCGCGAAGTGCTTGAGCGATGTGCCGACACCAGCGGACTGGATCCCTTCGACCATGGGTGCGGCGAGCTCACCGGCCAGGTACGGATCTTCGGAGAAGTACTCGAAGTTGCGACCGCACAACGGTGAACGTTTGATGTTGATGCCGGGCCCCAGCAGCACAGCCACCCCGTTGGCGCGGGTCTCGACGCCAAGCGCCTGGCCAACGCGAGCCAGCAGGTCCCGATCCCAACTCGAGGCGAGCCCTGCCGCAGGAGGGAAGCAGGTGGCGGGCACGGAATCATTGAGACCAAGGTGGTCGCTGGCACCGGCCTGCTTGCGCAGCCCGTG
>JAAYVP010000342.1 GCA_012517115.1 Brooklawnia sp. | reverse complement strand
CCCCACCCGACTCAGCAGCGTCGTCCAGACCAGCCCCGCACAGACCAGGCAGACCGCCACGGCCAAGCAGATCTGGCCTACCCAAGTGCCGCCCAGAAACTCGATCGGATCACCGCCGCTGACGTAGCCGAGCCCCATACCTAACGCCGGCAGCGCAGCCAGCATTCGTCCGCTGGCACGCGGGCCGGCGAGTTCGGCTGCCACCAGTCGCTCTGCCGCCGCGTCCGCCCGCAACCCGTCCGCCACCCGGTTGGCTGCGTCCGCGATCGGCGCGCCGGTCACCTGGCAGAGCTGCCACGACCTGGCCAGGTAGAACAGCCCGTGACAACCCGGACGCCCGGCCACCGCACGGAGCGCGGCCGGCACGTCACCCCCAATCGCCTGCGTAGCAGCAACCGGTTGCAGCAACGGACTGTCGACAGCGACCCGAGTCAATGCCCGGGCTGGCACATCACCGACCCGTAACTGGGCACCGAGCGCCTGGCAGGCGTGCACAACTTCTTCGGCGGCCTCGCGGCGGACACGCTCGGCCCGCGCTTGACTGATCAACCAACCGAGCGTGCCTGCGGCGAGCAGCACAGGGACCACCCAAACCAAGGCCCGCGCGGCGACGAGTGCGGTGGCCGCGATCACGCCCGCACCCATCAACGGCGGCAACAGACCCGCCGACACGACGCGCCGCTTGGTCATCGCCTCGCCAGTCAGCCACGCCGCGGCCCGGGCCGACGGATCGGCCGGCCACCAAAGCACACAGGTGGCCGCGAAAGCCAAACACGCCAACGCGATCATGCCGTTTCACCACCCACCGACGCTCCGATCAGCTCCACCAATTCGTCGAATGCCGGTCCTGACTGCAGGGCTCGCCCGTCTGGGCAGTGGACGGCGCTCTCGATCACCACGTGACCGCGGGCTGCCCGTCGCACCACACCCAATTCGGTCACGCTGCGTCGTCCGTCGGGCAGTCTCGCCACCTGCACCACCACCCGCAGCGCCGCTGCCACCTGAGCGTGGCAGGCCTCACGTCCCAACCCACCCAGCGCGGCCAACGCCTCTAGGCGAGCGGGCACATCGCGCACCGAGTTGGCGTGCACGGTGCCGCAACCGCCCTCATGACCGGTGTTCAGTGCGGTCAACAGGTCGCAAAGCTCGCCGCCACGCACCTCACCCAGCACCAACCGGTCGGGGCGCATCCGCAGCGCCTGCCTTACCAGATCGGTCATCGTGATCGCACCGGCTCCCTCGGAGTTCGGGGCACGGCATTCGAGTCGCACACAATGCGGATGGTCGGGTGCGAGTTCGCGGGAGTCCTCGACGATCAGCAGCCGCTGTTCGGCGGGTATGAGGCCTAGCAGACCCGCCAGCAGCGTCGTCTTCCCTGACCCGGTACCGCCAGAAACAAGGAAGGCCACCCTGGATGCCATCAGCGCGCGCAGGAATACGGCCATCGGCTCGGTGATCGATCCGTTGGCCACCCAGTCGTCGATGGCGAACGACCGCCGCGCGGGAACCCGCAGCGACAGGCAGGTGCCGGGGTCCGCGATCGTCGACAGCACCGCGTGCAACCTGGTGCCGTCGGTG
>JAAYVP010000341.1 GCA_012517115.1 Brooklawnia sp. | reverse complement strand
GCGGTCCGTCCTGCCCGCCCGAACGGGCACGGGGCCGGTTGGGACGCCCTCGAGGCCCAGCGGGGCCAGATTCAGGCGTGGTTGGCCGGCGACGGCAAGGACGCCAAACCGCTGTCGGTGGTGAAGGTCCACGAGCTGCTCCCGTGTCCGATCACCGAAGGACAAACCCAAGGTCGAACGGGCGGTGCAGTACGTCCGCGGCCAACTTCTGGGCCGGTGAGACCTTCACCAGCCTCGAGCAAGCCCAGGAACAGGTCGAGGTGTGGTGCGCCGAGCGGGCCGGGATGCGGGTGCACGGCACCCTGCAGGCCCGTCCACGGGAAGTCTTCCATGAGTTCGAGGCGGCCGCCCTGCTGCCGGTCCCCGACGCCTACGACGTGCCCATCTTCCGGGACGTGAAGGTGCACCGCGACTTCCACGTCGAGGTCGGCAAAGCCCTCTACTCGGTGCCCGGCGCCTATCTGGGCCACCAGTTGCAGGTGCGCGCTGACCGGGACTTGGTGAAGCTGTACCACCGGGGCAGGCTGGTCAAAACGCATCCGCGTCAACCCGCGGGTGGCCGGTCCACCGACCGCGACGACCTGCCCGAAGAGAAGGCTGGCTACGCGTTACGGGACCTGACCCGGTTGATCAACACCTGCGCTGGCCACGGGTCGAACATCGGCATCTACGCCGAACGACTCCTCGATGATCCACTGCCCTGGACCCGGATGCGGGCGGTGTACCGGCTCCTGGGCTTGGTACGCCGTTACGGCGCCACCCCGGTCGACACGGCGTGCTCGCGTGCCCTGGACCTTGACGTAGTGTCGGTCACCAAGATCGCCTCGATGCTCGACAAGGCCACCGAGGAGACCCTCCCCCTGCTGCCAACCGGCACCACGCCAGCCGGCCGGTTCGCCCGCCAACCCGCCGAGTTCACCACGCGCCCCGCCAGTCGCGGGACCACCGCCCAGGCCCGGACCACCCCAACAGCTGCCAATGAGGGGACCAGCCCTGCCAGTGAGGGGACCAGCCCCGCCGGCGGTCCGGCGACGACCTTGACCCTGCTCCGTGACGGCCGGCCGGTCGCCGTCTTCCACGCCACCGACCTCACCGAGGAAGAAGCCTGATGACCACCACCACGACCAGGCCCGCCCCCGTCGACCCGCTCGGGGTCGACCTGACCCGCACCCTACGAGCGTTGAAGCTCGGCGGCATGGCCGACACCCTGCCCGAACGCCTCGTGCTGGCCCGGCAACAAAACTTGGGTCACGCAGCGTTCCTCGAACTCGTCCTCGCTGATGAGGTCCCCCGCCGCGAGGGCCGTTCCGCCGCCCTCCGCGCCGCCAAGGCCGGCCTCGATCCGTCCATGCGGCTGGACACCTTCGACGACCAACCCGATCTGGTCTACGACCGAACCCTGTGGTCGGACCTGACCACCCTGCGGTTCACTGAGGCCGGCACCAGCGTCTTGATCCTCGGGCCCGTCGGTGTCGGCAAGACCCACTGTGAGACTTGCGGTGGGGCCTACGGGCCTTCCCGGCGCCGGGATGCCAGTGTCGGTGCTGGTGACTGCGACTGACTCAAAACGACTCACTGGCCTGCCTGTATCGGGGTGCCTTTGCTGTGGATCTGTCGCCGTGGTCGCCGGCATCGGCCTGGCCCACCATCGTTGGCCTGATCAGAAGCCTGGCCGACCTCAGGGTCGTGCCTCATCACAGTCCTGCCACTTCGGTGACCTCACCCAGGCCGACGCCGACTCAGTCCTACCCGTCCCACGAAGGAGAGCAAGCAACCGTGAAGCCCATGTTGGCAGGAGCCGTCGAGTTCGTCATCGGCGTCGACACCCACCGTGACTCCCACACCGCCGCGGTCGTCCACGCGACCACCGGCGGGGTGATCGAGCAGCTGACCGTCGCCAGGGCCGCGATGCCGAACAGCCACAGCACCGACCACAGGACCATGCCCGAGATCTGGTCGGTGTAGGCGGCGACGCCCGTGGGCGCCACCGGGCAGATCTTCAGCGGGACGATCAGCGGGTTCATGTCGGTTCCTTTCGGAGGAGGGCGAGCACGTTCTGGGCCGCCTTGAGGAGCGGGGCGGGGAGTGGGTCGGGGGCCAGGCCGGTGACCTGCAGGCGTGGGTCGAGCGGGAAGTCGGCCAGGTGCACGCGCGCGGGGATCCCGGCTGCGGCTACCTTGACCGGACGCGGCCACCGCTTGGCCGTGGGTCCCACGACCACCCCGATCGCGTCCCGGCCGAGGAGCTCGACGCAGGACTCCAGGCGGCGGACCCCGGGCACCGTGGCGTTCGTGACGAGGACGACGTCGTCGAATGGGCGCAGCACTGACCCCAGCCACCCGGCGCCCGGGTCGGACACGGTCGTCCAGTTGGTGTCCACGAACGTCCACTCGACCGATGACTCGGTCGGAACCGGCACGGTCGCGTCTCCGGTGATGGGGCGCTCTAGCAAGACGTCGCCACGACTGCCGCGGCGCCAAGGGCCCTCGGTTCCCAGTTCGGCATTGGCTGCGGCAGAGAAGCCGGACGCCAACGGTGAGCAGCACTCCACCACCCGCGCCGGCACCGCGGTTGCGGTGGCCAGCGCGAGCGCCACCGTGGACGCCCCCACCCCACCCGCGCAGCCCACGACGGCGACCACCCGCTCACGTGGCGTCGGAGTCCAGGCTGTCGCGGCACCTCCGCGGGCCGAAGGGGCGGACCGGGGCCCGTGGGCGAACTCGCCCGCCTCGATCGCGCGCCACGCGTCCCGGAGTTCGGCGACGCTGTGCGCGGTCACGACGGGTCACCGCCCCGAGGCCGCCGATCCAGCAATCCGGACAAGAGCATGGCCGGGGGCACCTTGGCCAGTTCGCGTCTGGCCTTCTGCACGTCGCGGAGCCTGCGCAGGCACCCGTCCAGGTCGTCCAGGGTCTCCGGCTCCATGGCCGCGATCTTCAGCAGGGCGGCCACCTCGGCCGGGGTGCTGGTCATCTCGGCATCACCTCCGCCATCCCTAACGGGACCCGCCCACCCCTGGTGGACAGTCAGCAAATGACCCTGAGGTACTTGCTGGCCGCTCCGCTGAGGGCGGCCAAGCAGCGCGCGGTGCGACGCCGCACGGTGCGGGCACACACGCCCCACTCCTGGGCCACGACGGCGCTGAGCTGGCGGCTCGACAGGCCGGCCACTCCGCCCTCGCGGGCACTGCCTTCAGCCCGGAGGGTCTTCGCGGCCTCGATCAGGCTGACCAGCAGTTCCCGGTCCTCGTCGGTGATGACGTCCTCGGCGCACGCCCAGGCGAGCAACTCGGCCAACTCGGCTGCCGGGTCTGGGTCCTCGACGAGCCGATCGTCGGCCGGGTCGACGGGGCCCAGCGAGACGGTCAAGAGCCGGCGCGGCTGGTGGTGCGTGGACGCCCCACAGTCGAGCAGCACCCCTTCACGCAGCTGACCGGCGACCTTCGCGGCTACCCAGTGCGGACGCCGCCACGGCAGCCCGCGGACCTCCACCCACAGCTGGGCGGCCAGCACCTCGTCCACCCGATCGTCGGCCAGTCCCAGCCGGCGGCGGACGCGCAGCGCGGTCGGGAGGAGGAGCCACGCGAGCACCAATGCTGCATCCCGGTCGTCCGCCCCATCGAGCGCCGCCAACCGAGCCAGACCCAGAAGGACGTCGTTGGCCAGCGCGGGTTCAGCCGCTCGCCGCCAAGCGTCGAGCCGATTGGGGTCGGCGACGACGCCCAGCCGGGGTTCGATGGCGACCCAAGTCGCCCAGTGTTCCGCGAGCACGGACTCCAACCGTTCGTCCTGCAAGCCCAACATCTCGGTGATGTTCATTGCCGTGGTCCTTCCGCGCGGTTATGCGGGAAGATCACCAATCGGACGTTGTTCCTTTCGTAGTCCACAGGGCTCCTGGGCATCCGACCGGGACCTGCGACGCGGCCGACACCGACCAAAGCACCTAGTCGGCCGCGCGTTTCCCCGCGTAGCCCCCGACACGTTTGACAGAGACGCGAGATGTGCCATTGCGCGCGAAGTCCGCCTCTTCACTTCACGGAAGCGACGCGGACTGCGTCGGCCACGCCCCGACCATTCGCGATAATCAGCGGGTGAAGAACGTGATCGGGTCCGGCGGCGTGCGGTATCCGGTGACGCCGGACGTCGAGCGGTTCCTGCGCTCGATGGACCATGATGCGCTGCAGTCGCTGGTGCTCGAGATGGCGGCGTACAGCCCCGAGGCGATGCGCTCGCTGCAGTTGCGCGCCACACCCGGGGACGAACCGACGGCCTCCGAACTCCTGGCGGCCGTCGACGCTGCGCTGGCCGGTGTCGACCTCGACTACCACGACCCCTTCTACGAAGACGTCGACGACGGCATCCAAGCGGTCGAGGAGGCCGTCGACGAACTGGCGCGGCACCTCGACGACGGCGCCCACCCCCTGGTGAGACGAGTACTCCAGCACCTACTCACCCGGCTCGGCGACCTGGCACGGGACGCCGACAACGCCGACGCCCTGCTTGAGGTGGCCGAACGGGCGTCGGCGCTGCTCGGGCGCGCCGTCGCAGGCCACCCGGACCCGGTCAGCCTGGCCCGCTGGGTGGTCGGCTTCCGGGTCGAGTACGGCGGCTGGCCGTCGCTCACGTTGGACGCCGTGGCCCACGCGTTCGACGAGCCCGCCTGGGACGCCTACCGCGCGGGTGTCGCGACGCTGGGCGGCGGTGGACCGGCAGCAGACCCCGATCGCACCGAGATCGACCGCATGCTGCTGGAACTGGCCGACCACGACGGCGACGTCGAACGGGCGGTCGCCCTGTTGTCCGGAGGTGACCGCCCGTACTACCGGGAGATCTTCCGCCGGCTGCGTGACGCCGGACGGCCGGCTGACATCCTCGCGTGGCTGGACCGAGCCGTCACCCAGGGCTGCGTGGACGTCGCCTGGCGGGCGGGACCAACCATCGTGCCCGTCGAGGACGCCGTCGACGCCTACCTGGACGGTGGGCGTCCGGACGCCGCCCTCGCGATAGCGCGGACACTGTTCGACCGCGACCTCAGCGTGGACGCGTTCCGGTTGCTGAGTTCCGTGGCGGAACGGTGCGGGCGCCAGGATGAACAACGCACGTGGGCGTTCGAGCAGGGCACGCAGCGGGCACGCAGCAGCGGAGGCGCCCACCTCGTCCGGCTCCACCTCGCCGACGGGAACGTCTCGCACGCGTGGGAGGCGGCGGACGCCTTCGGCGCGGGCCACGCGTGGCGCGAACTCGTGGACGCCTCCGAAGACGGTTTCCCACTTCGGGCAGCCCGCCTGTGTCTCGCTCAGGTGCTGGAGTCCCTCACCACACCGGACTCCAAGCGGTACCCGGCCATCGTCGACCTCCTCGTGAGAGCTCGCGCCCTCTACGACACGGCAGGCCACCGAGCCGAGGCGGACGCTGAGATCATCCGCTTGCGCGAGGCTTACCGCCGTCGCCCCGCCCTGATGTCGGCCATGAACCGGGCCGGACTAGCCTCCTGACCCACCCTGAAGGCCGGTCGAGCGCAAGAAGGTTCTGGCGCCAGGCTGCCCTCGCGCACCGTACGGCAGTCTGGTGCGCTCGTTCTCGGGTGACCACCAGCCGCCAGACGACCCTCGCACACCGCGGCTAGCGAGTTGTGGGCGTAGGCGTTGGATGGACAGCCCCCAATGCTGCCCCAGCGAAGCCCTTCGGTGCGGGGCAGCTCGGGCTCGCCTGCGATGTGCGACATCGTTCAGGGCTCCCATCCGATCAGCTCGGGCAGGCTGCGGGTCTACTGCTCTTGCGCGAGTGCCTCAGGCTGCATTTCTGGAGCCAAGGCAGGTAGGAACCCGTACCGCCCTCGATCGATGCGCTTCGTAAACGGGACGCTGGCAGTCTGGTGCCAGTCCGACCGGCCTTTCCAGTCAGGCAGGGCCACGAGTGGGGCTGAGAACGGATAATGGTCGTCGAGCGTGATGGTCACCGATTCTCCTGCGGGACCAACGCGACCGCTCCACTCCCAGTCGCCGACGTGCTCCCCACACCGCCGGGTTCGGAAACCGACCCGGTTCATTTCTTCATCGAACTGCCGAACAGCGGCGTTGACGTAGTCCGCGGTGGAGTGGGTCATGCGAAGGTGGGCGATTCCCCGCTCGGGAGCTTGCGGTGGCCTTGCGAGAGGGCCGCAGCGGCTGAAGCCGACGCTGCCGGAACGGTGAAAACGTCGTCGCCGTCGGTGTTCGATCCCAGCAGCCGCTGGAAGAGGCGCCCTGCTTCCTGCTCGTCGTCGGTCTTAAGGGCCGCGCGGGCATCGGCCGCTGCCTTCTCCCACTCGTCAGCTAGCGAGTCGAGCTCGCCCTGGGTGGCGCGGACGTGCAGCTCCTGGCTCGGGAGCGCAGGATTCATCAGGGGGCCAGTCCCATCGGCATGGTCTCGAATGAGAGGAACCATCTTCTCCAACGCCACGGTGTAGTACTCCGCCATGGAGCCGGGCGACTCCTCCGAACTGGCAACCGGTATGTCGTCGAACGCTTGGTAGGCAGCGACTTCCACGAACAGGCCACCGGGCTTGGCGTCACCGAGGAGGGCACGACGGGTCTGCCGGAGCAGCTTCACTGCACGGACGTAGTTGCCGTCGTGATCGAGGTTGCGGGATGTGGTGAGCTCGCCGAACTTCACTGGGTGGGTCTTCTCCCAGCCGCCATCCCTGTCTGGGATCTCCCAGGCGTCGTCGGCAATGCGGGCGGGAACGACATCAACATGCATGTCGAAGTCGGGGAAGTCCACCTTCACCGATCGGTCGTTCTTGGACACGCGCTTGCCGTACTCGTCCGTGAGGATCCCAGCGAACTTGTCGAGCAGGCCCTGCGGGTCGTGGTCGTCTGGTAGGTCCGGCAGCTCACAGAAGACGTCCACGTCCTTGACCCTTCGGATGGACACCTCGCGCTTGTAGGAGCCGATGAGGAGGGTGTGCAGCCCCCAGCCGGACAGATCGACGTCTCCGCCGAGGACATCCCGGACCGCAGCGTGGGCCTCTGCTGCATTCGTGGCGTCGGCACCGGGCTAAATCGCCGCCAACGCATCCTTGAACTGCTTGCTAAGTACCGCCATCTCGTTCCCCTGTTCCTCCCGAGCCAGTCGGGCTAGTGGTCACTCCTTGGGTACGAACAGGGTCCGACAACTTGTCGCACAGTGTCGCGGGCCGGGGCGAACACCGGCTGGACGCTCACTTCGCGCTGGGTCGCGCTGAGCGCATCACCTCACGCGGCACATCCCGGCGTCTCGACTTCGAGCGCCCTGCCGTCCGACTTCGAGCACTGGCGACGCTCGCTTCCGTGGGTCCGACGAGCGTACCGCGACCATGCCTAACAGTGACACGCACGCGCATGTGAGATCACACAGCGGCGGTCGCTCGGCCAGTTGCAAACGCGGACATCCGGGCAGCAAGCTGGGCGTCACGTTCTGCAGCGACGTACTGCTATCGCATGGCCATGTTCGGCGTGCTGTGCCCGATCCGGGCCTGAAGCTCGGCCAGGGTGGCTCCCAATTGCGCAGCCAGCGTCGCACTCGTGTGGCGTAGCCCATGCACCGTCAGGCCGGGCATGTCGATGGCCGCCTTGCCCTTGTTGTGGGCGACCCGCAGCACGCTGTCGTTGAGCGGGGAGTGCCCGTCCCTGGCCGGGAACAGCAACGCCTCCCGCTCACGCATCGGCTGCCGCGAGGCCCACTCCCGCAACGCCGGCAAGAGGTGGGGAGGGATGGATACCGACCTCACCCCCGCAGCCGTCTTGGGTGGGCCGATCAGGAGCTGCCCCTTGAGTCGCACGACTGCCTGGCGGACGTGGACGACGCCGAGGTCCAGATCCAGGTCACGCACCCGGAGCCCGCGGACCTCGCCGGAGCGCAACCCGCACCACCCCGCCAGCAACAACGGAACCCGCCGCGCCTCGGGCACGGCAGCCAGGTAGCGGTTGAGCTGGTCGACCGTGAGCACCTCGATCTCACGCGCGCGTTCCTTCTGGGTGCCCGCCTTGACCCGGCACGGGCTCACCTCCACGAGCCGCTCCTCGACAGCCTCTTTGAAGATCGACTTGAGCAGCCCGTAGGCGTTGGCCTGTTGGGTGGGCGTCGTGCGCATCCCGGCGTACCAGGTGGAGATCTCTGCGGCGGTGATCTCGGCCAGCGGCCGCTTCGCAAACGCGGGAAGGATGGTCAAGCGGAGGAGCTTCGCATACAGCGCCGCCGTGCCGGGTCGAATCCGGCGACGGGCCACCACGGTGGCGGCGTACTCACCCAGCCGCAGGGGTGCTTCCTGAGCCTCCCGGAGCTGACGTGCCGGCGGTTCCCACTCGCCGCGACGATCATTCGTTCCTGGTCGACCAGCCACCCCTCGGCGTCGATCCTGGCGACGAAGGTGATCGGAGCACTGTGCCGGCCGCCGTCGGGGCCGGTGTAGCGCGCCCGGTACCGGCCGCTCGGCAGCTGGCCGACCTCGCCGAAGCCGCGCTTGACCTTGGCCCGTGGTCTACCCATGGTGCGCCTCTCCCGTCACACTCCGTAACGGGCCGAAGGACGGTCGGGTGGACAGTGGGCGACGCCGACGGCGTCCCCCACGCCACGGATGTCGTGGGGAATACGTGGGGAACCGTGGGGAATACGTGGGAAATGGGAGGCCTCTGAAGGCCATCCGTGTCCATGTGAGTCCACCCCTGAGAAGGACCGAAGTCCTTGTCAGAGGGGATTTGATGTAGTCAGGGGATCATACATCGTGGTGCGCGAGAGAGGAGTTGAACCTCTCTGCTCGCCCGTCCGAATGACCCTCTGACAAGCGCATACGATGGTTCTTCGCCATGTCGTCACCTTGCCGTGGGGAATGCGTGGGGAATCGAGTCGTTCCACCAAGGCGCGCTCTGCGTTCGGCGGCGATCATCAGGTTAGCCCAGGGGTGCAGCACTCCCGGGGCCCGCCAAGACGGACCGTCAGGCACCGAAACGCGCGTTGCCGGGCAGCACCTGCAAGCCCCAGTGGCGCAACCGCGGTGGCGGTCACTCGTTGAGGCGGACGATGCGGACGGCGAGATCGACCAGGCTCCGTGCCCTGCGGACCAACGCCTCAGCCTTCACACCCGCGATGATCGTGACGCCGTACTCGACGTCAGCCTTGCTCGACACCAGTTCACGGAGTCCCTTCTCGGCGCCCGCGGCGTCCGGTCGCTGCCCCAGCGCTCGCCGTAGCTCCTTCGCGGCGAGAGCGTGGCCCTTGCCCTTGACCGTCGTGCCGGTGAGTTCAGTGACGATGGCGTCCTTGGCGCAAATGCCGGCGTGGATGGCATCCCCGGCAGCCACCGTGAAGCGCTCCGCGGCCAGATTGGCCTCCGCGGAAGCCAGGTACTCCTCGGCCTTCCTGAGGAAGCTCCGAGCGTGATTGCGGTGTTCGAGCGTTGCCATCACGCCACACCAACCGTGGCCTGCGGGAGCGACCCGAACAGAACGACCCCGTCAGCCAAGATCTGGGCGACGACCGGCTCATCGCCGCTGGCCGCCAGCCGCCCGAATTCCTCCGGCGTGAACACAAGCACATCGCAGTCGTTGCCGAGCCGCCCACGCACCGCGTCCTCCAGGTCCGAACGCCCCTCCCATTCCGAGGAGGCGAGGACCACCAGGTCAACGTCACTGTCTGCCGTTGCGTCGCCCCGGGCCACCGAGCCGAACAGGACCACCGCCACGACACTCGACCCGACCGAACGCTGGACCACCTCCCGCAAGGCGGCGAAAGGATCGAGCAGGACACGCAGGGGCTGGATCGCGTAATGGTCCTCGTTGATCGTATGGACCAGCGCGCGACCCACCGTTTGGCTCTCCACCACACCGAGCCCCACAAGGGAGGCGAGCGCCTGCTGGACCGACCACAAGCTGAACCGGTCACGGACCAACCCGTGCACTTGACGACCGGTCAACCCAGAGCCCGTCCGCAACAGCACGGCGAGCACCGCCCCCGACGCGCCGGGGATCAGACCCCCGAACGCCACATCAAACCTCATACGACCAACCTACCAATCATATGATCGGGACACCAGTCATATTCCCCACCGGGTCCGTGCTGACGTCCGCGAATCCCGACGGGGTGCGCAACCCAGAGCGCTCTCATCGCGGCAGTTCCGGATGTTCTCGCGTTGAGGTATGGGCAGGCCCGTTCGGGATCCGGGTGGGCCTGCGCACGCCCGGTGGCGCTTTCGATCGACTGCGGGTCTAGGCTTGAGTCAAGGGGAATCGTCCCCCGGCACTGCCGGAAGGAGGGCCGGTCATGACCGATTTCACGCGGAGCTACGCGATCGTGATTGACGCGTCCGTGCACGACGTCTTCGAGTACTGCCGCGATCCGCGGCATGTCTTCGAGGGGTGGCCAGAACTGAAGGTGACCGACGTGGTCAAGACAGAGAACGGCGTCGGCACCTCGGCACACATCGAGGCCAGGTTCGTGAAGGGGCTGATGGTCGAGCAGGTCGTGCGCGAGTACACCGAGGTTGTTCCCGACGAGCGGATCGTCAGCAAGGCACACGTGAAGGTGCGCTTTGCGGGACGGTCGAAGGAGGTGGCCAACGCCCCGATCTTCACGTTGCGGTTCGAAGCCGAGGGCGGCGGCACGAAGCTGACTCTGGAGATACTCGTGGAGCACCTCAGTTGGCTGGCGAACCTCTTCGAAACGGTCAGTGCCGGAGTCATGGCGAAGAACTTGCACGGCATACTGGCGGCCATCAAGGCCGGAGTGGAAAGTCGGGCTGCTTCAGCGGTTTGATCCGGGCCCGGAAGGGGCCACGACATCCACGGCTCGCTGGGGGACTCCCGGCTCTCGGAGGCGCCCGGCAAAGCGCGGGCTGGGTCAGCGAGGCGTGCCGCCCAGGCAGGTGCTAGACCGGATGGAGACGGGCTCGGTGGATTCGCTGGGAGGTCCATCATGCGTCGAGGAACCACGCTCGCACTTGGAGCGGGCGGTGCCGGCGCCGCCTTGACGGCCGGCTATCTTGCCTAGGTTCGGTCCCGGGAGAACGCGATGCCGAAGCCGGTGGTCGGGATGTTCCCGAATCAGATGGCTTTCATTCGGTGGGGCGTGGGTGGGAAGCGGCTGCTGTGGATCGTGGGCGGTCCGGGTACGACTATCTCGCTCACATCGCGATTCCCCCCGACCACCGGCACCGACCCTCGCCAGAGTCGACGTGGCGCACCACGGCACCGAGCTGCTGCACTGCGTGTGTGACGTCATGCGCAGTCGGGTGAGCCCCACCAGGTTGCAGCGCTCCCTGATAATCGAGCGGGGAGGATGCGCTCAGGTTCTGTCTGCACGCCCTGCCATCGAATGTGTATCCCGTGACGTTCAACGCGCCTGACCGGGTTCTGTCCGTCCGGCAGCGACGGCCTCGGGGCACTCTGATGCCCAGCCGGCAGGCTTACCGTCGCGCACCGGGGGCCATGACCGCGCATTCAGCGGTGCGTCTTGATGACCTCGATGGTGCAGCGGGGGCCGGTGGATCTGGCGAGCCGCCGATCGCCGGTCAGCAGGGTGGCCGGAAGTGCTTCGGCCAGGGCGACGTAGGCGGCATCGTAGATGGTGAGGTTGTCGCGCAGCTCCCAGCAGCGTGGCAGCAGCGGGGTGTGCTCGACGCGTTGGATCGGCAGGTCCTGCAGGTCATCCAGCGCAAGTCCGGCCCGACGCGGATCGAGGTGCCCGGCGCGGGCCAGGCCGCCCCAGACCGAGGCCACCTCGAGGTCGATCAGTGCCGGCGCGGCGAGCTCTTCACCGAGCAGCCGCTCCCGGACATTGTCGCCGTCCGGGCCGTCGTCGAGTAGTCCGACGGCCAGGACGCTGGCATCAATGACGAGCACGGTCGAACCGCAATACATTCACCGCTTCGGCCAAAGGCAGCGACCCGCCTGCCCGGCTGCCGGCACGGGTCAGCACCTCGTCTACGGTCGGCCGGGCCGCCTCCGCGATCAGCCTCGAGCGCAGGTATTCCTGCAGCGACTGGTGCGCCGCGCTCGCCCGCTGCCGCAGTACCGCGTGGGTGTCCTCGGGCACGTCCTTGATCTGAATGTTCGGCATGGAGCCATTATGGCTCTACTTGCGCCAGGAGGGAAGCGCGCGCCTGCCGGCAGAGTCGGACGAAGTCGCACTTCGTCGCTCGGCGTCCGACTCTGGGCATGAGCGTGATCTCTCGGCCATCGGCAGTTGGCGAGACCACGACCCTGCGTCCCTCACGCGCGACTCCAGACAAAGCGCGAGGAGGCTGGCGAGCCCGTCGCTGGAGTCGCAGGGCGGAGCAGGACTCAGCGACTCAAGGTCGGTGCTGTCGTCGGTGAGAGGGTCACGCTCGGCTCCGGCCCGGACGGCTGGCTCGTCGCGGCATGCTCCCAGCGCGCAGGCTGGGTCTGGATCCGGAGGACCTCAACGATGTGGTCGTGACCGCTGATGCTCTCCATACCCAAACCCGCACCGCCAAGTTCATCACCGAAGCCGGGGGCGACTACGTCCTCATCGTCAAAGCCAACAACCCGAAACTGTTGAAGGCGTTGAAGGACCTGCCCTGGAAGGATGTGCCCTCCGCCAGCCGGGTCGATCGCAGTCACGGCCGAAGGGGCCGGCGCACCGTCCAGGCCGTCGAGGCCCCCGGCCTGGATCGACTACCCCGGCACCAGGCAGGTGCTCCGGATCCGACGGACCCGCACCATCAACGGCAAACGCCACACCGAGGTTGTGTTCCTGCTGTGCTCGAAATCGATGCTCCAAGCCCAACCCGAGCAGGTTGCCGACTGGATCCAGGGTCACTGGCACGTAGAAAACAGGCTTCACTGGGTGCGTGATGTCTCCCACGGCGAGGACCGTCAACAACTACGCACCGGCAACGGCCCAGCCGTCATGGCCTCGATGCGCAACCTCGCCATCACCTTGCTCCGCCTGGCCGGCTGGGACAACATCGCCGAAGCCTGCCGGTATCACTCCAGACACCTCGAACGAACCGTCAACCTACTCCTGACAACATGAAACACGACTTTGACGACCCCCTGCGGTGGATGCGGAGCTGGCCGTTCTCGACGCTGAGATCACTTCAGTCTCGTCGTTCCCGCCCCGTTGACTCTCGCCGGATGTTGACGCAGGCGACTGTCTGCCTGGTCCGGTCTTGCCTAGTCCCCATCGCCCTGCGGCGTCACTATCCAGCCATCGCCTTGAAGGAATGCCTCCATCGCGAGGAATCCCCTGCCGAGCTCATTGAGAATCAACTCGAGGCGCCAGAAATCCACCTCACCGGCACCGTTGGCGTAGGGCCGGAGCCGACCGTCCCGTACTTGGCCCATCAGCCAGTCCTCGTAGGTCTCGGACACCATCCGGTCACCCTCACTGTCGTAGTAGACGCACTCCGACTCCCAGGCGTCCTCGTCGGCCTCGTCGTAGGTTTCTTGATGAAGCACAACATCGGCCCACGGCACCAAAGTGGGCAGCACTTCCTCGTAAGGGCGCAAGCCAACCATGATGTACCAGGCGCCCAACTCCTCACGGTCCTCGTTGGCCTCATCAACCGAGATGATCTGAATGTCACCTCGCCCTGACATCTTGTTCACCCACTCGTCAGCTTCGAGGAGGATGCGCCGCCCGCTCTGCAGCCGTCTCATCCAAGGAAGGGCCAGACGAAGCTGCCGAAGGCGGAGTTCTTCGGGCTTGCCAGCCGCAGCCTTGGCCAGAGCCCCATGTGATGCGCGGCCGAGCTGCTGAGCCTTGGGGACCAGGAGCTTCTTCCCCCCACGTCTTCCGGTGACGATGGTGTGGTGATTCACGGCTTCCCAGTACGCCTTGTCTGTTTCAGGGTTGTAGAGCAGGACGAGAACCGGCAGAGCATGATCAAGCCAATATTCAAGGTCGTCCTTGTCCAGTCGGAACCACCAGCCGTCCGGGTGAGCGTTGCTGAAGTAGCTCGCGCCGGACTTGATCTGTGCCGCGATCAGCCGACCCGTCGCCGCACCCCTCTCGACCAACTCGATCTGTGCGTCGATGCCATAGTCCTCGGTCGGCTGCTCACGGAAGATCCAGCCGAGTTCAGTCGTCACGGCCCGCTGAATCGCCGCAATACCCCTCCGGCTCTGCGTCGCTGAACTCGTCACTTTCTTGGGCTTAGTCAAAGACTACGTAGTCGACCGACGCTGGTCGTTGAGGCGGGCACCCCAGACAAGCCGATACGTGGCTGAGGACGCCGATGGCAGCGGACCATCATCGGACCGATGGCCAGGCACGTTGGCGCCCGGTTTTGCGCGATACCCGGTCACGGGCAGGCACGCCCGACATTGACCGCCATCGTGGGGAATGAGAGGCCTCTGGAGGCCCTCAATGTCCATGAGAGTCCACCACTGAGAAGGGCCGAAGCCCTTGTCAGTTGGTATTTGAGGTAGTCAGGGGACCAACCATCGTGGTGCGCGAGAGAGGAGTTGAACCTCCACGCCCGTATAGGGCACTGGCACCTGAAGCCAGCGCGTCTGCCATTCCGCCACTCGCGCATTTCGATCCCTCGCGGGATCAGCTTGGTCAGCGTAGCACAGCCGCTCCGGACAGGGCCAAATCACCATCTCAGTGGCCAGGCTCGGCGTTGGGAGTTGTGCACAGTCCTCGGGCGCGTGTTGGTGGCGTCTTGCTGGGGTGGCATGATTCGCGTTGTTGTCGGTCGAGTTCTCACCCCCGGAGGTCGGCGTCCAATGCGGCGTTTGTTTGGTTTGCTTGTTGGTCCTTTGGTTGCGGTGGCGTTGGCTGGATGCGCGTCTGGTGGTCCTGGCGGGTCCTCGCCGTCTCCGACGCCCAGCGCGCTCGTGTCGGTGTCTGTGACGCCCACTCCCACTTTTGATATGAACGCGTTGTATGCGGAGGCGGAGCGGGTTGTGCGACGCGCGACCCAGCTTGAGGAGGAGGCGATCCGGCAGGGGCCGGGCAGCTACCCCGCCGAGCTTGAGACACTGCTGGCGGACCCCTATCTGACTTGGAGCCGGGTGGGTGTGCAGCAGTATTGGGAGCTGGGTTGGAAAGGGGCAGATGGTGAATCTGCAGGCCTGATCCTGCGGCCACAACCAGGCGTCAGCCAGGGCGGTTCGGAGGTTGCACTTGAAAGCTGTCTTCAGACAGTAGCTGCTGTAGATGCGAGCGGGAGTCTCGTCTCGTCTGCTCGCTTATTTCACCGGAGTTACTTCTTCAAACACGTGGATGGAGATCTGAAGCTGTTCTCCGCGACACAAGGAAGCGAAGTCGAGAAGTGCCCCATCTCCTGAGAGCAGCGCCGAGTGTCATGATCGCGCTGCTATACAGCCTTGCACTCCCCGCGCAGGCGGCTGCTGAAAGCGGCGGCTGGCTGGGCCCGATCGGCGTTGTCAACGCCAATACCGTCGGCAATGAGGCTCAGGTTTCGGCCAGCACGCAGGTGTTGACGGGTGGCGCGCAGGTCCAGGTGCCGTCCGGTGATGATGTTGGTGGGGGTGGTGGGGCATCTGGGCCGAATCCGTGGGCGAAGTACTCGTTGGTGACTGATGCTGCTGGTGGTCAGCAGTTGTGTCTGACTGTGAATGCTGGGCTTCCGGGTGGGTCTGACCGGGTTCAGGTGTGTTATGACGTTGCGTTACCGGGTCCTGTCGTGGATGGTGCGGTGACGGTTGATCCGGCCGTGTTGGCGGCGCAGGCGGTGGCGCGGTTGTCGGTGCCGCCGCCGTCGATTGTGGTCAGTCCGCATCCGTCGGACAATCAGTGGGGGGTGTCGGCGGTCGGTTTGCCGTTGTGGGTTTGGGCTGATGATCCTGGCCCGGTTAATTCGACGGTCACCGAGCAGGGCATTGACATTGTGCTGCGGGCGAGTCGGGGTAGTGTCCGTTTCGATTGGGGTGACGGTACTTCCAGTGTCTGTGATCAGATGCGTCCGCGTCCGGTGCATGTGGGTCCTTTGGTGTCGTCGCCTGATTGTGGGCATACCTTTGTGCGTCGCGGCGACTACACGATTACCGCGACGGCGGGTTGGGCTGTGTCGTGGCAGGCGTTGGGCCAGTCGGGCACGCTGCCGCTTTCATCGAGTGCCACGATGTCGATACCGGTGCGCGAATTCCAGTCCCTGGTGGTCGGCTGACCACACAAGAACTCGGCCTGGGCAGGCGGGCAGTGGTTTTGGTGTGGACGGTTCAGGTCCCCGAGGAAATACGGGACTTGTTCCGCGACGGGGTGGACGGGATCATCTCCGACCATCCCGATCCGGCCTTGCAGGAAAGGGAGCAGGTCTTGGACGAGAAGGAAGTCGCCGCCCGCCGGTCTGACGCCCTCAGACGATTGCAGGCCACGCCGTAGCGTTCTCCGGCCACCAGTCACCGACCTGACTCACCAGACTCAACATGTCCACCGATGCCGCCAGGTTCGAGATCCGATCGGAATGGGTG
>JAAYVP010000340.1 GCA_012517115.1 Brooklawnia sp. | reverse complement strand
GCACGCCAGGCGCCTCAGCGGACTCCTCGTCGACGAACTCCGCGTCGTCCAACTCGACGGCGAGCGTGCCGTTCGGCTGCAGCCGGCTCAGGTCGATGATCGTGCCCGCGGTGTCGGTGAGCTTGACCGCGGCCACCAGCTCACCCAACGCCTTACCGCGGCGTACCTCGCCCATCCACTCGGCGGCGTGGTCGTGCTCCATCATGTGCTGCAGTTCCTGCTCGGGTGAGGAACCGTTCTGCTGTGCCTTGGCGAAGATCAGCTCGGTCAGTTCCTGCTGGCTGACCTGCAAGTCGGCGTCCTCGGCGTACTTGTCGAGGATGATCTGCGAGCGAATCCCCTCAATCACGCGCTTGTCGACGTTCGCCCAGAACTCGTCGACGGTCTCGGCCTCTTCGTCTTCGGCCTCGGCAAGGTACTGGTCGAGGGTGAGCCCCGACCGGGTCAGCTGCTGCTCGATGGAGTCGCGGCGAGTCTGCTGCTCGTGAGCCACCAGCGCCTCGGGCAGTTCGAACTCGGTGCGTTCCAGGACAGCCTGCAGAACCAACTCACGGGCATGGTTCGCCTGGTCGATGCGACTCATCCGCTCCAGGTTGTCGCGCAGGTCAGCCAGCATCTCTTCGGCGGTGTCGAACTCGCTGACCAACTGTGCGAACTCGTTGTCGACGTCAGGCAACTCCTGTTCCTGGACCTTGACGACCTCGACCTCGACCTCGGCGTCCTCGCCACGGTTTGGCCCACCCACCAAGGTGGAGGTGAACTTCTTCGTCTCGCCCGCCTGCATGCCGGCCAAGGCCTCGTCCAAGCCGTCGAGCATGCCGCCGGCGCCCAGCTTGTAGGGCACATCGGACGCCTCGGCGTCCTCAAGCACCTTGCCATCCTGGCGCGCAGTCAAATTGATGGTGACCACGTCACCGGTGGCGGCAGCCCGCTCCACGTCTGTGAGGGTTGCGAACCGCTCGCGCAACAAGTTGAGGCGTTCCTCGACGTCTTCATCGGTAACCTGCGCGACCGGTACTTCGATCACTACCTCGGACAGGTCAGGTAGCTCGAAGTCGGGCCGGATGTCGACCTCGGCGGTGAAGACCACGTTGGTGCCGTCGTTGAGCTCGCTGATGTCGATGTCAGGCTGACCCAGCGGACGCAGATCGTGCTCCTGCACTGCTTCACCGTAGGCCTGGGGCAGCACGGAGTTGATCGCCTCCTGCAGCACGGTGCCCCGCCCGAATCGCTGGTCGATGAGCCGCGCCGGCACCTTGCCCTTGCGGAAACCAGGGATATTCACCTGGTTAGCGATTTCCTTGTAGGACGCGGCGATTGCCGGCTCAAGTTCGGCGAAGGGCATGTCGATGGTGAGCTTCGCCCTGGTGGGGCTCAGCTGCTCGAGTGTGCTGGGCACTTGGTCTCCTGGCTGATTGCGGGACAGGACGCATCGCGCCCTGCGCTAACCGTTTGATTCTAACCAGCACGGTTAAGAGCGGCCAATCAGCCCGGGCACCGAGAGCCGCTGCTCTGTTTGGAGCGGACGACGGGAATCGAACCCGCGTAGCCAGTTTGGAAGACTGGGGCTCTACCATTGAGCTACGTCCGCGCGCACCGCGCAACGGTGCGTCCCTACTGTACCGGATTCCTCGAGTGCTCCTCACATCGTCACTCGCCATGAATGCACACCTGCCATCGTCCGGACTGTTCGCTCGCGATAGAATGCGACCGCTCCACCGCGTGGCCCGGAGCAGTGAGGATCCAAATGACCACCACCACCCCGCATGACACTTCAATCGTGGCAGCGTTGCTCGACAAAGGGGTCCGGATACCCAACCCTGGCAGCCTCGAAGTCGCCGCCGATGTCGATCCCCGCCGAATCTCGGGCGACAACGTCACCATCCACGCCGGCTGTCGCATCCGGGGCGCGAAGACCGTGATCGGAGCAGGCAGCACACTGGGCGCCGAAGGACCGGTGACCGTAGAGAACTGCCAACTCGGGCGGGATGTCGAACTCAAAGGCGGCTTCTTCGCCAAGGCGGTCTTCCTCGACCGCGCCAACATGGGCCTGGCCGCCCACGTCCGGGAAGGCAGCCTGCTTGAGGAGGAATCGGGCGGTGCGCACTGCGTTGGGCTCAAGCAGACCATCCTCTTCCCGTTTGTCACACTCGGCAGCCTGATCAACTTCTGCGACTGCTTGATGTCGGGCGGGACGAGCCGTGCCGATCACAGCGAGGTGGGTTCGTCCTACATCCATTTCAACTTCACTCCGGACGGCAACAAGACGACTGCGTCCCTGTTCGGTGATGTGCCCCGTGGCGTCATGCTCGACCAGCCCGCCATCTTTCTCGGTGGCCAGGGCGGTGCAGTAGGCCCGGTCCGGACCGGATACGGCACGGTGGTCGCGGCTGGTTCGGTTTTGCGGGGCGATGTCAATGACGACGGCATGCTGGTGGTCCCGCGGCCCGCACCTGGCATCACCCGTCCGGTGGCCAAACACTCCTACCGGCAGTTGCCGCGGCTCTTAGAACGCAATCTCACCTACATCGCTAGCCTCGATGCCCTGGAAGCGTGGTATCGGGGCGTGCGGGGCGACTTCTTCGCAGCCTGGCCGCTCGGTGAATTGGTCCACGAAGGGGCTCTGGCGGCTATCGCCAGTGGGCGGTCCGAGCGTGTCAAGAGACT
>JAAYVP010000339.1 GCA_012517115.1 Brooklawnia sp. | reverse complement strand
TGCCGGGCCTCAGTTCCGCGCGACGAGGTCTTGGTATTGCGGATGACTTGCAATGTACGAGGCGGTGAACGGGCACAGCGGCAAAACCTTGCGTCCGCTCGCGCGCAGGTCGTCAAGAGTGAACCCGGTCAACTGGCTCGCCAAGCCACGATGACGGTGCCGCGGCGGCGTCCCGGTGTGGGTGATAGTCAGCACATCGCCGTCGACGAAGTAGTCGATCTGACTGACCAGTTCACTGCCTTCCCACGCCTCATAGCGAAAGGCGCCAGCATTGTGGCGCAGTTCAAGATCTGCCATGGTCGCATTCCTCCTGTCAGACGAGCAGGACGCCGCCCTGGTCGTTGATCTCGTCGGCGTCCATGTCGTCGAACCAGCTCCCGTCGCTGCCGAGATAACGGAAGTACAGAGTGGTTCCGGGGTGGCAGACCACGGCAGTGCTCAACGTGCCATCCGGTCGCCGGATCAGCGGGTGCCGGTAGGGCTGCCACTCATTGAAGTTGCCGACCACGCTGATGGGCGCGCCGACGACGTTGGACGGCAGGATGAACGTCACGGTGATCAGGCCGTCGTCGTTCGTCTGCTTGCGGATCAAGATGACCTCCGTGCGCTGGGATGACCGCCACGTTAGAGGACGTCTGAAGGCGTCTCGCGATACTTCCGCACGATGAGACCGGCCACTTCTCAAACAGCTTGGGTGCGCAGGTACCGACCGAAGTGGGGAACGGTGAACGCCACCCGGCCACGTTCGCATGCGTAGACCAGGCCCTTCTTCAGCAGGGCGTCCCGGGCGGGCGACAGCGACTGTGGCGTCCGGCCCAGGTGCTCGGCCACCGAACTGGTCAGGACGCCGACCCCCGGGTCGTCCAGCTCGTCGAGGGCACCCAGGTCTGCCATCGCTCGCAGGTACTCACGTTCCGCCGGTGTCGCCCGCTCGTAGCGACTGCCGAAAAAGCCCACCGCCAGTTCCGCCTCGGCCTCCGGAATCGCCACGGCTACGTCGTCGCCGGTGATCGGGGAGGCGGGAGCGAGGTCCCAGGCCACCTTGCCGTAGGCCTGAATGAAATAGGGGTATCCGCTGGTCACCCGGTACATGGCCGCCAGCGCTTCGGAGGTGAACTCGGCGTCTTCGTCGTTGGCCGGCACCTGCAGCGCCAGGTCGGCGGCCGCCTGGTCGAGCCGGTCGATCCGCTGGTAGCTGAACAGCCGCTCCGAATAGCTCTTGGATGCGCTGAGCAGCGTCGGCAGGTGCGGCAGTCCAGCACCGACGACGATCAGCGGCAGCCGTTGCTGACTGATCTCGTGGCAAGCCGCACACATCGCGGACAGATCCTCCGGACGCAGGTCTTGCATCTCGTCGATGCAGACCGCCACACCAACCCCCTTATCGGCGGCCAGCCCGCCGACATCGGAGAACAACTCGACCAGGTCGATCTCGATGTCACCGGAATCCGCCCTACCCACCGTGGGTGGTGCTGTGATGCCCGGGTTCCAGCGTTCGGCCAGTTTCGCGCGAGGCCCGGCGTCCCGTTCGATGAACGAGCGGATGGTCCCGAGCGTGGCAGCAGCGTCTGGGTGGGCGAGCTCGCGCACTGCGGTGTGCAGTGCGGCACCCATCGGACGGCGAATGCCCTGGTCGGGTCGAGCCTCAAATTTACCGCTACCCCAGCCAGCCCGTACCGCGGCCGACCGCAGCGCATTCAGCAGCACGGTCTTGCCGACGCCGCGCAGCCCGGTCAGGATGATCGACCGTTCGGGGCGCCCCCGCGCGATGCGTTCCAGCACTACGTCGAAAGCCCGAAGCTGCTCATCGCGGCCAGCGAGTTCGGGGGGACGCTGCCCGGCGCCCGGGGCGTAGGGGTTACGGATCGGATCCATACCGAGAACAGTATTCGTGACTCTAGGAGTTTCGGAAGAGGCGCGCATAGAGCGGCATCGGAAAACGCGATGCGGCCGCTCCACCCGGAGTTCCCGAGGGAGCGGCCGCAAACCTGGGGACGCGGCGGCGGCAGTCAGGAAGCTGCCGTCGCCAGGTCGCGGCTCATCGCCAGGGCGTAATCGGTGGACTCGAAGCCCGCCACCAAATGCCAGGTGGTGGGGCCGACCTGAACCGCCCCGGCCAGACCGGCCTCCTGCAATGCCTCGGAGTCAACCGCGGAAGAATCAGCCACCTCGACCCGAATCCTGGTCTCGGCGACCGGCTCTACCTTGACGACGTTGGCGGTTCCGCCCAACGCGTGGAGCCACTGCTTGGCCTTGCTCTGCTCCGCAGCGCCGATGGTGACTTCCGGCGTCGGCGCCGACTCCGGCACCTCGCCCCGAGCCTCGGCACGCTGTTCC
>JAAYVP010000338.1 GCA_012517115.1 Brooklawnia sp. | reverse complement strand
AGGGACGGTTGCGAGGAGCCGTTGGAGTCGTCAGGCAGCAGGTCATCGTGTGGTCGCCGGTGTTGACTTGGCGGTAACGGCACAGACGAGCTAGTGCGCAAACTCCCGAACCCAACACAGAGAAACCCGTAATCAAACACGGATCCAAGGCAACAAGTCACCAAACATGGCCCAGACCGCGTCCGCGTCAATGCACACTCCCAGGTCCCGTTGACAGCTCAGCCGGTCTTTGTCCTGCAAACTGCCACCGTCGGCGGTGATTCGCTCTGCGGTGAGGCAGCGGCGGGTCAACGGCCCTGGATGGTGGCGGCGATCTCGGCGGCTACCTCGTTTACTAGCGCCTGGCCGTCCTCCAGGCTCGGGTTTCCCGAGGAGAACACCGCCATTGAGTAGGAGGCGGTTGGCGAGCGGATGTACCCGATGGAGTTGTTGGTCCAAGTGACGTCGCAGGACTCCGCGGTATCGTCGCAGGGCAACGGGTCGTCCAGCCAGCCGTTCTTGAGCATCACTTCGGCGCCTTCGGGAGCGCCGCTGCTGACACCCCAGGCCTGCTCCGGGTCGACACTGCGCATCAGATCGAGCAGATAGTCGCTGTTTGCTCGACTCAGCAAACTGCCCTCGACTAGGAGTCGAACCAGCCGTAGCTGGTCGCCTGCGGTGACCTCGGTCAGGCCCCAATCTTCGTCGCGGAAGCGTGGGGTGGTCGAGGTCATACCGGCAGCGGCGAAGAACTCGGCGATCGCCGGGGCACCACCCAACGATTCCCACAGATACTGTTGGGCGTCGTTGTCTGAGACTGTGATGGCTAACTCAGCGAGCCAGCGCTCCTCCTCTGAGAGTTCGGGCCCGCCATTCTCCGACTGCCAGAGCCGGGCCGCCACCGTCGACACCTTGATGACGCTGGCAGCCTCGAAGACCGTCGCCGCGTTGCGTTGACAGATGACACCGGTGGTGTGGTCGTAGACCGCGAAGGCGACCGTGCTGGCGGCGGTCGACGCGATCAGCGACTCGTTGGCCACCATCTGCTCGGCGAGCTGTCGGGCGGCGGGGACATCGGGGAACTCACAACTGATCACTGACGCGGGCGGCGCTTGCGCATCGGCCGCCCCGCGCTGCTCGACCGTTGAGGTGGTCGCGGTGGTGATGATGGCAGGTTCAGAATCGCCTCGGCTGGGGGCCTGGCAGGCCGTCAGCAGTAGAGCCATCGCGCATGCCGCCGCAACCCTTCTGAGCATCGATTACCTCGCTGGAGGTTCTGAGACTACGTTGCGCCTGGGGCCCAGGCAACCGGCCGACGACGCCGCATCCGTACGCGACGCTGATCTCGCTGCCATGCTCAGAAGTCGATCTCGGCCAGCGTCCGCACCCACGTTTCGCTGGCCGGAGGCTGGTCATTGCGGCAAAGATGACAGACCAGCAGGCCGGCCGCCACGCCGCCGGCCACATCGGTCAACGGGTTGTCGCCGATCATCAGCGTCTGGTCGGGAGCAGCCCCGAGGCGTTCGCAGGCCGCTATGAAGGCGCGCACATCCGGCTTGGCAGCCGGCAGCTCACTGCTGGCAAGCAGCAGTACCCGCTCGTCGGCCAGACCTAGTTCGCGCAGTTTCCGGGCCTGGTAGCTCACCTCACCGTTGGTCAGGACACCCACCGGACGCCCAGAAGCGAGCGCGCGTTGCAAGGCGTCCCGGGCGTCCGGGAACGGCCGCCAGTTGGCCTCGTAGATGCTGCGCAACCGGTCGAACTCCGCGATCGCCCGCGTATCGTGCCAGCCTGCGGCGCCGGGCAGAAAGTCACGCACCCGCCCGGCCCGCTGCTGTAACAGAGTCAACTCGCCGTTGGCGTAGCGGGCGAACCATTCGACCTCAAGCTTGGCCCACCGGGCGACGGTGGCGGCCGAGTCGAGTTCCCAGCCAGCCATGCCACTGGTCCATTGCAGTACCGCGGCGTCACGGGTGGACGCGTAGTCGCTCAAGGTGTCGTCCAGGTCGAAAAGGACGCCGCGAACCCAGTCGGGCGTCCGGAAGCGCAGCGGGGCGTCGGTCAAGGCCGATTGCCTCCTTCGGCCTCCCATGCCTCGGCCGGGGTGATGTCTACCTTCGGCGGGTGCAGGATCGCCCGGGCCACGTTGTAGTAGCCGAAGCCGTCGAGCAACTTGGCGGCTTGCTCGTCGGACAATCCGTAGGCGTGCGCCAGCATCCGAACGTGCTCGGTGTAGAACGCATGCAGCTTCGCGACCCCGTTCAGAAATTCGAGCTGGTCAGCCATTATGCACCTTCCTAACTGATCGGAGGATCCGGCGGTCCACTCTATGCCCCAACCGCCAACACCGTGATCCCGGCCGCGGACCGACAGGGCGTCGCCTAGGGTGAGGCAATGCCGAAAGAGCACCCGTTCGCGCAGCAGTGGAACCACAACACCCGGCATTACCCAAAGATCGCCGACCTCGTCGAGGGTCGGCACGTCATCTTAGATGTCGGGTGCGGCGAGGGGACGCTCGTGCGGTACCTGGCCGGTCGGGGTCACCAGGTGATCGGAGTCGATCGCGATCCGGCTGTGTTGCCGCCGGACAGCGCAGGTACCCACTTCATGCTGGGGGACGCGACGGGCCTGCCGTTCGCCGACGACTCGTTCGACGCAGTGGTCAGCGTCGAGGTGCTGCACCAGACGCGGATGGAGCTCGCGCTTGTCGAGATGCGGCGGGTGGCCAAACCCGGTGGCCTGCTGGTCGTCCTCGACACCGCCAAGGACGGAGGTCTCGCTGACCTGGGGTGGGCCGTGCGGGACCTGGTCGCCGAGTCGATCACCCGCGTCGGCACCAGCGCGTGGGAGCCGGAAGACACGAAGCTGCCGGCCGCCTTGAGCTGGCGGCAGACGCGACTCGCGATCGACCGGATCCTGCCCGGAGTTGAGTTCCGCCGCATCCCGGGGTGGCGGTACCTCGCCATCTGGCAGCGCCCGGCCTGAATCGGTTGTCACCCGGGTGACCCCGGTTCGATAGCCGGCGTGGTCATCGTTAAGCTGACCACCATGCAGATCGGTATTCCACGGGAATCCCTGCCGGGTGAGAATCGCGTCGCCGCTACACCGATATCGGTACCGCAGCTGACCAAACTGGGTTACTCGGTAGTCGTAGAAAGTGGTGCGGGCCAGCGGGCCTCACTGCCGGACGAGGCGTACGAGGTCACCGGTGCGCGCATCGGCACCACCGCCGAGGTTTGGGGGTCAGATATCGTCCTCGCCGTCAACGAGCCGAGCGTAGATGAGCTCGAATCGATGCGCCCAGGGGCCACCCTGATCACGTTCCTGTACCCCCGCCAGAACGAGGCGCTGCTCAAGGCGTT
>JAAYVP010000337.1 GCA_012517115.1 Brooklawnia sp. | reverse complement strand
CGGCTGGCAACCTGGGCCTGCTCCTGCGGGGTGGTCGCCTTCCGCACCATGACGTAGGCCTTGACGCTCGCCTCTTGCAGGGCGTCCTCGGCCAGTTCGTTGCCGAAAGAGCCCAGCATGCCGAGCAGGCTGCTGCGCTTCTCCAAGAGCAAGCGCTCCACTGGTCGCCACATTTCATCGGTCGACCGCAATGTCGATGTCATCGTCCCTCCAACCTTGACTGACCATACTGCCTGATCAGAAGGGATCGGCGTCCGGCGCTTCGATCGCCGGACGCCGCCGATGTCACTCCGCTTCGCGACTGGCAACAGCACGATCCGATTGAGGCCAAGTGCCTGCTCGGTACAGGCTGGTGGCGGCGGGGTCACTCAGGTGCAGCGCGACACGCAGCCGCGCCCTTTGCTTCAGCGTCTCACCGATGGCATCGAGCCATTCGTTCTCAACGCGGACCTCGTCATCGAGCTGTTCGCAGTCACGTCCCAGCCGGGCGAGCACCTCGTCGGTACGAGTTGCCTGCGCCTCAAGGGTGGCCAGCCGTCGTGCCGCCACCCACATCTCGAATCGGCTGCCCCACAGTGCCAGGTACCTGCGGTCGGCAAGCTTGCTGGATTGGACGATGATGTCGGCGCCTGCCACCAGGTAGACCGCCAACATCGCGGCAGCGATGACGAAG
Organism: Brooklawnia sp.; assembly: GCA_012517115.1. GTDB lineage: Bacteria > Actinomycetota > Actinomycetes > Propionibacteriales > Propionibacteriaceae > Brooklawnia. The sequence goes on along the minus strand of JAAYVP010000337.1, from coordinate 8,690 downwards.
TCTCCAGCGCGAGATTCCGGATCGTCTGTGAAGACCCATAGCGAGCCCCGAAGCGCCGCGATGGTCAGACCGGTGGCCAGCCACAAGGCGCCGAAGACCCAGAAACCGGTGCGTCTGGCGTTGCGCAGCTGGGTGCCGGCTGCGACGGCGCCCAAGGTGCTGGCCAAGGTGACCGAGATGGCGATCACCCACGAACCGGTCTCGCCCTGGTTCGCGGCGACATCGAACAGAGCCTTACCGAACAAGATGTCGCCACCAAGTGCGAAGACGCCGAGCAGCAGCATCAGGAACGGCACAGTCGGGAAGTATTGCAGGGCCATCCCGGGTGGGGGAGCGTAGCCGCGTTCCTGATCGGTCTCACCGGTCGACAACGCGATGGCCGCTTCGGCTTGGTTGGAGTAGGTCGGGTTCATCATTCTTCCTTCCGTCTCAACGGGTGGAGGGTCGAGTGGAGCGGGTCAGCCCCTGGCCGGTCCAGCGAGCGAGTTGCTCGGCGATGACCAGACCGGTGGCCTCCGGACTGCGACCGTCGAAGACCTGGGCAGGCGCGCTGGGGAAGACCCGCTGCCAGTCTTCGGGGGTGTCTGTGCGTCCGGGCACCAGCAGCGCTACCTCGTCGACACCGGCGCTGTAGAGAGCCTGAGTGCCGGAGGCATCGTCGGTTGGCAGGTCGGAGAAGCGGCCGTCACCCATCACCACCAGCGCGGTTCGGCAGCGGGTGGCCGAAAACGTCGTGACCTGGTCGAGCACCGGGAGCAGCCGGGTGTTCGTCGGGTCGGGTGTCGCGGCGTCAGGGAGTTGAAGCTCTTCGACCGCGGTGGGCTGGAGAGTCGTCGTGGCGTGCCCTGCGAAGGTCACCACAGCGATCTCGTCGTTCGATCGCAGGTTGCGTGGAGCCCAGGCGAACAACTGTCTGATCGCCTGGTCACGAGCCGCCTGCAGTTCAGTCATCGAGCCCGAGTGGTCGGACGCGAGCACGAGCCGCAGGCAGCCCGGCCCGCGTGCCCCCGACAGCACAGCCTCATCCAGCGAAGTCGGCGGCCGAAGCCCGAGAATCAGCGGGACGATGAGCAATGCCGCCAGCAGCGGCAGGCCAAGCAGCATCAGCAGACGCGGCGAAGGGCCCCTGTGACGTTGTGGGAAAGCGGCGAAGCCGAGCCCCGGCCGGTAGATCACTGCGGTCTGCGACGGTTCAGACTGTTGCGGGACGGTCATGCTTCAACTCGCCTTCGAGATCTGCTCTGGTGTGGCAGGCACAGTCACCGCCCTAACCGGACGCGCCGGGTCGGCCGGATAGGGCAAACCGGTCAACGACTCCCAGACCGCGATATAGCTGGCAAGTGCCGTCCGGTGCTTGCGGCGAGGGCGGACGAGTTTCTGCAACAAGCGGGCCTTGTGTTCGACGCCTTGAGCCACAAGCTGCTCCAGGATGCTCAAACGGGTGGCTTGGTGCTGTTGTATCTCGGCTCGCCAGACATTGAGCTCCTCATGTGCGACTCGATCAATGACGTCGTGGTGAGCATCATCGAGGGCGCCACACGCAGCCAACTCGTCGATGGTTGCCTGTAGTCGGCTCCAGATCATCTCGGCATCCGGCCGTGGGTAGTCGAACGGCTTGATGGCGTCATAGCCGGCGATGAAGGTGGTCGGACTCCGTCGCAGCAGGCGGTCGAGGAAGCCAACGCTGGCTGGTGCTGCAGCGCGTGTTGAACGGTCATTGCGGGCCATGGTGATTGCTCCTCGTAGTTCAGACAGTGCGGAGGACCGCGACAGGTGTAGGCATGGAGTAGGTGGGCGCGGCGAACGCCGGAAGCTGCTGCTCGGCCAGCCAATCCGGAGCCTGCAACGTCGGCGTCATCACTCGGCCACCGAGGCGGCGGGTCAAGGATCGCGTATAGGTGGCGGCTCGGCGGTTGCCCAATGCGACGATGTAGTGGCACCTGACGAGCATCAGGGTCCAGTGCGACTGACGGGCGGCAGTGGTTCGTTCGATGTCACTTTGAGCCCGGTCGATCGCCTCACGGGCAGCCTGCTGACGTTGACCGGCTGCGGCCCTTCGCGCACTGCGCTGCCGGGCCCTGCGTGCGAGACGGTGGTCGGCGGCGTCGTGGATCTCCGAGAAGGTCACCGGCCGGTCGTCGACGGCATCGTGCTCCAAGGCTGCGCCCTCAGCCTCGGCTGCGGTCAGCCCGGATTGGGCTGCGGACAGCCCCGCGCGCAATTCGGCGAGTCGTTCGTCCAGCACGGCGATGAGCGCCAAGGTGTCACGACGCTCATGCTCGAGCCGGGTTGCGAACTCGTGACGCAGCGCCTGCAGCCTGGGCGTGTCGACCTCACTGTCGGCGATCACGAACGCCCGGTCGCGGGTGCCGGCGAACCAGTCGCCGATGCGGGTGAGCAGCGGATATCGCAGCGGCGCGGCAGGCAGCCGTTGGAAACCGGGGACCGCTTGCGCAATGGTGGTCGCAGCGGGGAACTTGGTGGCATTCATGATGTCTTCCTTCGTCCAGTGGTCTTGGTGGGGGACAGGCCCCACCTAGACCACGTTTGCGATCCGATTGTGTTCGGCCCTCTTCAGCAGGGATCGGTCAACAGCACCCGGATCGAGCGGTTGCTGGGCGCTATCGACTCGTCCAGCGTCCCGTCAGGGAGTCGATCGGGGATGTACTCGGGAAAGTCCGTGCCAACCCCCTCGGTTGTCAGTTGTCCGGCAAGCACCCCCTGTGACCTGAGGTAGGCAGCCACCGCCTCGGCACGGTCCAAGCCGAGGGCACGCCGCTCGTCCTCGGTACGTGCGCCTGCGGTCGTCCCACGCAGGTGCGCGGTGCGATCGGGGTCGGCGCTCAACCACTGAGCGAGTGGCTGTAGTGCGGCGTGGGCGGCGTCCGGGTCAACGAACACGTCCAGGTCGCCAATGAACGTCACGGCGCTGCGGCCGTCGAAGACGGTCTCGCTGGACTGACAGGGTTCGGGTGGGACGACGCCGATCTCATCAGGCACGGGCGTGGGGCGGACGCGCTTGCCAGCGGTGTCAACCGAGGCTCCGTCGCGTGGAGTTGGGTCGACTATGACTGTGGCGGAGGAGGCCTCGAGCGCCTGGACCCAGATTTCGGTGAGCCTGGTCCGGGCCCTGGGGCTGAGCGGTGCCTGCGGCTCGACGCTGGAGCCCAAACCCGACAAGTAGACAGTGATGCCTTGCAGGTCCAGCAGCAGCCCCTTGTCGCGCAGTTGGTCGACCGCCGAGGTGGGGTCCATCTCAAGAGAGCCGGGCTGGGCGAAGTTCAAGACACCGCGGTCTGCCAGACCGTTGTCGAGCACAACAATGATGCGCTCCTCGGCGCCGGTAGTGCTGCTGAGTACACTCGCCGCCTTGTCGATGCTCTTCCAAGTGTCAGCACCGTCGGTGCGCGGTGACAGGACGAGCGCAGCGCCCAAGCGCTTAGCGTTGCGCTTCACCACCGCCTCATTGCCCGCGCGAGTGCCGCCAAGCTTGTCAAGACGCAGTTCTTCCTCGGATAACTTGGCCGGAGCCCCGTCGCCGGTGACGACCGCGACCTGTTCGCTCCAGAGTGCGCGCTCAACGACGGGCGCGAGGAAGTCGGTCACCGCGGGTGCGGGGTTGCCCTCGTGGTTGCCGGTCACCACTACGAGGGCAGTTCCTCCGGCGTCGGCTGGCTTGCTGGGGCTGGAACTGCAGCCTGTCGCGGTCAGCACCGAGACTGCTGCGAGACAGCTAGCTATGATTCTGATGATCTTGTTCATTGGGCCTTCCCTCCATACCTGGCGGACCTGATACGGAATTCAGTGGGATTTGTTCGGCTACTGATGGCCCACAACTCAATTGGGCTGACGAACGGCCACCAGGGTGGCGAGGATGTCCACGGAGATCTGCTGCCGAATGGCCTCCGGCTAACCCAATTGGGGAGCAACGCAGAACAAGACCGCGCCGGATTCCCTGCGCAGACGGCCGGAAATCGGCACGATCTCCTGCTGGTCCGCCGGTGACGGCCGAAAGGCCCGGCTGCCGGAGCAGCCTCGCGATCGATCACCTCACCGTTTCGAGTGACTGCGACTCAGCTATCAGCCACAGGAAGCAGCGTGATGGACGCTACACAACAAGTCGCGTAGCGGCTCGATCTCCGCAGGGATCTCGATCAGCGTTCCGCCAGCGGTGTCCTGGACAAGTGCCAGTAGGTACCCGTCCTTCTCACTGAGTCCGTCATCGATGTCAACCAGCCACTTGCGGGAGTCCAATTCCGCCAACCACCCCGCCCATCGGGACGAGGCAACTAACAGGCAAGGTAGCAACAGTCAGCCGATATGTCTCAAGGTGTCTTGGCTTATGGACGGGACCTCTCTGGCATGGCGGCCAACCCGTCAGCGGACCCTGCGACGCCTTCTGGAGTTGGTAGCCCGGCGGCACTTTTGCACACCTGCCGCAAGCCGTACTCTCGGCACATGAAACTCGCGTTCACACCCACCGACCCCGCTTCGATCGGGGTGGAGTGGGAACTCGCCCTGGTCGATGCGACCACCGGGCAGTTGACGCCAGCTGCGCCCCGTCTGCTCGACCGCGTCGAAGACCCCGACAGCGGGCCTATCCGACGCGAATACCTCACGTGCATGGTCGAATTGGTCAGCGGCGTCCATCTACGGGTGGCGGACGCGATGGGCGACCTCGGCGCCAGTCTGGCCACGTTACGCAACCTGCTGGGCGAAGACGTGGTGCCGCTGGGGGTGGGCGCACACCCGTTCAGCATCGCCGCTGCCCAGTCGCACTTCGAGGTCGAGCGCTACCAGGTGGTGGCCGACGAGAACGGCTGGTGGGGCCGCCAGATGGTGACTATGGGCACCCACGTGCATGTCGGGGTTGACGACTCGGCGAAGGCGTTGCCGATCACCGCCGGGCTGGCCACGCTGGCGCCCTTCTTCATCGCGCTGGCCGGTTCGTCCCCGTATTGGCAGTCAGACGACACCAGCTTCGCGTCCAACCGCACGATGCTCTTCCAGCAGTTGCACACCAACGGCCTGCCGATCCCGATGCAGAGCTGGGAGGAGTTCCAGACCTACGTCACCGACCTCGAAGACGTCGGCATGATCTCGCGGCTGGGCGAGATCCGGTGGGACGTGCGGCCGTCCTCGTTCGGCACCATCGAGAACCGGTTGAGCGACTCGGTGCCGACTCTGGCAGAGCTGGGAGCGATTACCGCCCTCACCCAGTGCGCTGCGGCGTGGTTGTCCGCCGAGTTGGACGACGGACGTCGCCCGCCGCTGCTGGCGCCGTGGTTCCTGCAAGAGAACAAGTGGCGGGCTGCCCGCTACGGGGTGGAGGCGGAGATCATCAACCCTGACGCGGGACCGCGCGTCCTGCCGTTGCGAGACAGCCTGCACGGCTGGCTGGACAGACTGGGGCCGTACGCACGTCGACTGGGTTGTGAGGCCGAATTGAGCGTCTGCGCGGAGTTGGCGAATACCGGGCCTGCCTATGCGCGGATGCGGCGCGAGTTCGAGCGGTCGGCAGACCTGCGTACCGTGGTCGGCCTGCTCGCCGACGAGACAGGGGCGGACGCTCCAAGTAATCTGCGCTCGTGAAACCCTTCCTGCTGATCAGCACTCGCGACAACGACCGCGCAGCCCAGGCTGAGTACGAGTCGGTGGCCCGACACGCCGGCCTGCATCCCGACGACCTGGTGCACGTGCGGCTGGAGGCTGCCCCGCTGACCGACCTCGACCTCGATCTCGACTCCTTCGCGGGCATCTTCCTCGGCGGCAGTGCGTTCAATGTCTCGGACGCCGACAAGTCACCCCTGCAACAGCGCGTCGAGGACGACCTGAGCCAACTCCTCGACGTGATCGTGACGCGTGACCTGCCGTTCCTGGGATTGTGCTACGGCATCGGCACCATGACCGCCCACCTCGGCGGGCTTGTCGACCGGACCTACGGTGAGCCGGTCGGGGCGACGACGATCACCGTCACGCCCGCCGGCCGCGCAGATCCGCTGCTCGAGGGTGTTCCCGGTAGTTTCGAGGCGTTCGTCGGGCACAAAGAGGGCAGCAACGGCGTCCCGAACGGGGTTGAGCTACTGGCGACCGGCGAGGCCTGCCCCGTCCAGATGTACCGGGTGGGCGCCAACGTGTACGTGACGCAGTTCCACCCCGAGTTGGACGCCGACGACCTCGCCGAGCGGATGCGCATCTACCAGCACGCCGGCTACTTCCGCCCCGACGAGTTGGAGGAGTTGGTGGCGATGGCCAAGGCGTCCGGCGTGGACGGCTCCCAACACCGCTTGCTGGCCAACTTCACCAAGCGTTACGCAGTCGCCGATTGAGCCGAGACGCGTCAGCCAGACGGGAGCCCTGGCGAACCGCCACGTCCCGAACCAGTTTGTGGTCTGACGATCATCACGCTGGTTTGATAGGCCTCGCGGGGTGCAGTGCCAATCCGACCAGCAGGGGGGCAAGCAGGTAGGAAACGAGGACGTAGGGCCACATGTAGCCGTGCTCCACGTGCCAGCCGACGAGGATCTCCTGGACCGGGCGGCCGATGAGCAGGCTGCCGCCCCACTCGAAAAGCAGCCACAGCGTCATCCAGAACACCCCGGCCAGCAGCAGACTCCTGGCGCTGTATTCACGGGCGAAGTAGGCAATGAAGTACGCGAACAGCACGATGATCGCGATCCGTGTAGACATGCCGATCTGGTGGGCCACTAGCGCACCGAAACGGGGCGCATAAACGAGGTCCATCAGGACGAAGGCATTGAACGCGGCCACCGGGATCTCGATCAGCCAGGCACGGAATGTGAACATGAGCAGCTGCGCCGTCGGTGTCAGCGGCGCATGTTGACGCGTCCCGGGCGGTGGTCTCATCTGAACTCCTCCATTCCAGTGCTGACAACCATGTTCACAAGGCCAACAGCGCAACCGACGCGATCGCTTGCGGAAGTCCGTGCAACAGCGCCGGGGCGAGGATGCCGCCGCTCTTCTCGCGCACGAAACCGAAGACCAGCCCGCTGAAGATGGTCCAGAACCCCCAAGCCATCGTCACTTCGCTGGTAACGAAGACCGGGAACGGGAAGCCCAGCACATCGGTCTGCCATTTCTCGAAGAGCGGGAACAGCCAGTACACACCCAAAGTCACGAAGGGCACAAGGGCGAAGGTGACGATGCCGACTTCGCAGACTGCGCCGATCTTCGACAGTGTCGACATTATGCTGCCTCCGCTGCCGGGAAGACCCAACCTGAAGTCATCGGTCGCAGACCAGCAGTCGTGATGCTTCGCCACGTCACAGCAGAGCCAGTCTCATCGACCGCAGAACCTAGTCGCACCGATAGCGAAAAAGAGCGACCTGATGGCAGATCCACAAGGTGTTCCTCGCGAACCGGCTGCTGCCCGCACACAACACCATTGTGAACAAGACCCCGACCAACTGCAGCCACGGCGCCGAAGACACTCACCGGAGGAAGCTTCAGCCGTTTACGCTACCCGCCATTGCGGACGCCGGTCTGCTGGTCGTCGTGGTGCGGTTCACGGGTCTGCAAGATGGAGTCGGCATGGTTGAGGCAGGAATCCATGGGAGATGCCCCAGGCCACTGCCTGAGCGCGGGTGGTGACCCCCATCTTGCGGTAGGCACTGCGAATGTAGGCCTTCACCGAATTCGGGCTCAGCGACGTCTGCTGGGCGATGTCGGAGTTCGACTTGCCCTGGCAGATCAGGGCAACCATTTCAGCCTCACGCATCGATAACTGGGCGGTGCTGCCGGGCCAATCATGGCACCGGTTTGGCTGGGACCCCAGTTCGTCGACTGGACCGGCCGGATCGCTGCGGACGACGAACCCGGACGCTTGGTGGATCTGTTCGAGTGCCTCCACCAACTCGGAAGCGGGCAGAGCCTTTGAGATCAGAGCGTTGATGCCAGCGCTGCGGGCTGCAGACACGGCCTGCGGGGTGGGCTCCCACGTGTACAGCACCACCCGGTCGGCCAGGCAGTGACGTTCAATGTGCTTCACCACCGCGGTCAACGAAGACGTCGATCCGAAAGTGTCGAACAACACGATGTCGACCGGCAAGGCGGGTCGCTCGTGCGCGTCCACCTCGACGACGCCGACCCGATCGGCATATGGCTTGAGCATCGCGATGACCCCAGCCACGACGAGTTCATAGTCGTTCATGATCGTGATCTGGAGGGGTCGCTGGGTCACGGCTACCTCCTGGGTGACGTCGGCCGCCGAACGCGGGGGTGGCAGGTGGCAAACCATTCTATGCCTCCGTTGTGCGCGTCTGGCCTATTCCACCTTGTAAGCCATTACCCACCCCCGCCACACCATGATCATCGATCCGCCCGGCAATCAACGCGCGAAGGGCATCGACAACCCCTCGGACGATGCCCTTCGTACTGGTTCGCCACAACCCAGCAAGCAAGGACACCACGATGACGGCGCATGCGCCACACCGCCGCAACTAGGAATCAAGCTCGTCTGGCTGCCCAACGGGCAAACGCCGCGGTGGTCCAACCGCTTCTAGAGTGGCAGATCTTTGGTCTCGGGCATGCGCCAGTAGACCAACGCCGTGGCCAGGCATAACACGACCACTCCGGCTAGGAAGATGTGGAACCGGCCGGCATCGTGCAGGGCTGTCGCCACCAGCGGCGACAACCCTCCGAAGACGGCCACTGCCACGCCGTAGGGCAGT
>JAAYVP010000336.1 GCA_012517115.1 Brooklawnia sp. | reverse complement strand
CCAGCTTGCTTGACACCGGGTCGGCAGAACAGCCAGCCAGCCGGCACCCTTGACCCGCGCAGCCGGGCAGAGCGGTCGAGTCGTCAGGCACCCAGGCGGAGCCGGCAGGCACCCGGCCCGCTAAATGGTTGCAGCTTGGCTCGCGCCGGCTGGCCCCACGACTCAAGCGCCCCGTCGATCAAGCCTTGGTGGACGCCGCAGATCACGGTCGGTAGCTCGCGGGCCTCCTCGACGAACGGGCAAGTGCGCAGGACGATCGCGTCCGCTTCGGGTGCGGGGCCGAAATCGAGGTCGGCGAGCAGGCGCAGCAGCCGTTCCCCGGTGTCGGAGGGCGGTTCGTCGTCTCCTGCCCATTCGGCCAATTCGGCGGCCCACAGTCGGCCGACCTCGCGCGCCTCGTCTGCGTTCCCGGTCGCCGCCAAATGCGCTGCGAACGCGTGCGCGAGCCCCCGGTAGTCGCCGCCCGTCCGTCCGGCGAGCGCCCGTCGGCCTGCGGCCGTGATGCGATAGCGCAGCGCAGGTCGGCCGCGTCCGCTCGGCTTGCAGGGTGCGCTGGCGACCAGGCCGTCAGCCAACAGTGCCTCCAGGTGGGCTCGGCTGCGATTGGGGTGGCCACCCAGCAGGGCCGCAGTTTCGGCTACCGTCACGCCGCGGTCGGCCGCGTCGGCAACCGAGGAAAGCACCCGTTGCCGGGCGTCGCCAAGCTGGCCCCGGTCTTGGGCGACCGGGGCGGGTCCGGGATCCGCCTTGCCTGCCATGGTGTCAGCCTACTAGATTTAGTTCGGCTGAACATGTAGAAAATCAGCGACGACGACAGGAGATACCCATGACGACCACCGACATTCCCGTTACCGAGGCAAAGCACAGCTGCCAGTGTGGGCACGAGAACGAGGCTCTGCCCGAACTGGACGCCCGCGAGGTGCCACATGCGATCCGGCACGGTGCGATCCTGGGCGCGCTAGCCAGCCTGCAGCCGGGCGCGGCACTGGTGCTGATCGCCCCGCACGACCCGCTGCCGCTGCTCGGCCAGATGCGCGACTTGTATGGCGACGCGGTCGAGGTGGAATACCTCGACCGGGCACCGAAGGCGGTGCGTCTGAAGCTGACCAAGACGCGCGCCGTCGTCGAGTAACCAGTGCACGCGTCTCCGATCGGCGGCATCCAGCCGGGCCTGGCAGAGCAGCAGACGCCACCGCGACGACGACTCGCCCGCGGACGCCTCGTCCTGCTGGCGCTCGGTGGCGCCTGCCTGCTCGCCGGTCTGGACGCCGCGCTGTTGCTGGTCGGGGTCTGGGCGCCGGTGGATTCCGATCGGTTGCCGGGACTCCACGGCATCGTGATGGTGCTCGGTTTCCTCGGCACCGTCATCGCCCTGGAACGTGCCCAGTCGCTAGGTCGTGTCTGGGGCTATTTGGCGCCCGCGGTGCTCGCCTCCGGCAGCCTCGCCTTGATCCTTGGCGCCCCGGCGATGCTCGGCAAGCTGCTGCTGGTGCAAGGTTGCGCGTTCTTCGTCGCAGTCTACGTGGCGCTGTGGCGCCGGGCGCCGGTCGCGATGGTGGCCGTCCAGGTGCTGTCCGCGGTGCTGGCACTGTGCGCAGCGTTGCTGTGGCTGGTGATCGGGGTGGAGAACCTGCTGACCTTCCTCGCCGGCTTCATCGTCCTCACGATCGGTGCCGAGCGGGCCGAGTTGGCCCAGCTGACCATGGGGCCCAGAGCGCCTGGACGCCTGGTGACGCTGGCTGCCGCGCTAGTCGCCGCGATCCTGGCCAGCATGCTGTGGCCTCCCGTCGGCATGCGCGCCTTCGGGTTGGCCGTGCTCGGCTTTGCGGTGTGGCTGGTCCGTGATGATGTGGCCCGCCGATTCATCCGCACACAGGGGCTCCGCCGTTACAACGCCGCCGCGCTTCTGGCCGGCTACGTCTGGCTCGCTCTTGCTGGGCTGACCTGGTTGGTCCACGGCTACCCCGGCACCCAACCCGCCTACGACATCGTCATCCACGGCACCTTCCTCGGCTTCGCCGTGTCGATGATCATGGCCCACGCGCCGATCATCTTCCCCGCGGTGCTCGGCCGGCCATTGCCTTACCGACCCATCTCGTGGTTGCCGCTGCTCATGCTGCACCTCGGCATGGCGGCACGCGTGGTTGGAGACATCAGCGGCAACAACTTCATCTGGCAGACCGGTTCGGTGATCACCGTGCTGGCGATGCTGGTCTTTCTGATCGTCTCGGTCGTG
>JAAYVP010000043.1 GCA_012517115.1 Brooklawnia sp. | reverse complement strand
GAACGCCTCCTTGTCGGGCACCTGGAGGACGCGATCAGGGCCGGCCAGGTTGGCGGCTGCTGCCCGCAGGTCGTCGTGGCTCGACAGTGCGCGAGCGAAGACCGACTCGGCGATGCCGTTGACCGGGACGCCGAGTTCCAGAGCCGTCATGACGGTCCAGGTGCCGGTGCCCTTCATGCCTGCCCGGTCTTTGATGACCTGCACCAGCGGGGCACCGGTCTTCGGGTCCTTCTGTGCCAGCATGTCGGCAGTGATCTCAATGAGGTAGCTCGACAGCTCACCTTCGTTCCATTTGGCGAAGATCGCAGCGGCTTCGTCGGTACTGATGCCGGCCGCCGTGAGCAGTTCGTAGGCCTCGCCGATGACCTGCATGTCGGAGTACTCGATGCCGTTGTGGATCATCTTCACGAAGTGGCCAGCGCCGTTCGGGCCCATCCATGCGCAACAGGGTTCGTCACCGACGTGTGCAGAGATCGCTTCGAGCATCGGCCCAAGAATCTGGTAGCTCTCGGGGGTACCGCCCGGCATGATGGACGGACCGGTGAGCGCGCCGTACTCGCCACCCGAGATGCCGGTGCCGACGAAGTGGAAGCCCTGGTCTGCGATCTCTTTCTCGCGGCGGATGGTGTCACGGAAGAACGAGTTGCCGCCGTCCATGATGATGTCGCCCTGCTCAAGGTGGGGCAGCAATTCCGCGATAGTGGCGTCGGTGGCAGCGCCAGCCTTCACCATCAGGATGATCGAGCGGGGATGCGCGATCGACTGGACGAACTCCTCAACCGTCTCACTGCCGATGAAGTTGCCTTCGCTGCCGTGATCAGCCAGCACCTGCTGGGTCTTTGCGAAGGTGCGGTTGTAGATGGCGACGGTGTAGCCATGGTGGGCGAGATTGCGGGCCAGATTCGATCCCATCACCGCCATGCCAACAACGCCGATATTGGCCTTCTGTTCCGACATTGGATTGTTCTCCTTGTTGTGTTGAACCGTTGCTCGCTCTGTTGCTGCTGCTGGGTCTTGCATCGTCGGGGGTGCGATCAGCCCCGCTTCGTGATCGGACCGCCGGCCCAGCAAGCGCGCAGCCGGTACGCTGCGGTCGTCTGCTGTCGATCACGGGCAAAAGGACCGTCTTCGTTTCCGCCCACTCGCATGATGCCCGAAGAAGTCGCGAAATCGGCGGAATTCCACATCTGCTCACCGACGACCAGGTCGGTGGCGTCGATGGCCCGGCAGTCCGTTTCCACGTGGGCGGGATGGAGCATAGTTCCTCCTATCGACGGTGACTTGGGGTGGGGTTGCCGGTTGTGTCTCCAACGGTACGGCCTCTGTCTGGTTGGTTGAGCTCAACCGGGAGAAAACGCAGCCCCGGCTGGAGCCATCGGCGGCAGAATTCGCATCTGGGGACGTCCTGCACACCAGCCGGTTAAAGTGACCTGCGTGGAGCAACCAACCCCCCCAGCCAAGCCTGCAACGATCTACGATGTCGCGGCTGCGGTCGGGGTGAGCCCTTCGACCGTCTCGCGTGCATTCTCCCGCCCGGGGCGGGTCAGCGCCAAGACCTCTGCCCGGATCCTCCAAGCGGCTGCCGAACTGGGCTACCGAGCGCCCACCGTGGCTCGTGCCGAAGCCCTCCGGCAATCGAAGCTGCTCGGCGTAGCACTGACCGACATCACGAATCCATACTTCTTCAGCATCATTCGTGGCGCCGAACACGTCGCGGTCGCCGAGGGCTATTCGATCATGCTGATCGACTCGGAAGAGAACGAAGAACTCGAGCGACGTCTGTTCGACCGCACCATGCCCCTGCTGGACGGCATGATCGTGGCCGCATCCCGGTTGCCGGACGCGGTGCTGCGCGGTGCCGCGAAGTCGACACCGACGGTTTTCCTCAACCGGCTGGTGCCAGGTCTACCCAGCGTGCTGACTGATAACGCCCGCGGCATGCGGCGGGCCCTCGAACACTTGGCCGAGCTCGGGCATCGGCGGATCGGGTACGTTTCGGGCCCCACTGCGTCGTGGGCCGAGGGGGCGCGCTGGCGGGCCTTCCGGGAGGGGTGCTACGAGCTCGACCTCACCGAGGCCAAGATCGGGCCGATCCCGCCCACGGTGCGTGGCGGCGCTGGCGCGCTGCCACAGGTACGCGAGAAGCGGGTAACCGCGGTGGTTTGCTACAACGACCTGATCAGCATCGGAATCATGCGTGCCGCCAAAGGCATCGGAATGAGGATCCCGAGCGACCTGTCGGTCATCGGCTTCGACAACGTCTTCGCCTCCGATCTGGTCACGCCGGGACTGACCACCGTAGCCGCGCCGCTCAGCCTGCTCGGCGAGCGGGCTGCCCGCAGCGTCATCGCTCTGGTCAACGACCAAGAGCCGGAGACCACTGCCGACTCCCCGTCGGTGCTGCCGATGCGACTGATCGTCCGCGAGTCGACGACGTCAGCGCCGCGGCGCTGACGTGCCGCGGCGCTGCGTCGGCTGCTACTTGGCCGGGCGCTCCGACTCGAGGCGGAAGAGCACCTCGCCGGCGTCCTTAACAACATGGAAGTTCGGGTCGGCCATCAGGGCGGGGATCGACGCCGGGTCGCGGAAGCCGACGTTGATGGAGTCGCAGACTTCCTTCGGGATGCCGGTGGCGAAAGTCAACTGCAGGCGGCAGTTCTCAACGCCGGTCTCGGCGTCGTAAGTGCCGGCCCCCCGGCCGTGCGTGGAGTGCGCCAGCACGCCCCACGGCACCTCGGAGAACTTGTCCCACTGCTTCACGTAGTAGTCACGGCAGTGGTAGCCGATCTCGTAGATCTCGGGATGGGCCTCGGAGACAGCCTCAATGTGCGGAGCGTAGATGATGACCTCTCCGCCGTCGGCGACTGCGGGCTCGGACTTGTAGAAGCCTTTCGCGGCCGTCCAGATGTCGTGGTAGCGCAGCGGAATTTCGGCGATGACGTTCGGGAACGGCTCGGCGACATACTCGATGTGGGTCTGTGCGGTCACCTTCGCCTGCTCGGCCCAGGCACCTTCGGGGGTACCGAAGGACGCCGACTCGATCTCGTCTGAGTAGGCCTTCACCACGAAGGCGAGACAATACTTCTCGCCCGGCACCATGGCGGCACCCTCGTTGATCATGGCGCGCACCGGGGTAATGCCAGTGGTGCCGATCATCTTCGCCGAAGTGATCAGGGCGCCCACCCAGTGCGTCATGTCGATCAGTTCATGGGCGGCGCAACCCGGGATGAAGTACTTGTTGCCACCCGAGATGCCAACGACCTCATGCGGCAGGATCGGGCCGACGATGATCTTGACGTCCGCCTCGACGACGTTCTTATTGATCAGCACGTCGGAGCCCTTCTCAAGGCGGCCGCCAGACAGTTCGCTGATGCGTTGCGCCGAGATCTGGCCAACGCTGACCAACTCGTCGTGGTCTTTCCACAAGTGGTTGATGATGGGCATGCCGGGGTACTCGGCTGCCAGGTTGGCGTCCCGGCTACCGGCGGTCCAAAGCGCGATCTCGTCGGGTTCCATGTATTCATGGGTACCCAGGGCGATGACAGCCTTGACGCTGGCGGCGCGGTTGATCACGGACTTGTAGACCGCGCGCAGGATCCGAGGCATCGGGCAGCCCCGCGTGTCGTCCGGGATGATGAGGACGAGGTTCTTGCCCTCAAGCGCGACCTTGCCGATCTCCTCGGAGACGAAAGCCTCGAACTCCTCGATGCCGATGTGGTAGCCCGGGCCACCGATTGTGGGCACTGACATGTCTACTCCTGATCTGGGCGTTGCACCGTTGCGGGGGCCCATTCTACGACAATATGGCGGCCCCAACCGTCGACGACTGGCGCCAAGCAGACGGCAATCGCGGGCAATCAGGTGCAACTGGGGTGGTCATGGACCAGAATGTGCCCATGGCCCATGAACTCACCTTGAATGACGACCGTCTGTTCCCGGCTGACGAAGCCGTTCGCGGGATCGCCCGACGGATCTACGCGCAGACCAGAAATCTCCCGATCATCTCGCCGCACGGTCACGTCCCGCCGGCATGGATCGCCGAGGATCAGTCCTTCGAGAACCCGACGCGCCTCCTGCTCACTCCTGATCACTACATCAACCGCTTGATGCATGCCAACGGGGTTGACCTGTCGACACTCGGTGTCCCGGTCTCTCGTACCGACATGACCGAACAAGACAACCGCAACGCGTGGCGCACTTTCTGTTCGCATTGGCCCATCTACAACGGCACCGCGATGCGGTACTGGATGACCGACCAGTTGGTCGGTGTCTTCGGTGTCACCCAGCGTCCCAGCGCCGAGACAGCCGACGAGATCTACGACACCATTCAGGCGTGGATCGACACCCATCGTCCGCGGGCCCTGATGGACCAGTTCAACATCTCATTCATCGCCACCACCGACGACCCGGCCGATGATCTGCATTACCACGAGGCTATTGCCGCCGACGCCGCGTTCAGCGCGAAACACCGAGTGGCTCCTACCTTCCGTCCCGACAAGTACCTTGAGCCGGCTCGTGCCGACTGGAACCAGTTGGTCGACACATTGGCGGAGGTCTCCGGTGAGGACACCTCGACGTTGGCCGGCTACACCGCGGCCATGGAGAACCGGCGGGCGTACTTCAAGTCGAAGGGTGCCGTCAGCACCGATCACTCCCACGCCGACCTGATCGCCGACTTCTTGGACGCCGCCACCGCCGAGCGGCTGTACGGCAAGGCCCGCCGCGGCGAGATCAACGTGGAAGAGGCGGCTGCGCTGCGCCGGCATCTGCTGATGGACCAGGTGCGAATGGCAACCGAAGACGGCCTCACCTTGACTTTGCATCCGGCCGTGCTGCGCGACCACGATCCGGCGACTGCCGGCCAATACGGCGCCGACGTGGGCTGCGACATTCCGTATGCGGTCGAGGTCACTCGTGCCATGCGGCCGATGTTGAATGCGTTCGGCAATCATCCCAATCTCAAGCTGGTCCTCTTCACTCTCGACGAAGACACCTACTCCCGCGAGATTGCCCCGTTGGCCGGCTTCTACCGCTCGCTCTACATCGGTGTGCCTTGGTGGTTCATCGACGCACCCGAGTCGATCATGCGATTCAAGCAGTCGGTCACCGAGATGGGTGGCTTCAGCCGGATCTCCGGCATGATCGACGACACCCGGGCGTTCTGCTCCATTCCCGCGCGTCACGACATGATGCGGCGCCTGGACGCCGCCCATCTGGCGAACCTCGTCGCGGTGCATCGCCTTGATGAGGACGAAGCCATCGCCCAAGCGATCAAACTGGTCGACGACAACCCGAAGAAGGTGTTCAACCTGTGAGCAAGACCCTGAACCGTGCCGAGCACGGCCGTCCCGCCGCCCCGGTGCGGATCATCCACCTGGGCATCGGTAACTTCACCCGCGCCCACCAGGCCTGGTACACCGAGCATGCCTCCGACGCCGACCAGTGGGGTATCGCCGGCTTCCCCGGCCGCACCACCTTGGAGCCGAAGGACTCGCCCCGTGATGACGCGCTGGACGCCCAGGAAGGCCTGTACCAACTCGACGTTCAGCACCCTGATGGTGACAAGGTCGAGGTGATCAGCTCGGTCAGCGAGTCCTACCGCTCGCACGACATCGCATCGTGGACGCGGCTGTTCGCCAACCCGCAGGTAGCCATCGTCACCTCCACGATCACCGAGGCCGGCTACTGCCGTGACAAGGCGGGCAACCTCGACCTAGGCAACCCGGATGTGGTAGCCGACCTCGACAAGCTGAAGGCCGGCGACCTGGACGTCGCGGTGTTCACCGGGCCGGCCAAGTTCGTTCGTGGTCTGCTGGCTCGCCGCAACGCGGACGCCGGGCCGATCACCTTCGTGCCGTGCGACAACGTGCCTGAGAACGGCGAGATGGCCGAGCGCATCATCCGGCAGGCTGCCGAGTACGTCGACCCGACTCTGCTGACCTGGATCGACCAGAACGTCGGCTTCGTGACGACGATGGTCGACCGCATCACCCCACGCGCCAGCGACGAAGACCGGGCACGGGTCGCCGAGCTGACCGGAATCGAGGACCCCGGCCTGGTGGTCACCGAACCGTTCGCCGAGTGGGTGCTGGCCGGCGAGTTCAAGACCGACCGTCCCGCTTGGGAGACGATGGGCGCCAAGTTCGTCGACGAGATCGGCCCGCACGAGATGCGTAAGCTCTACCTGCTCAACGGGTCGCACTCGCTGATGGCCTATTGCGCGCCGGTTCTCGGGCTGGAGACCGTCTACCAGGCGATCAACGACGAGCGGGTGCGTGGCTGGGTCAACGCCTACTGGGACGACGCCGTGCAGCAGGTGCCGCTGCCCGACGACGAGAAGCAGGCCTACCGTGATGCTCTGATCGACCGGTTCAACAACCCGCAAATGAAGGACCAGTTGGCCCGGATCGCGATGGACGGCACTCAGAAGCAACCGATCCGCATCGTGCCGCACGTGAAGGCGTTCAGCGAGCGGGGCCAGGTTGCCAAGGGAGCCACCAGGGCGATCGCCGGCTGGGTGCTGCATCTGCGCGGCGTCGGCGCCCCGGT
>JAAYVP010000335.1 GCA_012517115.1 Brooklawnia sp. | reverse complement strand
TATGCCCTGGATGAACAGGGTTGCTGTTCGCTGTGCGGGACCCGCATCCCCGGCCGGTTCACGGCGGAGTCGGGCAGCGGGCGTCGGCGGATGCCGCACCGGATCGCGATCCATTGACCTGGTTGGGTTCGGGTAGCCTCGAGGCATGAGCGAGAAGCCTTTTATCGAAGTCCCGCAGGGGCCTGCCCCGACCGAGCTACAGATCGTCGACGAGGTCGTGGGCGAGGGACTTGAGGCCACCAGCGGCGCCAACGTACTGGTCGACTACGTCGGCGTGGGATTCGACTCCGGTAAGGAGTTCGACGCGTCCTACAACCGTGGCGAGCCATTGTCCTTCCGACTGGGCTTCGGTCAGGTCATCAAAGGCTGGGACGACGGCGTGCAGGGCATGCGAGTGGGTGGACGCCGCAAGCTGCTGATTCCCGCCGACCAGGCCTACGGCAGGTACGGTATTCCCGGTGTTATCGGCCCCAACGAGGCCCTGATCTTCGTCTGCGAACTTCGCGCGGTCCGCTGATTCCGGTTCGGCGCGCTCAATCGTACTCATCGGCTAGGCCCGCACGGTCGGCCCACGGTTTCGGTTCGGCACGGTAGCGACGCAGCGGGACGCCAGCCGCGTCCTGCTCGACATTGATGCCCTCTGCGGCCCAACGTCGGCGTGCCTCCGGCATGAGGTGCGGTGGCAGGCGTCCAGACGCGTTCACCACGCGCCACCAGGGCGTATCCGCGCCGTGGATGGCAAGGATCCGACCGACTTGCCGAGCGGTGCAGCCGACCAGTTCCGCCACGTCGCCATAAGTGGCCACCCGCCCGGGCGGGATCGCCCGGACGGCTTGGCATACCATTTCGGTCATCTCATGCATGCCCGATGGTCTCAGCTTCGCGGGGTCCGGCGCACGGTGTGTTGTACTGGGACCCATGTTCAAGAACCTCGCGGCCATGCTGGCCGGCGTCTGCGTCCTCGCTGGTTGCTCGGGTGCCCCCGACGGCAACGAGTCGGCAGCCGACACGGCGGCGACGGCCACTGCGGGGGCGTCGACCAGCGCCTCGCTCACACCGACACCGACTCCAACGCCCACCCCGCTGCCGGAGCTGCCCGGTGGCGGCCGCCAGTTGCTGCCCGCTTATCGGCTGTGCGGCTTCGTCGGTCACCCGGGAGCACCCGGCCAGGGCCGGTTGGGGATCGGCGCGGTCGAAGACCGGATGCCCGAGTTGTTCGAACAGTGTGCGCCTTACGCCGGTGACCGGCAGATCATGCCCGTGATGGAGTTGATCACCACGACCGTCCAGCCGTTCCCCGGTGAGGACGGCATGTGGCGTTCCCGCGTCGATCCGGCGATCATCGACTACTGGCTGTCGGTCGCACGGGCAAACGGAGCCATCCTGCTGCTGGACATCCAACCAGGGCAGTCGAGCTTTCTGGACGAGTTGGTGGCGCTGGAGCGCTACCTGATCGAGCCGGACGTCGGTGTGGCCCTCGATCCGGAATGGGCGATGTCGCCCGGGCAAGTGCCGATGCAGAGCTTCGGGTCGACAACTGGTGAGGAACTGAACGAGGTGGCCGGTTACTTGGCCGGCCTGGTGGCCGAACACCAATTGCCCGAGAAGGTGATGGTCTACCACATCCTGCATCCCGAGATCATCAGCAACGAAGCTGCGCTGCAGCATCATTGGGGCGTCGTCCAGATCAAGAGTGTGGATGGGATCGGTGCGCCAGCTGACAAGATCGCCACGTATGAGCGTGTCAGTGCCGGAGTCCCGGCGCATGTCTCGATGGGCTTCAAGCTGTTCTACGAAGAAGACGTGCAGGCCAGCGGTTACTTGATGACCCCAGCCGAGGTCTTGGCGTTGGCGCCGGTGCCCGACTACATCATGTATGAGTGACGCTCAGCGGTAGACCGGACGGGTCTCGGCGTCCACCCAGTTCAGATAGTCAGCTGAACCGCCGATGATTGGCAGCGCCACGATCTCTGGCGCATCATAGACATGCATCTCACGCACTTGCTCGACCAGTTGGTCGAGCAGGGCGGTGCGCGTCTTGACCATCATCAGCACCTCGGATACGTGGTGC
>JAAYVP010000334.1 GCA_012517115.1 Brooklawnia sp. | reverse complement strand
GTGCTCGCCGACAAGCCGATCACTGAGGGCTCCGCCGTCGAGATCGAGGAGCAGTACTTCACCCTCACCTCCGGCGCGGACCGCGCCGCCTAACCGAGCACCGTCGAAAGGACCTCACCATGACCACACGCACCCTCGCCACGCGCACCGCCGCCGGACCACTCGGCACCGCCGCCGTCGCCGCACCACCCGGCACCGTCCCCGCGGCCGCTACCCTCGCCCTGGCCCGCGCCGTCGCGATAGAGGCCCGCAAGCTGGTAAACACCCGCGCAGGTGTTGCGCTGGTTGTCGCGGGTGCCCTCTTGTCGGGCGTGTTCGCCGGTGGCAGCGCGCTGTTCCCGACTCCCGAGACGGGCTTCGCCCAACTAGCGTCCATGGCCGCGATGCCGGTCGCGATGATCGTGATGGCGATGAGCGCGCTGCTGGCCGCCGGGGAATTCTCAGCGGGCACCGCGCCCGTCACCCTAACCCTCGACCCCCGGAGAGGGCGTGTGGTGGCCGCCAAGGCACTGGTCGTCCTCACGTTGGCGATTGTGGCGACGCTGCTGGCGTTCGCGGCCGCAGCGCTGACGATGCTGGTGGCACCGGCGCTGACCGGAGTTCCGCTGAGCTGGGGGAACAGCCTCCTCAGGCTGGGTGTGCTGCTCGGCAACGCCGTCCACCTAGCCCTGGCTGGCTTCGCGTTGGCGCTGGCCCTGCGCAACGCCCCGGCGCCTATCGCGTTCCTACTGGTCTGGCCGACCGTGGCCATGCTGATCAGTCGGATCTCCGCCGGCGCCGCCGCCGTCATGTCGTTCGTGTCAATCGACCCCTTCTACAACCTGATGCCAGACGTCACGGGCGCCGGTCTGCCGGGCCTTGTGGTCTCTGTCCTCTTCTGGCTCGTCCTGCCGGGTGCCATTGGTATCCTCCGGCTCCTGCGCGACGACCTGTGATGCCGACCTACTGTGATCAAGCGGAGAACAACGTGAAGAAGCGCAAGACCATCGCCCTGCTGATCGTCGCGAGCATCGTCGCGCTGGCGGCACTCGCCGTGAGCACTTCGTGGTGGCGGTCCCGCCCGCAGGGCACGCCCGTCGCGATCGAGTTCGCGGACGCCCAGATCTCCGACCGGCTCGCGTCCGCCCGCGTGCTCGCGCTGGGGGAGGCCACGCATGGCACGCACGAGTTCATGGCGGCTCGCCTGCAGGTGCTGCAGAAGCTCGTCGACCGTGGCTTCACCACCGTCGCCTGGGAGGAAGACTTCGGCGCCATCGCACGCGTCAACAGCTGGCTGCAGGGTGGCCCGGGCACGGCCGAGGACGCCGTCCGCCTCTTCGGCTACGGGCTCAACAAAACCTCGGACACCGTGTCGCTGCTCACCTGGGTGCGAGCGCACAACGACACGCACCCAGCCAGTGAGCAGATCCGGTTCGTAGGTGTGGACGCGGCGCGGCCGAGTGCCACCAAGCAGCTCGCCCTCGACTGGCTCGCCACCCGCGATGCCGCGGCGGCGGCTGACCTTAGCTCGCGACTGGCAGGGTTCACCGATGACACGATGTGGAACCAGACCGTGGCGTCCGAGGTAGCCGGGGCAGTGGTTGAGTTGCGTGCTGCAGTGACGGCGTCCGATGACGGCACCGAGGCGGCGGCTGAGGCCGCACAGGCTGCTCGCGTGCTGGAGCAGACGAGGCAGCGCGCCAGCGCTGACAACCGCGACCGGATGATGTTCGACAACCTGAGCTGGGTCGTGGAGCAGGGGGCGGCGTCCGGGCGCGAGCATACGTTGGTGTTCGGCCACAACGGCCACCTCGACCGTGCTGGGCAGGCGACCAGCGTCGGCGGCGACACCCTCGGCAAGCTTGCGGCCCAGAAGTGGGGCGACGGCTACCGGGTGATCGGCACTGACGGCCACCGGGTATCGGTGAATTCAGC
>JAAYVP010000333.1 GCA_012517115.1 Brooklawnia sp. | reverse complement strand
GATGTGCTCGTGGTCGTTCGCAGTTGAGGGACTCATCCTGACTGCGGTGATGTAGGTAGACACGTCTTCCTTTCGCTTGCTGATCCCCGGCTATCGGGTCTCACCTGGATGCTCTCAGGTGGCTCTGACAGCGGCCGGAGGCGACTTGGCTCAGCAGGCCGCGTCGCTCCGGAGTTGATCGCAACGTGCGAGTCCGGAGCGTTGCCCTATGGGGCATAGCTCTCTGCGCTGCGCAGGATTCCTTGACGACCCCGGTACGGGTTCATAATCGCGCTCTGCCTTGCCTCATCATGATGCTCCTATTGTTGTCAAGCGGCAGTTTCAAGGGGTTGCTGGCTGGTGAGCCAGTCGCGGTATTCGTGGAGGAATCGGAGTGTCGCGGATGTGTCCGTGCTCAATGCGTGAGATCTTCGCGATGCCGCATCCGAGCACGTCGGCGACCTGAGTGATGGTCAGCCCTAGTTGCTGACGCGCGGGCCGGAGGTCGGCGGCTGACTGCGCGGGCTGGGGCCGGGTGATGAGGTGGAAGACCTCGCGGGCGATCGCGCGTTTGAGGCAGCGGAGGATGTCCTTCTTGGTCTTGCCCTCGGCGATGCGTCTGGCCGCGTAGGCGCGCGTGTCGGGGTCACTGGCGACCAGTGCGATGCGGTGCAGCGCAGAGTTCGCTGCTCGATCTCCGCGGCGGTTGAGGCGGAAACGGGTCGTGCGGCCAGACGAGGCAGGGATGGGCGCGGCGCCACAGAGCATCGCGAACGCACCTTCGGAAGTAATCCGTTCGGGGTTGTCGCCCGCGGTGATCAGCAGTTGCGCGGCGGTGACCGTCGCGATGCCCTTCGCCTGCACGAGGGCGGGATTGGCCATCTCGACGAGTTGGGCGAGGTCGGCATCGTGCGCAGTGATTTCCTCATTGAGCTGCTGGTAGCGGACTGCGAGGCGTTTGAGCGCGGTCCGGGCGCGGGCAGCGACCTGGTCGTCGCTGGTTCGAGCACGTGAGGCAACCAGGCGGGGAACGAGGCGGGTGGTGGACAGGTCGCGATACTCGTCGCGGACATGCTCGGGTGCGGTCACGAGCAGCAACTTGAACTGCACGATCACCTCGGTACGAGCCTTCAGCGCGCTGCGGCGAGCGGCGCGGATCACGCGGATCGCTTCGATGTTCCCGGTGCCGGTCTTGGCTGTGATGGTGTCCGTGGCAGCCAGGGCGATGTGCGCCGCTGCATACGCATCGATCTCGTCGGACTTCCCCCGCATCCGCCGCACCTACCGAGAGGGACGGATCACCTCGACGATCTCAATCCCTGCCTCCTGAAGGTGGCGGGATAGACCCGCCCCGTACGAGTTCGTGCCCTCGATCCCTGCTCGCATGAGAGTTCCGTGGCAGGTGATGAACCCCTGCAAGGCCCGGTATCCGGCCTGGGTGGCGGGGAACTGCGCTGCTCCGAGGTGCTCGCCTGTGGCGCTGATCACTGCGGCGTAGTGGGTGTCTTTGTGCGTGTCGACCCCTGCGACGACGGGTCTGCGCTCGTCGGTCATCGTGTACTTCCCTCCGCTTGTGTTTCACAATGGGAAGCGTCAGCCGGGCATGGCAGACAAGACGTTGACGAGATGCCGGTCCAGGGATCACGCTCCTATGAGGTCATGCCCGGCCGGCCGACGCTCCGGCACCACCGCAGGGCAGACAGATGTGAACGCTCTAGATCCCACGTTGGAGGTGGCCCCAACCGATCCCGCTCGCGCCCTCCGGAATCTGCGGCTCCTCCTGGATGGGTCAGCGCAGCGCGACCTGGCGATGTCTAGTCTCGGCACTCTAAACGTGCTCTACCTGGCGCTGCTTCAGGCGGAACTGGATCGTCGACTTGAGAACGCAGAGATCGAGTACGCGCTCATTGCAATCGAGGAGCCGGAGGCCCATCTGCATCCCCATCTTCAGCGGCGCATGTTCAGCGGTCTGCAGTCAGGACGGAATCGGAGGTCGAGCACCTTTGTTACGACTCACAGCCCACATATCGTCTCGGTGACGAATCCCAGACGTCTGCTACGAATGCGTGCGACGCCGAACGGCGCGGACGTTCGGTCGGCGCGATCGGCCGATCTCTCCACGACCGAGTGGGAAGACCTCGGTCGCTACCTTGACGCGACGCGGTCGGAACTTGCATTCGCTAAGTCGGCCATCCTAGTTGAGGGTTTCGCCGAGCAGGTGCTGCTTCAGCGGATGAGTGCGGATCATGACTTCGACGAGGCTGGACTCACGATATGCGCCATCCACGGGACTCATTTCACCCCATATGTGAAGTTCGTCAGGGCGCTCGGGATTCCGTACTCGGTCATCACCGACGGTGATCCTGACCTGAAGAACGCCCTCACTGGCGCGGGGCGGGTCGCGAAGCTGTGCCATTCCTTGGGAGTGGATGCGCCAGACGCCGAGGCTGAAGGGATCTTCATTGGCGACGTGACTCTGGAGGAGGACCTGTTCAATGAGTCAGACGACAATCGGCGGCTGATGGTCGAAGCCCTCAAGTCAATGCTCAAGAGCGCGGCCGCGACGACGGTGGACGAAGCGTGGTCGAGGGGAACCTTCGAGGCCAGTGATCTCATGAGGAGGATTCGCGGGAGGAAGGGACTGTTCGCGCAGCGACTGGCTGGACTCGAAGGTCCACTGTCAGCGCCGGGCTACATCCAGAAGGCGTTCGATCACCTGCGCTCATGAGTGAACTCGCGAAGGCCGTCGGTCAGCTCCGTGCGAATCCAGAGCAGTGGGCAGCGTTCAATGCCGTTGGGGACACCGTGGTACTCGCACCCCCCGGCAGTGGCAAGACGCAGCTTCTCACCGCACGGGCTGCGACGGACCTCCGCGACAACAGTATTGGCCCTCGTGGAGCGGCGTGCATCACCATGACGAACGAGGCGGCTCTTGAGATGAGTCGCCGGCTCGGCTGCTTTGGAGTTCAGCACCGCCCGAACCTATTCGTTGGGACCGTGCACTCTTTCGCGCTCGGACGGATCGTCGCGCCCTTCGCTGCCCCGGCTGGCGAAGTCTTGCTCGCGGAAAGCAACCTGATCTCGGATGACGAGGCGGAACAGGTCCTGCATGAGATGTACCTCAGGTCGTCGCTGAGCAACGAGCATTTCGACAACGTCAAGACGACAGTGAACCGCGTCAGGCAACGTATGGACTTCTCTGGCGACCTACGGTTGGGAGGGCCTACCATCGCAGGTCTGGCAAAGGACTTCTCCGATGAACTCCGCGCTCGACGGCAGTATGACTTCGCCGAGCTAGTCTCTTGGGCGGTCAGGCTTGTGGAGAAGTACGCATGGGTCCGACGGACGCTGTCCGCTTGCTTTCCCCGGATTTACGTCGACGAGTACCAGGATCTTGCCCCAGGCCTTGATCGAATCGTCCGGGCAATCACGATTGACTCGACCGAGCCTGGATCCACTCTGTTCGCCGTCGGGGATCCGGACCAGTCCATCTATGCCTTCTCGGGCGCTCACCCTGAGCTGCTCCGTTCACTCGCCGCGGACTCCCGCACTGAAACTGTGCGGCTTCGGATCAATTACCGAAGTGGGCAGGGCATCATCGACTCCGCAATCCGAGTCCTTGATGAGCAGCGCGACGTTACAGGGCAGAGTGCGGGCGGGGCGATTAGGGTCTACAAGGCCCCTGGTGGAATTAGGGCCCAATCCGAGGCCTGTGAAGGCCGCGTTGGCCGCAGGGACGCCTTCAGAAGACATCGCGGTACTGGCCAAGTGGAACTCCGACAGGGAATCCGCCGCTCAGACCCTTCGGGATGCGGGCATCCGTTGTTTCTCCCGTGTGCAGCTCCACTGGCGATCCACGCCCGCGACGGTCTTGGTCGAGAGGCTGGCGGCATGGGCGGTGCGCCGTGACACGTCGAAGCTGAACCTCGGCCAGCTCCTGGAGAGGCTGACAGCGATTTCTGGAGCGCCAGTCGGCCATAAGGGGATTGTAGAAGTCACCCGCATCCTCGTGGATTCGAACGAGGTGACGCCAGTGCTCGGCTTCCTGGAGCGCTTGGTGGACGCTCTGACCGACGGCGTACGAATTAGGGCGAGGCTGGATGATGGGTTCGCTGGCATGCTCGCCGCCTATTCAGGAGCGGGCCCACTCTCCGACAACTCTCTGTCGGATCTCGCGCTGCTCGCGCACGCGCCCGGCCACGTACTTGTCGCCACCATGCATGCGGCCAAAGGTTTGGAGTTCAACCACGTGATCTTGGTAGGTCTAGACGAGCAGGTTATGCCTGGCTGGAACGCCACGCAGGAGGAGTGGGCGGAGGCTCGCCGCCTGTTCTATGTCGCGATCACGCGTGCGCGGCACTCGGTAGACGTAGTGTTCACCGACAGCCGCTGGAGCAAGCGGAAGCAGCGCCCCTACAGTGTGAAGCCGAGCCCGCTGCTGAATTACCTGTAGGGCTCCCTTCGGAGGTCCACAGGATGTCCGCTGCATCGCCAAATCGGCCTGCACGGCACTATTGCGGGCTCTGCGGCCGTATGGTTTTGTGAGACAGCTGTTAGGAAGAACTGTCTCGCAGGTCGGAGCGGAAGAAGTACACGGCTCAGTTCAGGGCGGACGCGATCGAGTTGGTGATCAGCTCGGGGCGGTCGATCGTGGACTGTTCGAGAGACTTGGGGATCAACGAGGGCACGCGGGGCAATTGGGTGCGAACGTGGCGGGCCGAGCATCCCGATCGGGCTGGTGAGGAGCGGGGGCCGGTCGAGTGGGCCGCCTATCAGGCGTTGCAGGCCCAGAACGCCGAGCTCAAGCGGCAGAACGAGTTCTTTGGAAAAGTCAGCGCCTTCTTCGCCGCGAAGCATCGGTGAGCGACGTGTTCGCGCTCATGGCAGCGGAGAAGGCCAACTATCCGGTGGTGTGGATGTGCCGACTGCTGGCCGTGTCCAGGGCTTCGTTCTACCGGTGGCTCCGCGGTGACGAGCCCTCGCCGCGGGCGGCGCGCCATCTAGAACTGTCCGAGCAGATCAAGGCCGTCTACGACGAGGCCGAAGGTAAGGCCGGGCGGGATCAGATCGTCAAGATCCTCGGCAAGCGCGGTGTGAAGGTCGCCTCCTGCACGGTCGGGGTGATCATGCGTGAACCCTGTATCAAGGCGGTGCGCACCTGGGCGTGGAAGAAGACCACCGCGCAGGACCCGGCGGCCCGCACCGAGCACATCAAGAATCACATGCTCGCCGCGGACGGCAGTCGGTGTTTCACCTCACAGGTGCCGGGCACCCGGCTCTGCGGGGATATTACGTATCTGCGCGCCGACGAGGCTGGCTGTATCTGGCGACCGTGATCGACCTGTTCAACGGCGAGATCATCGGCTGGCGCGTCGCCGACCACATGCGCACCGAGTTGGTCATCGACGCGCTCACAGGGGCGGCCGAGAGGACTGATCGGTACGTGCTCGACGTCTTGCCCCATGGTTCGCAGGTCAAAATCGTCGTGCAGCGAAACTTGGACGAACTGCAGGAGGTAGACGACAACAGTGCCAGAGCCTCCGGCCGTAAACAGTCGAGCCACCCAAGGTGGACGATGCCGTCGCGACGTGCGGCTACTGAGCGAGTGATACCACAGTGATACCATAGATCCATGGCTATGACACTGCGCTTGGAACCCGAGGACGAGAAGGCGCTCGCCTTGCTGGCCGAGGTCGACGGCGTGAGCAAGCAGGAAGCCACCGTCCGCGCCATCCGGGAAGCGGCTGCCCGACGCCTCCACGAGGACAAGGTCCGCCGCCTCTCGGCGGCGGCGCGGTCCCGGTACGCCGACGTGCTGGACCGGCTCGGCCAGTGACCGAGTACCTCACCCTCGAGGACGTCCTCACCCTGGTTGACGACCTCGGGGTGGGTCCCGTGCGGGACGTAGGCCTGCTCGACTCCGCGATCCACCGTCCCCGCGTCAGCGTCTTCGGACGGGATGCCTACTCTGACGTGGACACCAAGGCGGCCGTGCTGCTGGAGTCTCTGGTCAGCAACCACGCGCTCGTCGACGGGAATAAGCGACTGGGCTGGCTGGCGGTCGTCGTGTTCTACGGCCTCAACAACATCACCCTGGACGCCCCAGACCACGACGCCTACAACCTCGTCATCGCCATGGCCAGCGGCACCCTCACCCACCAAGAGGCGGCCGTAGAACTCGGGTCATGGCACTGACCAAGAAAGGCAGAGGCGCGCGTTCCCCGACCAGCACGATCTGCGGTTCGCCCCACGCGGTCCCTGCCCGAACAGCAGCATTGTGCTCGAGGGTCAGGGGGTCAGCGGTGTCGCCAATACTCACGAGATTGGCAGCGCCGTCAGTCGTGTTGCTCACACTGCTCGCGATAGCGGGGTGCGCGAGCGCCGGTCCCGAAGCGACTGTCAAGCGCTACGCAGGCGAGTTGGGCTTCCAACTGCAGGTGCCCGACAACGAGGCCCTCAAGCCGCCCGGCGGGAAGATGGAGCCGGTCGGCATGATGTTGAAGTCGAGCTCCTTGTTCGGGAG
>JAAYVP010000332.1 GCA_012517115.1 Brooklawnia sp. | reverse complement strand
ATGGCCCCGACATTGGTGTGGTCGACGATGTCCTCGCAGACGACCAGCCGCTGGGCGTCCAGCAGGTCTTCGACGGTCCATCGCGGGTGCCGATGCATGGACGCCAGCGCGCCCCGGTGTACGTGGAAGCCGGTCGCCTGCTCGGCTATCTCCTCGCTAACCACGTAGACGGGCGCCTCGGTGACGTCCAGCAGGTCCGCGAGCTCGGGCAACCAGCGTTCGGCGAGCATGAAGGATCGTGGCTGATAGCCGGCCTCGACAGCCCGGCGGATGATCTTGGAGCCTTCAGCGATGAACAGGCCGCCCTCGTGCTCCAACCGGCGGCGCAACGTTGTTTCGCGAAGCTTCAGGTAGTCAGCGAGCCGTGCATCGGCGGGGTCCGTGATCTCGATCAGGTTCGCCATGACGTCCGATCATAACCATCCGGGTCGCGCAACGGCGCAGGCCGCCGACCACAGGTCGTATGGTGTGGTGGTGATCAAGACCACCCGTCGCCGACCCTGGTGGCAGCGAGTCGACCGCTTCATGGCCGCCATCGTGCTGGCCGCGATCATCGCGACGCTGCTGCCGGCCCGAGGTGCGGCGGTGCCGGTGGTCGATTGGGCCTCGCGGATCATGATCGCGGTGCTCTTCTTTCTCTACGGGGTGCGGCTCAGGCCTGATGAGACACTTGCGGGCCTGCGGCACTGGCGGCTGCACGGGGTCATCCTCAGCTTCACCTTCCTGATTTTCCCGCTCCTGGGCCTGGCGATGCGTCCGCTCGTGCCGCAGCTGATCAGTGAAGACGTCTACCGGGGTCTGCTCTGGATCTGCCTGCTGCCATCGACGGTGCAGAGCTCCATCAACTTCACTTCGATCGCTCGCGGCAACGTGGCCGCAGCGATCGTCAGCGCCTCCATGTCGAACCTGCTGGGCGTGTTCATCACCCCACTGCTCGCGATCGCGCTGATGAGCACCACTGGGCTGTTCTTGGACGCCACCTCGATCCTTGACATCGCAGCCCAGATCCTGCTGCCGTTTGTCCTTGGGCAGCTCTCGCGGCGCTGGACCGCTGATTTCCTGGCCCGGCACCGCAAACTGAAACTGGTCGACCAGGCCTCCATCGTGCTCGTGGTCTACAAGGCCTTCGGCCAAGGCGTACGCGATGGCCTGTGGCAGCGCACCGGGTGGGCCGACATCGTGATCATCCTGAGTTCGACTGCGGTCATTCTGATGGTGATGCTGTGGTTGACCTGGTGGGTGGCCGCGAAACTGCACTTCAACCGGCGCGACCAGATCGCCATCCAGTTCTGCGGCACCAAGAAATCGCTGGCGACCGGTGTTCCGATGGCCTCCGTGCTCTTCCCCGCAGCCCAGGTCGGCATCATCGTGCTTCCGCTGATGATCTTCCACCAAGCACAACTGATGACCTGTAGTGCGCTGGCCAGCCGCTACGCCAAGAAGGACCAGGCGTGGTTGGGTGTCGCAAATCGTCCTGGCTACTCGAAGGACAACCCGGACGACGACTCGGCGGGCGACGGGGAGCGGTAGGCGCGCGCGGCCCAGCGTCCGTTCACCTTCGAGATCTCCAGGGGCATGTGGTAGGTGGCCGACAGATTCTCGCTTGTCAACACCTCGTCGATCGGTCCGGCAACAACGACCTTCCCCTTGTCGAGCAGTAAAGCGTGCGTGACACCCTCCGGTATCTCCTCGATGTGATGGGTGACGAGCACTGTGGTCGGGGCACCCGGGTCTTGGCAGATTGCGGCCAGGGTCTGGACGAGGATCTCACGCCCCCGTAGGTCGAGGCCCGCACCGGGCTCGTCGAGCAACAGCAGTTCCGGATCGGTCATCAGTGCCCGAGCGATCTCCACACGCTTTCGCTCACCTTCCGACAGGGTGCCGAACGTGCGTTCCGCCAAGTCGTCCACATGCAGGACCGACATCAGGGAGTTGGCGCGTGCGTAATCCAACTCACCGTACTCTTCACGCCAGCGGCCCATCACGCCGTAGGACGCCGAGACCACCACGTCGCGTACCGCTTCACGCGGCGGGATACGCGATGCGATGGCTGAGGACGAGACACCGATCCGTGGCCGCAATTCGAAGACGTCGACCGCCCCCAGGTACTCGCCCAGCAACTCCACCACGCCGCTGGTGGGGTGCAACTGGGCGCTCAGCAACTGCAGCATGGTCGTCTTGCCGGCCCCGTTCGGACCGATCACCACCCAGCGTTGGCCCTCGTCAACTCTGAAGTCCACGTCCTCAAGCAGAAGCTTCGCGCCTCGTCGCACACTGACGCCCGCCAGTTCGGCCACCGCAACCATGGCCTTGACGATACCGGTCAGCCGAACCTGCCGCAGCCGGGGTCCGGTTCAGAAATGCAGGAAGAGCCCGACAATCCAGGCTGCGATCGCGGCGCCGGCGCACGCGAATTCAATCAACATGCCTAGCCCGACTGACTTCATCGCTACCACGGACGCGTCCCATGCCTGCTTCGGATCTGAAAGCCGATACCACTCGCTGCCGTACAGGCCAAGCACGAAACCGAGGAACAGTCCAACCACCGGGATCACGAACGCGCCCACGACGCCGACGACCGCGCCGATCAGGATCGAGCGACTCGGGATCTCTCGCTGCTTGAGGCGTGTCCCGGTGATCAGGGTTGAGGCGGACATCCCTGCGACGGCCAGCAGGGCGCCGATTGCGAAGACGCCCCAGCCGACCGGGCCTCCGACTGCGAACGCCCAGGTCAGCAGTCCGATGATCACCAGGATGCTGCCTGGCAGTACGGGGAAGATGGTGCCCAACGCACCGATGACCAGCAGCACTCCGGTGACGATTGAGACGAAGATGTCCATGCAGGAAGGGTACCCAGCCGCCTGCACGGGGCCTTCGGCTCGAGCACCCAGGCTAAGCGTTGTCGGCGGCAGGGGTCTATCAGCGCCTTCAGGCCCCGGTCGAGTGCAGGCCACCGTCCACGTGCAGCATGGTGCCGGTGGTTGCCGGGAACCAGTCGCTCAGCAGCGCCACCACCGCCTTGGCGACCGGGGTGGCGTCCGAGGCGTCCCAGCCCAGCGGAGCACGTTGCGTCCAGACGTCGTTGAACGAGGACGCGCCGGGGATTGCCTTCTTGGCGATGGTGTCGATCGGGCCGGCCGCGACCAAGTTCGAGCGGATACCGTCGGGGCCCAGGTAGCGGGCCAGGTAGCGGTTGGTCGACTCCAAGGCGGCCTTGGCGACCCCCATCCAGTCGTAGGCGGGCCAGCTCACGGTGGCGTCAAAGGTCAACCCGACGATCGAGGATCCGCGTCCAAGCAGTTCGCGCACCGACATCGTCAGGCTCTTCAGCGAATAGGCAGAAGTGTGCACGGCGACGGCGACGTCGTCCCAACCGGTCTGCAGGAACGCCCCGCCCAGTGCCCGCTCAGGGTTAGCAAAGGCGATCGAGTGCACCAGGCCATCAAGGTGGTCGAAACCGAGTTCGCGCAGTTGCCCGGGCAGTGCCGCCAACGCTTCCGGGTCGGTGACATTGAGGTCGAGCACCTCAGGTACCGGGTCGAGCTTCTGCACGACACGGCGGGTCAGGCTCATGCCGCGGCCGAAATTCGAGACCACGACCTGGGCGCCCTCCTGCTGGGCGATTTGCGCCACCGCGTAGGCGATCGAGGTGTTCAGGGTCACGCCAGTGACCAGGATTTTCTTACCTGCCAGGATCCCCACCGTCAGTGCCCCATTCCCAGACCGCCGTCAACCGGAAGGACTGCCCCGGTGATATAGCCCGCCTCATCGCTCACCAGGAACTTGACCGCATTCGCCACGTCGGTGATGGTGCCCATCCGCCCGGCCGGGATTCGTTCGGCATACGACTTCTGAGTCGCCTCGTCCAGCACGTCGGTCATGGCGGTCTGAATGAACCCGGGGGCAACCACATTGAACGTGACGCCGCGGCTACCCAGCTCACGGGCAACACTGCGGGCCATGCCGATCAGACCTGACTTGGACGCTGCGTAGTTCACCTGACCAGCCGAGCCAAGCAGCCCAACCACCGAACTGGTGGCCACGATGCGACCAAACCGTTGCTTCATCATGCCGCGGGTCGCGCGCTTGACCACACGGAAGACGCCGCTCAGGTTGACGTCGATGACCTTCTGCCAGTCGTCGTCGCTCATCCGCAGCAGCAAGGTGTCGCGGGTGATGCCAGCGTTGGCGACCAGCACCTCGACCGGGCCAAGCTCAGACTCCACCTTGCCGAAGGCGGCATCCACCGAATCGGTGTCGGTCACATTGCAGGCGACGCCCAAGACGCCTTCCGGGGCAGCGTCGGAGATGTCGAAGCTGGCCACCTGGTAGCCGGCGTCGCGCAGGGTTTCGGCGATGGCGGCGCCGATGCCGCGGCTGGCTCCGGTGATGACAGCCACGCGGCCACTTGCAGTTTCAGCATTTTCGCTCACCCGACGAATCTAGCGCGACAGCCGCCGCAGATGGCGTGGCTGCTGGCACAAATTCCGTCGCCCAACCTTGTTCGGTTCATCCCATAGCGGAGGGCCCCCGGTTGGTGGGGTGGGCCACAATGTGGGTCATGCGTCTGGGATTGGGCGGGAGAGTCTTCATGGTGACGGCGGCCAGCGGGGGGCTTGGTTTCGCCGTCGCTCAGGCATTGGTGGCTGAAGGGGCTGGCGTCCTGCTGGTCTCCCGGGATCAGGAGAGGCTGGCAGAGTCCGTCAGTCAATTGGGGGGCAGTCAGCACGCCATAGGATTGGCTGCCGACATCACCGATGCGCATGCCGCCGAGCAAGCGGCCGGAACAGCGTTCGAGGCGTTCGGACGGCTGGATGGCGCATTCATCAGCGCCGGCGGCCCACCGCCCGGCGGCGTCCTGGACGTCGAGGACGACACCTGGCGGCAAGCCTTCGACACCGTCTTCCTGTCTGCGCTGCGACTGGCGCGCGCCACGCTCGCCATCAACCGATCCGCCACCTTGGGGTTCGTGTTGTCGCCGTCCGCGAAATCGCCGCTGGCTGGGATGGCGGTGAGCAACGGGCTCCGGCCAGGCCTCGGCATGCTGGTCAAGCAGCTAGCCGACGAGATCGGTCCGCACGGCGGCCGAACGTTCGGACTGATACCGGGTCT
>JAAYVP010000042.1 GCA_012517115.1 Brooklawnia sp. | reverse complement strand
GAGGCAGTTCCTGCGTCGAATGACACGAGCAGGGATCGACTGGCACCTGATGATGCCGCTACAGCCGCTGCGCGGACGCTGGCGTCGGCCCGACCTGCGTAACCACCGCAAGATGCTGATCATCGACGGCAGGGTCGGCTTCGTCGGCTCCCACAATCTCATCGACCCGGCATACGGGAGAAAGAAGAACGTCCGCATCGGGCGGAGATGGCTCGATTTGAGCATCAAGCTGGCCGGTCAAGTGGTCAACCAACTGGAGGCCGTCTTCGCAACAGACTGGTTCGCCGAGACCGGCGAGATGCTAGACGTGCCAGCACCGCTCTCGGAAATTGCAACCCTGGGCGGCAGCAACAACGCGCTGCAATTGGTGCCGTCGGGCCCAGGATTCCCGACCGAACCCAACCGGAACCAGTTCGTGCAGCTGATGCACCAAGCCACCCGGACACTGACGATCACCAGCCCCTATTTCGTACCCGACGAGTCGCTCCTCACGGCCATCATCGGTGCGGCCTACCGTGGTGTCGAGGTCGAGCTGTTCGTGGGCGAACAAGCCGACCAGTTTCTCGTCGGACACGCCCAACGGTCCTACTACACCGCGCTGCTGGAAGCCGGCGTCCGCATCCTGCTCTACCCGGCACCGACCGTGCTGCACGCCAAGTACTGCACCATCGACGGCAAGGTCGCTGTGCTCGGCTCGTCGAACATGGACTTCAGGTCGTTCGCCCTGAACTACGAGACCATGCTGCTTACCTTCGGCGGCGACTTAACTCAGGCGCTGCTCGACAACGACGCGGCATATCGCGCCGTCAGCCGGGAACTCACCCTCGAGGAGTGGGCAGGGCAACCCTGGTTCAGTCGCTAC
The DNA here is from genome assembly GCA_012517115.1 of Brooklawnia sp. GTDB lineage: Bacteria > Actinomycetota > Actinomycetes > Propionibacteriales > Propionibacteriaceae > Brooklawnia. Next base: position 4,182 of record JAAYVP010000042.1, on the reverse strand, counting down.
GTCGACAACGTCTGTCGGCTTGCCTCGGCGGTCGTGTGAGCGTTGCCGCAAGCGCCGCCGAGCACGAATGAACGGCCCACCACCGGCCCAGCTTGGATGACAGAATCGTCGCGTGGAGGGCGCACTGACGGCGTTGGTCATCATTCTCGCTTGCGTGGTGGCGCTGTTGGCTGCACGGCTTCTTCGACAGCAGCGACTGCTCGTCGCCGCGAAGGTCGAGACCCGACGCATGCTCGACATCGTCAAACAGCGGGTTGAGCGTCCGAACGTCTTCAGCCACGAGGTCCGCACCCCGCTTGCGCTGATCCAGGGGGCGGCCGAACTGCTGGCCGATGAGACACCCGGCCCTCTCAATGGTCGGCAGCGCGAGTTCGTCACCACTATCATCACGAACACCCAGCGCATCAACGGCCTCGCCCAAGACCTGCTCACCGAGGCCAAGCTGGACGCTGAACTGTTCGAGTTGCGCCTCCTACCCGTCGACATCAGGCAACTGGCGCGCAAGACGGTTCGCGACGCGCGCCGCGTCCAGCCCACCCCGGTGCGCCTCGACAGTACCGGTCCAGCCCTGATGCTGCTCGGGGATCCCAACCTCCTCGCCCAGGCGCTGGGGAACCTGGTGAGCAACGCCTGCCGACATGCCGAACCCGGTACCCAGGTCACCGTTTCGGTCGCCCGGGGCGAAGGTCAGGCGATCGTGGGGGTCTCCGATGGCGGCGAGGGTATGTCGGACGCCGAACGGGAGCGCCTGTTCGAACCCTTCGCCAGTTCGGCCGGCCAAGGCGGCACCGGTCTGGGCATGACGATCACCCAGAAGATCATCAGCCAGCACGGGGGACGGCTGCTCGTCGACACCGTGCCGGGCCGAGGAACAACGATCTACTTCACCTTGCCCCTGCTCGACGAAACGGTTGAGCCGACCACATCCGAACTAGCGAGGAGGGCACCCGCATGACCGAACCCGCCCCCCGCGCGCTGGTGGTGGACGACGAGTCGCAGATGGTGAGCATCGTGTCGTTCGCGTTGGAGACCCAGGGCTTCGAGACCGTGGGCGCGCGCAGCGCCGAGACCGCCTGGCGGTTACTCGAAGCGTCCGACTTCGACCTCGTTGTGCTCGACGTCACACTGCCGGGGGCGTCCGGGATCCAGCTCTGCGAACGAATCCGGGCCAGCTACGACACACCGGTGATCCTGCTCACCGCACGCGGCGACGAGGACGACCGACTGCGCGGCTTGGTCGCAGGAGCCGACGACTACCAGACCAAACCATTCTCACCACGCGAGTTAGCCCTGCGCGCGGTGGCCGTGGTGCGACGCACCCGCGGTCGGCGGCAGGCCATCGCGACGCTGGCGAACGGCCCTCTGGTGATCGACCAAGGACGCCGGACCGCGCACCTCGATGGCGTCCTGCTGCCGCTGAGCGACGTTGAGTTCCGGTTGCTGACCGTGCTTGCCCGTCACGCCGGCGAGGTGGTCGGGTGGCGCACGATCCTGAACGAGGTGTGGGCGACAGCCGAAACCATGGGCGGGCGCGACATGATCAAGACCACAATTTACCGGCTACGGCAACAGCTCGGTCCTGCGGCCGAACGCCTGATCGTGACCGTGCGGGGTTCGGGCTACCTCATGCCTCGACAGGAGGACGATGGGCCGCCGGCGCGGTAGACCCTGGCCGGTGCTCGCCGCCGTCGGGGTGGTCGCGGTTGCGCTGTTCACGTGGAGCCTGGCCGTCGTGGCCGGCCCGACCGGACGCCGCTCGATCTCGGTGCTGTGCTCGTCGATCGAGACGCTGTGCCAGCAGTGGGCCCTCGGGTTCACCCGGCGCAGCGGAATCGAGGTGATCATGGTGCGGCTGCCGACTGGTGAGGCGTTGGCGCGGCTGAGCCGGCCGGCTTCGGCCGGGGAGTTCGATGTCTGGCACGGGGGTCCGTCCGACATGTATGAGGTGGCCCGATCTCGCGGGTTGCTGGCCCCTTACCTCTCCCCCGAGGTCGACGCCGTGGCCGCGGATCTCCGCGATCTCGACGGCTGGTGGACCGGCATCTACCTGGGCGTCCTGGGCTTCTGCTCGAACCAGCGGCTGCTGGACGAACTTGGCCTGGATGTCCCCCGATCATGGGACGACCTGCTCGCACCGGAGCTGAGAGATCGTGTCTCGGTACCCAGTCCTGTCACTTCCGGCACGGGATACACGTGGCTGAGCACGCAGGTGCAACGCCTCGGCGACGAGCAGGCGGCTTTGGCCTACGCACGCCAACTCGACACCCAGGTGCTGCAGTACACCAACTCGGGTCTTGCGCCAGCCGGTGTCGTCGGCCGCGGCGAGGCGGTGGTGGCCGTCACGTTCACCCAGCACTGCGTCCAGGCCGCGGACGCCGGCATGTCTGATCTCGTGGTCAGCTATCCCCATGAGGGCACCGGGTTCGAGATCGGGGCGGTCGCAGTGCTCGCCCACGCCGCAGATCCGGACGCTGCCCACGCCTATGTCGACTGGGCGATCTCGGGCGAAGCCCAGGCCGCAGGGCCCGGGGCCGTCGCCGTCCAACTGCCTACCCGGGACGACGTACCCGCCGACGCCCGCCTGACTGGTGGCGCCCTGCTCATCTCCCACCCCGACCTCGACCCCGGCATGCGCGAACGGCTGGTGGACGCCTTCCAGGCACAGGTGCACCGATGAGCCGCCCCGGTCAGCTGGCGCGGGTCAGCTTGCTGTTGTTGCCGAGTGCAGTCGTCCTCGGGCCGTTGGTCGGCCAGTGGGTCAGCCCTGACGGCCAGCGAGCCATCCTGGCCGTTGCGTTCAACCAACCAGGCCTGATCGTCAACACGGTTGTCTACGGAGCTCTCACCGCGTTGGCGGCCACGTTGTTGGGCTGGGGGCTCGCCCATCTGCAGCACCTGTATGCCCCGCCCGGACGGGTCCTGCTGCACAACCTGGCACTGGCGCCGCTGCTCATGCCGTCATTCACCTTCGCGATGGCGCTGATCATGCTCTTCGGTCATAGTGGGTTGGCGGTGCGGGCCGTGGGGCTGCCCGGCGGCCTGGTCTACGGCTTTGTCGGACTCACCGCCGCAGGCACGCTGGCGCGGCTGCCCATCGCCTACCTGGCCCTCGGCCACGCCTACCGCAGCCTGGACATGCGCGTCTTCGAGGCAGCCGCCGACCTTGGGGCTTCCAATCTGCGGGTGCTGCGCTCGATTCTGTTACCCCGGCTGAGCCGGACGCTGGTCGCCACAGGCTGCCTGATCATGGCAGACACCGTTGCTGACCTCGCCGTCCCCCTCGTCCTAGCCGGTGACGTCGGCACCCTCGCCGCTCGGGTGGTCGAGGCGGCCAGCGGTGAGGGAGACCTCACGATGGCGGTCGCCTATGCGGCGTGGCTACTGCCGATGGGGTTGGTGCTGATCCCGCTGGCGAACCAGCTCTCGTCTCACCCCGAGGCCACCGGCACGACGCGCCGCCCGTTCGTGCGTCCGCTCGACCGGGCGGGCGTCATCCTGCTCGTGGGCGGATGGGTCACGGCGGGTCTGGTGGCTGTGCTGCTGGTGGCGGTAGTGGTCGGGTCGTTCCTGACCGCCGTGGGCGTCGACGCGCGCCCGACCCTGTCGCACTTCGCCGACATCGTTGCGGGCAGCCAGACCCGCGCCCTGGCCACCTCAGTGCTCACCTCAATGCTCGCGGTCCCGCTCGTAATGGCGGGGGTCGCCGGGTTGACCGCGCTCGTCACACTGGGTGGCGCACCGGGCGTCCGGAGGATCTTCGAGACCGTTGCGGCAGTGCCCGGCATCGTTTGGGGACTCGGTGCGTTCGTGCTCGTCGAGGTGGCCCGCCCGGAATCCTGGGAGACGGCACCATGGGCGCACCTGTGGGGCTGGGGCGCGTTGGGGATCATCCTCATGGTGCACGTGGTGCGGTTCGTCCCCCAAGCATCGGGGTCGCTGCTGCGCGCCGCAGAAGACGCCGCACCGCAGGTGCGTGACACCGCTGTGGTGCTCGGGGCTGAGCGAGCTGAGGTAGCCCGGGCGTTGGTGGTGCCGGCCTTGCGGTCGGAGTGGCTGAACGCCGGCCTGGTCGTCTTCGCCCGGACGCTCACCGCGATCTCGTCGGTGGTCTTGCTGACCAATGCCCAGGTGCCGCTGCTGTCTGTGCGCATGCTGGTCGACGTCGAGGCGGGCCGACTGTCT
>JAAYVP010000041.1 GCA_012517115.1 Brooklawnia sp. | reverse complement strand
GGGTGCGGCGCTGCTCATCGTCGCGGGAGCCTGGCTAGCCACCGTGGTTCTCGATTTCGCTGCCGAGCATTCGCCCCTGCGACTGCGCGAACGGCTGTTCAGGCTGCTCACCGGCTCGAACCCGACGACCTCACGTGATCTGATGGCTGCGGCGTGCCCGCCAGTGGTGCCGCGGTGATCGGGCAGGTCGTGGTCTGGGTCGTCATCGCGTTGGTGATTGCCGGTCTAGTGGCCCCCAACGAGGCGCTCGCCTGGTGGCGCCGGGGGCAGCTGGGGCAGCACGGGGTCGAGTGGCCCAGCCTGGCGGACGCCTTCACTCTGCCTGGCGGTGAGCCAGGCGAGATACCTGCCCAGCTGCCCCCCGAAACCGGTCACTACCTGGTCTACCTGTCGGGGATCGGCACCAGCGGCCCCGAGCAGTTGCCCGTCTTCGAGATCCCCATGGTGGAGCGGCTGGCTGAGCGGGTCGGTGACACCACAGTGATCTGGGATATCTACCCGTACTCGCCGGCCAACACTGCGCTTACCCAGGGACGCCGACTCAGCCGCCTGTGGCGACGGCTGGCGGCGTGGAAGTCTGAACAGCGTCTGGGCGCGGTGGCCTTTCTAATCAACCTGCGCAACGCCTTCCAGGTCTTCGTCAGCGCCGACCGGCGTTATGGCCCCCTCTTCAACTGGGCCATTGCTCAGCAGATCGCGGCGGCCCTGCTCAGACACGGCTACCTGCCGTCCCGCCGCAAGCCGGTCACCCTGCTCGGCTGGAGCGGCGGGGCCCAGATCGCCGCCGGTGCGGCCTGGTACCTATCGGCGTTGGGCATGGATGTGCGGGTGCTGTCGATGGCCGGCATGCTCGGCTCGGACCCCGGGCTGGATCGTGCGCGCCAGATCTGGCATCTGCGCGGCGATGACGACAGGGTAGTCGGGGTGGCCGTCGCGCTGGCGCCGCGCCGCTGGCCCATCTTCCCAAACTCGGAGTGGAACCGGGCCCGCCGTGACGGCCGCCTGCAGTTCGTCAGCTTGGGCCCACTCAAGCACACCGGGGCGGGTGGCTACTTCGCCGCCGGCCCGCTGCTGCCTGACGGCCGGGAGCCCCGCCAGGCAACCGCCGACCAGATCGTCCAGGTGCTGGTGGACGCCGGCTTGGCGACCGACAACTTCGCCGCACCGCCGCAGGCTTGACGGTTCTCCCCGAATCAAGCGTCGGCGAAGGCGGCGAGAACGGCGTCCCGCAAGGCGTCCAAGCCCATCGTCCCCAGTGCCAGCGCTACCGAGTGAAACTCGGCCAGATCGAAGGTTTCACCGCGCCGGGCGCGAACCTGTTCGCGCAGGTCAAGCCAGCACTGTTCGCCAATGCGGTAGCTGGGTGCCTGGCCGGGCCAACCGTGGTAGCGCTGCACCTCGAAACGGGCGTTCGCCAAAGGCATTGAAACGTGGGCGTTGAAGTAGCGCCACGCCTTGTCGAACGTCCAGTCACCGCCGCCCACCGACTCTGGGGCGGGTAGCCCACAGTGGACGCCCAGGTCGATCACGACGCGGGCGGCTCGCAGCGATTGGGAGTCCAGCAGCCCCAGCTGCATCCCGGGATCGTCCAGGAAACCGAGTTCAGCCATCAGCCGCTCGGCGTAGAGCGCCCAACCCTCGCCGTGGCCCGATACCCACAAGCCGTGGCGGCGCCACTGGTTGAGTTCAGGACTCGCCAAGGCCAGCGCGTGCTGCAGGTGATGCCCGGGCACACCCTCGTGGTAGACCGTGGTCAGCTCCCGCCAAGTGGTGAACTCGTCCTCACCGAGAGGCACCGACCACCACATGCGTCCCGGGCGGGTGAAATCTTCGCTGGGTGGGGTGTAGTAGATGCCGCCGTCGTGGGTGTCGGCGATGCGGCATTCGATCCGGCGGAGCGGTTCGGGGATCACGAAGTGTTCGCCGGCGACCAGGCCTGCGATCGCGTCGTCGGCGCGGTGCTGCATCCAGTCGCGCAGCGCCTCGGTGCCTTTGAGCCGATAGGCCGGGTCGGCGTCCAACGCGTCCTGGGCTTGCCTGATCGTGCCGCCGGGGACGATCTGCCTGGCGGTCGCGGCCATCTCGGCCTGCACCCGGGCCACCTCGTCCAGCCCCCAGGCGTAGCTCTGGTCGATGTCGATGCTGGTGCCCAGGAAGCCCCGGGACGCCAGCAGGTAGCGTTCCCGGCCCACTGCGTCGACTTCGCTGGCCCGGGGCGCGAGTTCGGCGGCGATACGGTCGGCCGCCGTCAGGAACGCACCCTTGGCGGCGGCAAGTCCGGCTGACAGGTCGGCTGCCAGGCTGGCCGGACGCGCGCCGGCCGCATCGCCCAGCACGTCGAAGTAGCCTCCGGCACCGGCCCAGCTGCGGCATTGCTTTGCCAGCAGCTGGGCTTGCCGGCGGGCCGGGGGGAGCCCGGCTGCGATCGCGGCTTGCTGGGAGCTGAACCACCCGTCGATCGCCTCCGGGACGGCCTGCAGTCGGCGCGCGATCATGGCCCAGTCGTCGTCGCTGGACTGCGGCATCAGGTCGTAGACCTCGCGGATCGAGTGCAGGTCGCTGGCGATGCCGTTTACCGACAGCAGGTCGGCGTCTGCCTCGTGGATCTCAAGCTGGAGCCCGAGCCGCTCGTTCAGCACTGTCAAGGTGACCCGGTCCACCTCGTCCTGAGGGGTCAGGTCGGCCGCCTCTGCCAGCGTGCGGCGGGCCAGATCGGCGAACTCGGCTCGTCCATCGGGGGAGAAATCGTCGTAGCAGTCCTGGTTGAGCGCCAGGCCCAGGTCGGTGGCCTGCACCGGGCTGAGTTCCAGGGTGGCCGCGAAATGGCGTTCGGCCAGCATGTCCACGGCGGTGAGCGTTCGGGAGTCGGGCATGAGGTAACCCTAATCACCGGGCCAGGTCTCGCAGACCGGCCCGGCGAATCGGGTGGCCGGCCCTCATGGAAAGATGAATCCCGGCCACCCTAGTCAATGGAGGAAGAGTCGATGTCAAAGGTGACGTTCTACCGCGGCCAGCAACTGCCGCTCGAGATGCACAAGGTGCGCATCATTCAGAAGCTGACCCTGCTGCCGATCGAGCAGCGTCTTGCCGCCATGGAGCAGGCCGGACACAACACATTCCTGTTGCAGAACGCAGATGTCTTCCTCGACATGCTGACCGACTCCGGAGTCAACGCGATGAGTCAGGACCAGCAGGCGGCCATGTTCACCGCCGATGACGCCTACGCCGGCTCGGCTACTTTCACCAGGCTCTACGACAAGGTGGTTGAACTGTTCGGCATGCCGTGGTTCTTGCCCACCCATCAAGGCCGCGCCGCCGAGAACATTCTCTCGCGGGCATTGATCCGACCGGGAACCGCGGTGCCGATGAACTACCACTTCACCACCACGAAAGCTCACGTGGTCGAGAACGGCGGTGAGGTGATCGAGATGATCCCGCCCGAGGGCTTGGAG
>JAAYVP010000331.1 GCA_012517115.1 Brooklawnia sp. | reverse complement strand
GGGCGCTAGGCTTACCGCCATGACCCGTGTCGTTGTCGATGTGATGCCCAAGCCCGAGATTCTCGATCCCCAGGGCAAAGCGGTTACCAGTTCTCTGCAGCGCCTGGGCTATCGCGGCCTCGAGGTACGACAAGGCAAGCGCTTCGAGATCACCGTCTACGGTGACCTGACCGAGGAGCGCCTGGACGAGATCCGTGAGGCAGCCGAGAAGCTGCTGGCCAACACCGTCATCGAGACGTTCGTGGTGCGCGTGGAGGAACAGCAGTGAGCCGGATCGGCGTGGTCACCTTCCCAGGCACGCTGGACGACCAGGATGCCCGACGGGCGGTCCGGCTGTCCGGCGCCGAGCCCGTCGCGCTGTGGCACGCGTCCGACTCACTTTCCGATGTAGACGCGGTGATCCTGCCCGGCGGCTTCAGCTACGGCGATTACCTGCGTGCCGGTGCGATCGCCCGGTTCGCGCCGATTATGGGTGCGGTTGTTCGGGCCGCTGAGGGTGGCATGCCGGTGCTCGGCATCTGCAACGGGTTCCAGATCTTGTGCGAGACGCATCTGCTGCCCGGCGCGATGATCCGTAACGCCGGACGCAAGTTCGTTTGCCGTCCGCAGCGGCTGCGGGTCGAATCGGTCGACACCACTTGGACCTGCGACTATCGCGTCGGTCAAGAGATCACCATCGTCCTGAAGAACGGCGAGGGCAATTTCCAGGCCGACTCCGAGACACTCAAGCGCCTTGAGGAAAACAATCAGGTGGTCTTCCGCTACCTCGACAACCCAAACGGGTCGCGCAACGATATTGCTGGCATCACCAATGAGCGCGGCAATGTAGTCGGCTTGATGCCGCACCCGGAGCACAGCGTCGAGGCCTTGACCGGCGGCACTCGCGACGGGTTGCCCTTCTTCACCTCTGTACAGCGGTTCTTGACGCTCACCGCCTGATTGGACGCGGGGACCGGGCGTGCGTCCCTGCCGCGGAGTAGTCGAGAATGGTGCATTGGTTGGTCGTCCAACGGCACATCGCGAGGTTTTTGCGCAACCGGTGCGCGTTATTCGACCGGGACGCCGAGTTGCCTGGCGCGAACCCGAACCAGGTCACGGACCAGAGCGACGAAACCGTCCGGGTCTGCCATGACACAGTGCGCAGAGACCCGCACCACCTGCCAGCCGAGTCGGGCCAACTCCTGGTCACGCAGACGATCCCGCCGGTTCGCGGCCTTCGAGGCGTGGTGGGCGTCCCCGTCGATCTCGATGGCGAGCTTCAGCCTTGGGAACGCGATATCGCAGTAGGCCATCACCGGGGCCGCCGCTGCGGAGATGACGGCGTAGTTGGCGACCCAGCCACGGACGCCATGGGCCCGCAACGCTCGATGGGATGCCCGTTCGGCGGGCGACCATGGACGATCACGGGAGTCGGCGAGCACTTCTCGGCGCAGCCGGTTGCCCGGTCGATTGGGGGTCAGTGCAAGCGCCTGATGCAGGTCGTCCAGGGGCACCTTCCTGCGTAGCGCCTGGTCGATGATGGCGCTGCCCAACTGCGGCACCAGATCCACCGCCGTCAGAGCGCGGCTGGTGATGCGGATGCCTGGCAGCTTGCGCACCAGCCGTCCTGGGATCGTCCGTCGTTCGAACTTGAACCCAATACGGCCGTGCAGCGAGTTGGAGGCCGCGCAGACCACTGCGGGTTCGTCGATCTCGTCCCAACCGTGCAGGAGCGCAGCCGCGCTTCCGGCCACCACCGCTTGGGGGTCGGCGACCATGACGGCGCGGCATCGGATATCGAGTCGTGCCGCGGCTGCCGTCTCGGCGTAGACGCCCGGCAGGATCGACTTGAGTTGACCGTTGCGCCGGGCAACGTCGATCGATCCGGCGAGTTCGGGATAGTCACGGCGCGCGAGGACGCCACGTCCGGCCGCCAGCGCTTCGTTGAGGAGTGGATTCACCCCATATTCATGGACGGTTCGCAGTCTGATCGGTCAGAATCGCTCGCGCCTGTGGACAGGGCGAGGGGTTGAGTGTCGAGGCAGTGCCTCCGCCGAGGGGAAGTCGAATCCAGCGCACTGGTTGGGCGTCCAGCGGCGTGTCGTGCGGCTAACGGGTAACCAGTGCGCGCTATTCGACCTGGACGACGGCAGGAGGAACCTCCCGTAGCCTGCCCGGGGCGTCCGGTTCGCGGGCTGCCCGAAGTGCGCCCACTATGCCGAGCCGTGGGCGCAGCATGGCTGCGGCTCGGATAGCCTGGTCGGGTGGTCGACACAGTTGAGAACGCGCGCCGCACCCCGGACTTCGAACAGCCGTGGGCTGCGCTGGGCCTGAAGGAAGACGAGTACCAGCGCATCCGAGCGCTGTTGGGACGCCGCCCCACCGGCGGAGAGCTGGCGATGTACTCGGTGATGTGGTCGGAGCACTGCTCCTACAAATCCTCCAAGATCCATCTCAAGCGGTTCGGCGTGTTGCCGCAGACGACTCCGCGCGGCCCGCTGCTGGCCGGCATCGGCGACAACGCCGGTGCCGTCGATATCGGTCAGGGCTACGCCATCACGTTCAAGTCGGAGTCTCACAACCACCCGTCCTATGTGGAGCCTTACCAGGGTGCGGCAACCGGGGTCGGCGGTATCGTGCGCGACATTCTCGCCATGGGTGCCCGTCCGATTGCGGTCATGGACGGCCTGCGCTTCGGTCCGTTGGACGCCCCGGACACCGGCCGCGTGCTGCCGGGCATCGTTGCCGGCGTGGGCGGCTACGGTAACTGCCTGGGCCTGCCGAATATCGGCGGCGAGGTCAACTTCGACCCCAGCTACTACGACAATCCGCTGGTCAACGCACTGTGTGTCGGCGTCATGCGCCACGAAGACCTGAAGTTCGCCAAGGCCACCGGGGTCGGCAACAAAGTCATCCTCTACGGTGCCGCTACCGGCGCAGACGGCATCGGCGGGGCGTCCATCCTGGCATCCGAGACGTTCGACGACAGCAAACCGTCGAAGCGTCCGGCGGTGCAAGTCGGCGACCCGTTCATGGAGAAGCTGTTGATCGAGTGCACCCTCGAACTGTTCGCCGCCGGAGTGGTCACCGCCATCCAAGACTTGGGCGCCGCAGGCATCTCCTGCGCAACCAGCGAATTGGCCTCGGCAGGTGACGGCGGCATGCATTGCGAGCTCGACCTGGTACCGCTGCGCGACGAGACGATGACCCCCGAAGAGATCTTGATGAGCGAATCTCAGGAACGCATGATGGCCATCTGCGAGCCGGAAGCCGTCGACGAGTTCCTCAAGATCTGCGCCAAGTGGGACGTCCAGGCCACCGTCATCGGCGAACTGGTCCCCGGCGACCGGTTGTTCATCGACTGGCATCACGAGCGGATCGTCGATGTCGACCCGCGCACCGTTGCCCACGAGGGCCCCACCTACGACCGGCCGCAGGCGCGTCCCGCGTGGCTGGACGCCCTCAACGCCGACCACGCCAACCAACTGCCACGCGACAATGCCGGACCGCGACTCGCCGAGACCGTATTGCGCCTGGTGGGGTCGCCGAATCTGTGCGACCGCAGCTGGGTGACCGACCAGTACGACCGGTTCGTGCGCGGCAACTCGGTGCTGTCCCAACCCGATGACGCCGGCATGGTGCGCATCGACGAGCACACCAACCTCGGTATCGCGCTGGCCACCGACGCGAACGGACGCTACTGCCAGCTGAACCCCTACCTCGGTGCCCAACTAGCGCTGTCGGAGGCCTATCGCAATGTCGCGGTGAGCGGCGCTCAGCCGGTGGCTGTGACAGACTGTCTGAACTTCGGCTCCCCCGAGGACGCGGAGGTGATGTGGCAGTTCGTCGAGGCCATCAAGGGCCTGGTGGACGGCTGCCGGGCGCTGGGGACGCCGGTGACCGGCGGCAATGTCAGCTTCTACAACCAGACGGGTGGACGCAACATCCTGCCCACCCCACAGGTTGGCATGCTCGGTGTCATCGACGACGTGCGCACCCGGATCCCGATGGGCTTCAGTCGGCCGGGCGATGTCGTCCTGCTGCTCGGTGAGACGAAGGAAGAACTGGGCGGCTCAGCGTGGTCCGAGGTCATCCACGCCCATTTGGGCGGGTTGCCGCCGTACCCGAACTTCGACGGCGAGCAGGCGCTGGCGTCGGTGATGATCGCGGCGGCCGAGCGTGGTCTGGTGGCCGGCGCTCATGACCTGTCGGAGGGTGGACTGGCGATCGCGCTGACCGAATCATGCTTGCGCCACGGCAATGGCGTTTCGGTCACGCTACCCGAGGGCCTGGACGCTACCACCATGCTGTTCAGCGAAACCCCAGCACGGGCCTTGGTCTGCGTGCAGGCCCGCAAGCTGGACGAGTTCGTCGCGTTGTGCGAGCAACAGCGGCTGCCGGTCGCCAGGATCGGCGAGGTGGTCCGACAACCGGAACTGGAAGTGGTGGGGCAGTTCAGTCTGCCGCTCAGCAAGATCAGAGAAGCCTGGCGGGCGCCCATCCCGACCGCCATGGGCTAGTAGGGTCGGGCACATGGTTGATGTTGCCGCGATCGGTGAACGTGTCCGCGCCGTACTACCCGGCGTCTTGGACGACTTGGTGCATCTGGTTTCCATCCCCTCCATCAGTTCGCAGCCCGAGCACGCCGGCGATGTCGCGGCGGCCGCCGACACCGTGCTAGGGCACCTCAAGGTATTGGGCTGCGATCGGGCACGGATCGTCCAGTCCGGGGGCCAGCCCGCCGTCATCGCCCACTTCGATGTCGCTCCCGAACTCCCGACTGTCTGCCTCTACGCCCACCTCGACATCCAGCCGACCGGTGATGTCGCGCAGTGGACTACCGAGCCGTTCAGCGCGACACAGCGTGGCGACCGACTCTACGGTCGCGGAACCGCGGACGACAAGGCCGGTGTTGCCGCCCACCTTGCGGTGCTGCGCGCGTTCGACGGCAAGCCGCCAGTGAATGTCGTGGTGCTGATCGAGGGTGAGGAAGAGCTGGGTTCTCCCACGCTGGCGCGCATCCTCGCCGAGAACAGGGACGATCTGGAGGCCGACCTTTACGTGATCGCCGACTGCGGCAACTGGGCTGCCGGCATCCCAGCCTTCACCACCACGCTGCGCGGAGTTGTCGACTGCCTGGTCGAGGTGCGCACGTTGGAGCATGCGGTGCACTCCGGACAGTTCGGCGGCGCGGTACCGGATGCATTGACCACGCTGTGCCGTCTGCTGGCCACCTTGCATGACGAGCAGGGCAATGTGGCTGTTGCGGGCCTGGTCGCCCGCGAGGACACCCCGGTCGAGTATCTGGAGGCCACCCTGCGAGCCGAATCCGGCTTGCTGGACGGCGTCCAGCCAATCGGGTCAGGCCCGCTGGCGGCGCGGACTTGGACTAAGCCAGCCATCTCGGTGATCGGGCTCGACACCACTTCGATCGCCGATTCATCCAACACGCTGATTCCGTCGGCCAAAGCTCGCCTCTCGGTGCGGGTGGCCCCCGGTGATACCGCAGAGCATGCCTGGCGCTGCCTGAAAGAGCACCTCGAATCGCACGTCGAATGGGGAGCCCAGTTGACGGTGACGAGCAAGGAGCGAGCCGAACCCTGCGTCATTGAGCTCAGTGGTGATTTGGCTGAGCAGGCGAACTGGGCCTGGCGTGCGGCGTACGGTGTCGAGCCGTTGCAGATCGGTACCGGCGGGACAATCGGCATGATCGCCGAGTTTCAGCGGGCCTTCCCGGATGCCGGGGTGCTCGGCACCGCGGTGGCCGATCCCGACAGCCGGATGCACGGCATTGATGAGTCGCTTTATTTGCCCGATTGGGAGGCTGCCTGTCTCGCGGAGGCATTGCTGCTTGCCGAGTTGGCCGAGTGAGTCCGGCGATGCTCCTACTTGATTCCGGGATCTGCACGGCTGCCTGCTACGACTGGTTCACCGCAGCCGCTTTCCTGGGACGCCGCCCGGCAGTCTACCGGCGGCTTGCCCTCGATGCGGGTATCGGTAGCGGTGACCGCGTCCTTGATCTGGGTTCTGGGCCTGGGACGCTCGCCCGCGCTGCCGCCGAACTCGTTGGCAGCTACGGCACCGTGATCGGTCTTGACAGGTCACCCGAGATGGTGATCTACGCCCAGCGACGCGGTGGCGACAACCGCGTCGGCGATGTAACTCGTCCACCGTTCGCCGACCAGAGCTTCGATGTCGTCGTCTCGGCGCTCGCACTGCATCATGTCGAGCTTGACAACCGGGACGCAGTCTTCACCGAAGCGTTCCGCATGCTTACTCCGGGCGGCAGAATGCTGGTGGCCGAGTTCGTGCCACCGTGCGGAAGTCTCGGCAAGGCGGTGGCGAGGGGCGTCTTCAACGAGGAGATCGCGGACGACCCGCGGGCCGACCTGGTGGATCGGATGACTCGGGCTGGCTTCCGGAGAATCGAGACCCGCGGCAGCGGGGTGCTTACGGTCGTGCGGGGTGTGCGTCCCATCGGACGATCACAGCAGCGCCTGCCCCAGTAGCGTGACTGCAGCCACGCTCGACAGCACTAGGACGCCGAGCCGAAAGCCCTGCTGATTGAGTCTGCCCCGAAGTTGGCGGGCCACCAGCATGCCCAGAATCGTCGCGGGGATCATGAGGAGGCCCACCCCGATGGCGTTGGTGGTCATCACGCCCCCCAGAGCCAGGCCAGTCAGTGAGATACCGGTCCCGAAGATGAACGTGGTCGCCAAAGTGGCGCGCACCATGGGTGGCGGTTCGTTCGCGAGCACGATGGCGACCGGGGGGCCGCCGATGCCGGCCGCTGTCCCGGAAGTCCCAGAGATGAGGCCCGATACGAACAGCGTCCTGGCGTTGTTGGGAACCGAGACCCGAACCAGGCTCAGCGCGACCATGACTAGCACCACCCCGGCGATAGCGGCCTGCAGTGTCTGGGTGGGTAGCACCTTGACGATCCAGACACCCAACGCGGTGGCCGGGAGGAAACCGAGCACCACCCAAGCCACTACCCGCCAGTCGAGATAGCGGCGTTCATCGATCAGGGCCATCACCGGCATCGCCACCGATCCCAGAATCCCCGCCACCGGTACCAGCCCGGGGTCGGCCAGCGACAGGATCGGAATAGCCAAAACCCCCATGCCGAACCCGATGACGCCTTGGACTACCGCGCCACTGAATGCCAGCACGATCGCCAGCCCGATCACCCAGCCTGCGACCGTCATGGTGGCCACTCTAGGGCTGATCGGCGATGCCGTTTCGCAGCCCCTTGTCGCACGGCTAGCCATCTCCGGCGGAGCCGGGCACGCTACTGGGCGAGCGCGATCTCCTCGTCCTCGATCGCGGCGATCTTGGCGAAGCGGTCGGCGAATTCGCCGCCGTTGATGCCCTTGAACTCCGCGCCCAGGAAGGCGTCCACGATCGCCTTGGCCATCTCGGGGCCGACCACGAAGGCGCCGAAGGCGATGATCTGGGACCCGTTGTTCTCGCGGGTATGCCGGGCGGTGAACGGTTCGGAGCAGACCGCGGCACGAATGCCGCGCACCTTGTTCGCCGAGATCGAGATGCCGATGCCGGTGCCACAGATCAGGACGCCGCGCTCGACCTCACCGTCGCGGATCGCGTGAGCCACCCTGCGCGCATAGGTCGCTGAGTACTCGGGTTGTTCGCCCTCGCCGGGGCCGTAGTCGACGACCTGATGGCCGGATTCCTGCAGGTGCGCCACCACGATGCCCTTGAGGCCGAAGCCCGAGCCGTCGCTGCCGATGCCGATCTTCATGGCATCCAGTCAACCAGAAAGTGCCCGTCGTCGATCACGGCGCCAGCCGCTCCTTCTGCCATACCCCGGCCACTAGGCGGTAGCGGATCCGGTCGTGCAGCCGCGACTTGCGTCCTTGCCAGAACTCCCAGGTATCCGGCACCAGCCGGAAGCCTCCCCAATGCGGTGGACGCGGCGGGTTCAGCCCGAACCGTGTTGTCACCTCGGCGACGTTTTTCAGCAGGACGCCCCGGTTGGCGATCACCTGGGATTGCGGTGACGCCCAGGCACCGATCCGGGAATCGAGTGGCCGCACCGCAAAGTAGGCGTCCGACTCGGCCGGGTCGACCTTCTCGACACGCCCCTCGATACGCACCACCCGTTCCAGTTCGACCCAATGGAACTGCAGCGCCGCGTAAGGGTTGTCTGCAAGTTCGTGGGCCTTGCGGGACTGGTAGTTGGTGTACCAGACGATGCCTCGCTCGTCGACGTCCTTGATCAGCACCACCCGGGTGGACGGTCGGCCGTTGGCCCCGACGGTGGCGAGCGTCATCGCGTTAGGTTCGGGGACTTTCGCGTGCTCCGCCTCGCTGAACCACTTCTTGAATTGTGCTAACGGCGCGGCCAAAGCCGCGGATTCGTCGAGTTCGCCGAGCTCGTAGCTCTTGCGAATTCCATGCAGGCGCCCCATGGTCACCAACCTTAGGCCGGGGTCTGGTCGCCCAGATCAGTGATCACTGCTTGCGTGGCACCACGATGTTGTGGCACTCGCGCCCCTTGAGCACGTCGATGACGTTCTGCATCGTCCGGCGTTTGAGCTGGTAGTACGACTCTTCGGAGTAGAAGCCGGTGTGCGGGGCGAGAATCACCCGATCAAGCTGGGTGATTGGGGCGCCCGCCGGCACGGGTTCGGTCTCCATGACGTCCAGGCCGGCACCACGCAGCCTGCCCGACTGCAGCGCGCGCACCAGGGCATCTGTGTCGACAACGCCACCGCGAGCGGTGTTCACCAAGATGGCGCCCGGCTTCATCTTGGCGAACGCGTCGTCGTCGAAGAAGTGCTTGGTGGACGACGTCAGCGGCACGTGGATGCTGATGATGTCGCTGGTTGCCAACAACTCATCGTGGCTGGCAACTTTGAAGCCGTCGACCTCGGTCGTGCCGTCGGGGAAGATGATGTCGCAGACCTGGGTCTGGAATCCCAGGCCGCGGGCCTTCTCGGCGCAGGCCCGGCCGATGCGTCCGAAGCCGAGGACGCCGAAGGTTTGGTCGACGAACTGGTGAATGGGTGCGGCCGCATTCAGGTTCAGGGTGGCACTGCGAGCCTGCCGGTCGAAGGCCGGCAGATTGCGGGCCACCGACACAGCCAGCGCGATGGCCTGGTCGGCTACCGACTGGGTACCGTAGTCCGGCACATTGACCACGACGATGCCGCGCTCCTCGGCCGCATCCAGGTCGATGGTGTCGACACCCACGCCATAGCGTCCGACGACCTTCAACTCGGGCAGCAGGAAATCCATCACCTCGGCGCTGATCTCGGCGTACTGCACCACCAACCCATCGGAGCCCTTGACTCGGGGATCGAGCCCAGCGTCCTTGCCACCGCCCAGGAAACCGAACTCGACGCCTTCAGCCTCTGCGACGCTCTGCTCAATAGCCCAGGAGTCGTGGTCGAGGTCGGTGATGGTTACGCGCATTTTGGTCCCTCTCGGTAGGGACGGTCACTGCCCGGTCGGGGCGTGGGATCGTCCGTTCGTCCTGGCCATATTCCCACATTCGGCACGGCTTCACCGAGGGGTGGCAGCGAGAATGGGAGTCCACACCAATAACGGCAAGTCCCCTTGTCGCGCTGACGGACGCGACCGTAGTATCTACTTACGTTGTCACTAGTCCGACTGCAGTCGGACGGCTCAACTGGTTCCACCGGATTGTCCCCTGCTCCTGCTCAACCCCTAACCGAGGAGTCCGATTCAAATGAGCCAAGCGTCAGCTTCCGAGTCGACAGATGAGCTTGCCAAGTTGGTGATGCCGGACGCGCCGCAAGATCTCAAGAAGGGCAGCCCCATCGGGCTGATGAAGTACCTGGGCCCTGGCCTCATCATGGCTTCGGCCTCCATAGGCTCTGGCGAGATCTTCTTCGCCTCCCGCGGAGGCGCGGTCTTCGGCTACGTACTGCTGTGGACTTTCGTCGCCGCCGCGATACTCAAGGGCATTGCCGTCTACTCCGGCACCCGCTACATCACGATCACCGGTGAAAGCCCCTTCGCGCGGTTCGGCCAGGTCATCCCTGGCCCCAAGAACTGGTTCCCGGTGCTGCTGGGCATCCTTGCGGTGGTTTCGTTCCCCTCTTGGGCTGGCGGCTTCGCGAGCTTCCTCGGGCAGTGGAGTGTCTGGACGTTCGGTTTCGGGAACCCGCAGATCTGGGCCAGCGTGTGGATCCTGCTCGCCTTCGCGACCCTGTTCTTCGCTGGCTACTCCTACGTCGAGAAGTTCCAGACTGGCGTCGTCCTGCTGCTGATCGTCTTCGTGTTCGTCGCGGTGATCGTCGCGAACCCTAACTACTTTGAGGTGCTGCGAGGGCTGATCCCCACCATTCCGGCCGAGCATGCTCCGTGGGTGGTCGAGAAGTACCCCGAGGTCGCCGCGCGTCCCATCTCTCTCGAGGTGATCAGCTACCTCGGTGCTATCGGCGGCGGCACCTACGACTACATCGGTTATGTCGGCATGTACAACGAGAAGAAATGGGGCATGCTCGGCGCCCCCAACCTGGAGGAAATCAACGCCAAACTGATCAAGCTCAAGGCCGGCGAACGCTTCCCGATCGACGAGAGTGAGCAGAACACCGAAAACGTGCGGGCTTGGGCCAAGGCCCCGTTGACCGACACGCTGATCAGCTTCGTCGCCGTGTTGATCTTCTCGGCCGCATTCATGATTTTGGGCAACGTCATCCTGGGCGCTGACGGAACCCAAGAGATCCCCAATGACCGGCAGATCATGCAGTTCCAGGCGCAGTTCTTCGACCAGATCAGTCCAGCGCTGGTGTACTTCTACCAGTTGGCGGTTTGGGCGGCCTTCTTCGGTTCGATGCAGGCATCGGGCACCATGATGTACGCGCACACCTTCTACCAGTGCTTCGCGCCAGCCGTTCGGTGGGTGCGCGAGACCAACTTCTTCAACGTCCGTCTGTTGGTGGCGTTGATCTACTCGGGTGGCGGCCTGATCCTGGTCTGGACCGGACTGTCGTTCACCACACTCGTCTCGTTCGGCGCGCTCGTTGGTGGGGTGCTGTCCATCGGGCTGTGGGCCCTTGCCATGCTCTACACCGACTCGAAGTTCCTGCCCAAGAAGTTCCAGATGGCCACCGGGACCCAGATCTTGCTCGGTATCGCTGGCGTGGTGCTGACAGGGATGGGCGTTGTAGCGATCCTGCAGTTCTTCAATATCATCTGATCCCTACCCAATCGTCAGTCTGACCGGGTGGCGGCCGGGACGCTGGCCGCCACCCGGCTATCTGGGAGAATGAGGTCATGCGTTCCGCGATCTTCCTGGTGACTGCCATGAGCTGCATGGTGATCGCGGCTGGCTTCTTCAGCCGTGACAACTACCTGGTCGGATCGGTAATCGGGCTAGTGGGCGTCTACTACGTCGCCAAGGCCTTCCTGGGCGACCGGCTCGCCAATCTGGCGGGTCGGCGCGGCGCAGCGGAACACCCCGACTCGCAGATCGCCCGGAACGGCGCCGCCGGCAATCAGGAAACGGCGGCGCTGCGTGCGGAACTGGAGGGCATGCTGGCCGAGTTGCGTAGACGCATGGTCAGCACTCGCACGTTCTTTGTTTTGACGGCGGGGATCGCCGCCGTTCTCTTCTTCGTCAATTGGCCGCTCGCGGTGGCGATCGTCCCGTTCGCAGGCTTCTTCGGTTTCCTCTTCTTCCGCAACGCCAAGGCAGTCGCGCTGCTTGAGCGGAACCTCTGATCCAGCCCCGTTCGGCTTCGCGCTAGACTCACCCAGTGATGTCGCATCCGCAGGTCGACGATCGTCCGCACGAGGAGTGTGGTGTTTTCGGGGTCTATGCACCCGGCGAGGTCGTGTCGAAACTCACCTACTTCGGGCTGTTCGCCCTGCAGCACCGCGGCCAGGAGTCTGCGGGTATCGCCGTCAGCGACGGCAAGCGCATCATGGTCTTCAAGGACATGGGTCTGGTCAGTCAGGTCTTCAACGAAGGCACCCTCAACTCCCTGACCGGTCATCTCGCGATTGGCCACACCCGCTATTCCACCGCCGGGGGATCGGTCTGGCAGAACGCGCAACCCACTTTCGCACAGGTCGCCGGGCAGGGGCTGGCGTTGGCACACAACGGCAACCTCACCAACACTGACAAGCTTGAGGAACTCTTGCGGTCAGCGCTCACGGAGGGCGCAGACGACAAGGTGCCGCACAAAGAGACGATGGACTCTTCCAACGACACCGCGTTGATCACGTCCCTGATGGCGGCGCATCCGAGTGACAGCATCGAGCGGATCGCGCTGGATGTCCTGCCGCAGCTGCTGGGCGCGTTCTGTCTGGTCTTCATGACCGAGAACGCGCTTTACGCAGCGCGTGACCCGCACGGGGTGCGTCCGCTGGTGCTTGGACGCCTGGAGCGGGGTTGGGTGGTCGCTTCCGAAACCGCCGCACTGGACATCATCGGCGCCACGTTTGTGCGCGAGGTCGAGCCGGGCGAGTTCGTGGCCATTGATGCCGCCGGATTGCGCAGTCACCGCTTCGCGCAGCCCCGACCGAAGGGGTGCGTCTTCGAGTACGTCTACCTGGCCCGTCCCGACACCCGGATCGCCGGCCGGCCGGTGCAGCCGACCCGTGTTCAGATCGGACGCCAGCTAGCCATCGAACATCCCGCGGACGCCGATTTCGTCATCCCGGTGCCAGACTCCGGCACACCAGCCGCGCTCGGCTACGCCCGGGAGTCCGGCATCGATTTCGCGATCGGCTTAGTGAAGAACGCCTACGTCGGACGCACATTCATCCAGCCCACTCAGACCATCCGCCAACTCGGCATCCGGCTTAAGCTGAACCCGTTGCGCGAGGTGATCGCTGGAAAACGGCTGGTGGTGGTGGACGACTCGATCGTGCGCGGCAACACTCAGCGCGCACTCATCCGGATGCTGCGCGCCGCTGGCGCCGCCGAAGTGCATGTCCGCATCAGCAGCCCGCCTGTGCAATGGCCCTGCTTCTACGGCATCGACTTCGCCACCCGTGCCGAACTAATCGCGCCCGGCTTGAGCGTCGCCGAAATCGCGCAGGCCATCGAGGCCGACTCGCTCGGTTTCGTTAGCCTGGCAGGCATGCATGCCGCCGTCGGATTGGACGCCGATCTGCTCTGCTCGGCCTGCTTCGACGGTAAGTACCCAATCCACATTCCCGGCCCCGCTGCCGCCACGTTGGGAATTGACCAGGAGGACGCATGAGCCAATCCGCATACGCCCGCGCCGGTGTCGACATCGAGGCCGGGGACCGAGCGGTCGAACTCATGAAAGCCCACGTCAAGAGGGCGACGCGCGCCGAAGTGATGGGCGGCCTTGGCGGTTTCGCTGGGCTCTTCGATGCCTCCTCGCTCAAACGATTCCGGCATCCGGTGCTCGCCACCAGCACCGACGGGGTGGGCACCAAGGTCGACATTGCGCGCGCCATGGGCGTCCACCACACCGTGGGCTGGGATCTGGTCGGCATGCTGGTGGACGACCTGGTGGTCTGTGGCGCCGAGCCGCTCTTCCTGACCGACTACATCGCGTGCGGACGCGTCGTCCCGGAACGGATAGCTGACATCGTCCGAGGCATCGCCGAGGCGTGTGCGGCCGCCAACACCGCACTGATCGGCGGTGAGACGGCGGAGCATCCCGGCCTAATGGGCCCTGACGACTTCGACATGGCTGGCGCTACTGTCGGTGTGGTCGAGGCCGACCAGATCCTCGGGCCCGACCGGGTTCGCTCGGGCGATGTGGTGGTGGCCATGGCGTCCTCGGGTTTGCACAGCAACGGTTACTCCCTGGTGCGGCGCGTCCTGCTCACTGAGGCCGGTTTGCGTCTCGACTCGCACGTGGACGAGTTGGGACGCGCCCTCGGCGAGGAACTGCTGGAACCAACCCGGGTCTATGCCCTTGATGCCCTGGCCCTGATCAAAGGCGTCGAGGTGCACGCGATGAGCCACATCACCGGTGGCGGGCTGGCCAACAACCTTGCCCGGGTACTGCCCGACACCGTGACCGCCAGGCTCGACCGTGGCAGTTGGCGGCCGCCGGCGATCTTCGACCTGGTGCGGCGTCTCGGACAGGTTTCGCAGCCCGACCTGGAGGCCACCCTCAACATGGGTGTCGGCATGGTCGGGTTGGTCCCGGCCGATCATGCGGACGCCGCGGTTCAGCTGCTGACGCAACGGGGCATCGACACCTGGGTGTGCGGTGAGGTGACG
>JAAYVP010000330.1 GCA_012517115.1 Brooklawnia sp. | reverse complement strand
AGGCACTCGGTCTGCGGGCGCTCGTCCTCGGGAATGTCGGCGTAGCGGGGGTCGTTCCACTGCGACCACTCGGCGTCCTTGTCGAGCACGGGCGGCGGCACATCGTAGCTGCGGCGCCACGCCATGAATTGTTCGTTGCCATACTTCTCGAGGGTCTCGGCCTTGTTCAGACCCTGGAGCCCACCGTAGTGGCGTTCGTTCAGCCGCCAAGACCGTTGCACCGGAATCCAGTGCCGGTCGCAGCCATCGAGTGCCAGGTAGGCAGTGTGGATGGCGCGCCGCAACAGCGAGGTGTGCAGCTTGTCGGGCAGCAAGTTCTCCTCGGCCAGCAACTCACCGCCCCGCTTAGCCTCGCCCACACCCTTCTCGTTCAGGTCGACATCCACCCAGCCGGTGAACAGGTTCTTGGAGTTCCAGTCGCTCTCGCCATGGCGAAGCAGGATGAGCTTGTAAGTCATGGCGCCATCCTAGCGATGACGGGCCTGCCCGGATGGCGGTCGGCTTGTCAGACCCACCGACCGTGCAAGGATGAACTCATGCTTGATTCTGACTCCAGCTCCCACGATCGGCGCATCGCCGTCGTCACGGGCGCCTCCAGTGGCATCGGGGCGGCAAGCGCCCGGGCACTTGCCGCCGAAGGGTTCCTGGTCTACTGCGCAGCCCGTCGGATAGACCGGTTGACCGACCTGGCCACCGAGATCGGTGGGGTAGCCGTCGCGTGCGACATCACAGACCAGGACGCGGTGACTGCCCTGGCCCAAAAGGTGGGGGGACGCTGCGACATCCTGCTCAACAATGCAGGCGGCGCGATCGGGCAGGATCCCATCGAAACCGCCGACCCGGCAGACTGGGAGCGGATGTACCAGATCAACGTCTCGGGGACGCTGCGCGTGACCCAAGCCCTGCTGCCGGCGCTGGAGGCAGCCCATGGCGCGGTGATCTTCATCACCTCGACCGCAGCCGAAACCGCCTATGAGGGTGGCGGTGGCTACTGCGGCGTCAAGTCCGCAGAGCGATACCTGGCCGGGTCGACGCGCCTGGAACTGGTGGCGCGCCCGGTGCGGGTCTGTGAGGTCAGCCCTGGCATGGTGCACACCAAGGAGTTCTCACTGGTTCGCTTCGGCGGCGATCAGGCCAAGGCGGACGCGGTCTACGCGGGGGTGGACGCCCCCTTGGTTGCCGAGGATGTTGCGGAAGCGGTGCGCTGGATAGCCACACTGCCCGAGCATGTCAACATCGACCGGTTGGTGATGCGGCCCCGCGCGCAGGCGTCCAATTGGAAAGTCGCCCGCAACCGGTGAGGCCGCCGTGACCCTGCTAGACGCTCGTCCCGCCCGCAAGCGTCGCCGGGTACCAGCCAACGGTTCAACGCCTTTCGCCGAGATGCTCTAACCGATTCAGGAGAGCACTTTCAAGCCAGCGACACCACAAACGATCAGCGTCAGGCAGACGATGCGTGCCACGGTTGTCGGCTCACCAAGCACCGCGATCCCGAAGACCGCAGTGCCCACCGCCCCGATGCCCGTCCACACCGCGTAGGCGGTACCAACCGGCAGTTCACGCAACGCGAACCCGAGCCCAAGCATCGACAACACCATCGCCACCGCAAAGACGGCGACCATCCGAGCGTTGCGGAAACCGTCGGATTGGGCCAGCGAGACCGCCCACACAGTTTCCATCAACCCAGACAGCACAAGAACGATCCACGCCACGGTGCCACTCCATGCCTCGACCGTCGTGCTTGGGGCGGGTACGGCGGGCCACTCGTCCGCAGCGAACCACGATGGTGGACGCCTCAATCAACAGTAGTCGGAAGGCCGTCACCAACGAAACGGACGCCGACCACCCGAAGGAGCCCGGCGTCCGCGATTGTTTGCGATTGGTTACTCGGCCAGCGTGACCAGAGCCTGCCCACCCTGGACGGCCTGGCGGACCTCAACCAGGATCGCCTCAACCGTGCCGGCCTTGGGGGCGGTGATCTCGGTTTCCATCTTCATGGCCTCCAGCACCACCACGACCTCGCCGGCTTCCACCTTGTCGCCCTCGTTTACCAGGATCCGGGCCACGGACCCAGCCAACGGCGCGGTGATCGCGTTTGCGGCCGCGCCAGGCACCGAAGCGGTAGTTCTGGTCGATCCCGCACCGGGGCTGCCACCGATGACGATCGGCGCAGGCACCGCACGCACCTCCGGCTCGGCTTCAATGTCAACGACGTAATCAGTGCCGTTGACGGTCATCTTGAGACGCATTGTGATTCCTCTTTCAGTTCATCAACTCGGCACCGGATCAGTGCGTTGGGGTCGGCATCGTGCCGCGCGCAACATTGGCCGTCCGGGCACGCCGACTGGCCGCGCTCCATCCGGTCTTGCTTGCGTAGCTCACGGCCTTGACGCTGCCTTTGTATCCCAGGTAGGCCGCTGCCGCTGCGGCAAGTACCAGCAGGTCTTCCTCAGGGATCGGTCGGCTGGCCACCAGGTTGGCGACGTGGGCCTCAAGCGAGTCGACTCGTTGCTGCAGTTGTTCGACCAGTGCAGTCAACTCGGCGTTGCTCAGGTCCTGCTTCTTGCTGCTCATCTGTCCTCCTGCTCAGACCGGGAAAACGCCGTGCTTCTTGGGCGGACGCTGCTGTCGCTTGTTCGCTGACAGCGCGAGAGCTACCGCGATCTGGCGCCGGGTATCGGCCGGATCGATGATGTCGTCGACATAGCCGTGGGCGGCTGAGGCGAACGGTGTGGCGAACTTCTCGCGATAAGCGTCGACCACCTCAGCGCGCTTGGCGGCTGGGTCTTCGGCACTTGCGATCTCCTTGCGGAAAACCACAGCAGCAGCGCCTTCAGCGCCCATCACCGCGATCTCGGCGCTCGGCCAAGCGAAGACCTTGTCAGCGCCGAGCTCTTTGGAACACATCGCCAGATACGAGCCGCCGTAGGCCTTGCGCAGCACCACAGTGATCTTCGGAACGGTCGCAGCCGAGTAAGCGAACAACATCTTCGCGCCATGGCGGATGATGCCACCATGCTCCTGCGCGACACCGGGCAGGAAGCCCGGCACATCGACCAGATTGATCACCGGGATGTTGTAGGCATCGCAGATGCGGATGAATCGCCCCGCCTTGTCAGACGCGTTGATATCGAGCACACCCGACATGACCTTCGGCTGGTTGGCGATGAAGCCCACCGAGCGCCCGTTGATGCGTCCGAAGCCGGTGACGATGTTCATCGCGTAGCCGGCCTTGACCTCGAGGAAGTCCTGATGGTCGACCAACTCGGCAATCACGTCGCGGACATCGTAGCCCTTGGTCCCTTCCACCGGAACGATGTCGCGGAGAGCCGGGTTGGGCTCGACATTGTCGTCGGGGAAGAGCACCGGCGGCTCCTCGGCGTTGTTCTGCGGCAGGAAGCTCAACACCTTCTGCGCGATGAGCAGCGCCTGCTCATCGTCGTCGGCGATGAAGTCGGTGACGCCCGAGATCGCCTGGTGAGCGTCTGCGCCACCTAGTTCGTCCTGGGTGACGACTTCACCAGTTACCTGCTTGATGACATCGGGCCCAGTGATGAACATGTGGGCTTTGCGGGTCTGGATGATGAAGTCTGTCAGGGCTGGGCTGTAGACCGCACCACCGGCGCACGGCCCGGCGATGATCGAGATCTGCGGCACGACACCCGACAACTTGACATTGGCGAAGAAGACCTTGCCGTAGCCCGAGAGCGAGTCGATGCCCTCCTGGACGCGCGCGCCACCCGAGTCATTGATGAAGACGAACGGAGCGCCGTTCATCAGCGCGCTCTCCATCGTCTCGGTGACTTTGATGTTGTGCGTCTCACCGGCTGAGCCGCCCACGACGGTGAAGTCCTGGCTAGCGACGTAGACCGGGCGTCCCATCACCGAGGCGTGGCCGGTGACCACGCCGTCGGCGGGCATGTCCGCCTTGTCCATTCCGAAGGCGGTGGTCCGGTTCTTCCGGAACGCGCCAGTCTCGATGAAGGAGCCGGGATCGGTGAAGGCGTCAATGCGCTCACGCGCCGTCAGCTTCCCCTTCTCATGCTGCTTCTCAATGCGCGCCTGACCGCCACCAGCCTGAACCCGCTCACGCTCCGCATTGAGGTGCGCGAGGCGTTCTTCCATGGTGTGTTGTTTGGCCATTACTGGTGCATCTCCCTCAGGCCGGCTCAACGGCGACGCTGTGACTCACGCCGTTGATGGTGATGTTGTAGCTGATCGGTCCAGCGAGCGCGTTCGCCTGGCCCTCGGCGGCGGCCTTCATTTGCGCCTCGGTGCGGGCAACCGACTTCGGGCCTTGTGCGCGGTTGGCGAGGAAGGTTGGCGCTACGCCGGGGAACATGGCATAGGTGAGCACGTCCTCCTCCGAGCCGTCGTAGCCGGGCAACGCAGAAGCCTGGCTGACCAATTGGTGCCACTCAGGTGCCAGCAGGTCGGCAGGCCGCTGGGTGATCGGCTCCTTCTTCGCCTGTGCGGCAGCCTTCTCGATGATCTCGGCATTGCGCTCGGCCGGCGATGCACCGTAGTAGCCCAGCATCATGTCGGCGAACTCGCCGGTCATCACCTTGTAGTCACCCATCAAGACGTTGAAAACGGCTTGGGTGCCCACGATCTGCGAGGACGGGGTCACCAGCGGCGGGTAACCGGCGTCCTTGCGGCAGACCGGGACCATGCGCATCACTTCGTCGATCCGAGCTTCGGCGCCCTGCGCGCGCAACTGGGACTCCATGTTGCTGAGCATGCCACCGGGGATCTGCGACTTAAAAATGTTGGTGTTGACCAGCGTCTTCGATTCGAACTCCGCGTACTTCGGGCGGATCTTCTTGAAATGATCACGCACCTTGAGGACGCGATCGAGGTCGACTGCCGTGGTATAGCCGGTGCCTTCGAGCATCTCGACCACAGACTCGGTCGGGTTGTGCCCGGGCCCGAGCGACATCGAGCTGACGGAGGCGTCCACCACGTCGGCGCCGGCCTCAATGGCCTTCATCAGCGAGACCTGGGTGACACCGGTGGTGGAGTGGCAGTGCACGTTGATCTGAACGTCACCGTAGGCGTCCTTGATGCCCTTGACGATGTCGTAAGCCGGCTGTGGCTTGAGCAGGGCAGCCATGTCTTTGAGTGCAATGGAGTCGGCACCCATGTCGAGCAGTTGCCCGGCGAGCTTCACGTAGCCCTCGGTGTCGTGCACCGGCGAAATCGTGTAGCAGATGGTGCCTTGAGCGTGCCTGCCGGTCTTCTTGACCGCGGCCATCGCATGGGCCATGTTGCGTGGGTCATTCATGGCGTCGAAGACACGGAAAACGTCCATGCCATTCTCGGCCGACTTGTCCACGAACCGGTCAACAACTTCGTCGTTGTAGTGGCGGTACCCAAGCAGGTTCTGGCCACGAAGCAGCATCTGAAGCCGGGAGTTCGGAAGCAGCTCGCGGAAGGTCCGCAGGCGCACCCACGGGTCTTCGTTGAGGAAACGGATACAACTGTCGTAGGTTGCTCCACCCCAGCATTCGACTGACCAGTAGCCGGCGGCGTCGATATCGGCGCACGCATCGACCATGTCCTCGAGAGCCATGCGGGTGGCCATCAGGCTCTGATGGCCGTCACGCAGCACCAGTTCGGTGATACCAACTTCGCGGGGTTCGGAGACCTCTATTTGTCGCGGACTCATGGGGCAATACTGTCATGGTCCTCTTGGCTCGTCGCCATTGGGGACCGATTGCCGCACACTGTTTGGCGGGCGCGGCGGTGGGCGGGGACGATACTGTCTAGGTGCGGAACAAGCAGCCCTCGACAGGACGGTGGAATCGGCAATGTGCGGCTTGATGGCGTTCATCTCGACAGGGGGCCTGAGCGGCCAGCAGGTGCAGCAGGTCGCCGAAGGCATGACCTGCGCACGGCACCGCGGCCCCGACGATACCGCCGTGTGGCACGACGACCGGGTCGCGATGGGTTTCAACCGGCTGAGCATCATCGACATTGAAGGCTCCAGCCAGCCGCTGCGCTGGGGGCCACCGGACAATCCCGAACGTTATGCGATGGTCTTCAATGGCGAGATCTACAACTTCGTCGAGCTGCGAGCCGGGTTGATCAGCGATCACCACGCGAGCTTCCACACCTCAGGCGACGGCGAGGTTATTCTCGCCGGCTACCACCATCACGGTCCCGACTGGGTCCGCCAACTGCGCGGCATGTTCGCATTCGTGATCTGGGATACCGAGACCGGGCAGGCCTTCGGAGCCCGCGACTGGTTCGGCATCAAGCCGCTGTACTACGCCCAGACCGCCGACGGCTACGCGTTCGCGTCCGAAGCCAAGAGTCTGCGCGAATTCACCGGCCGGGCCCGAGCAGATGCCAAAGCGTTGGAGCATTACCTCGTCCTGCAGTATGTACCGGAGCCGGAGTCAGCGGACGCGAATCTGCGCCGAATCGAGTCCGGGACCACCTTCACGGTGCACGACGGACAATTGGCCACCCATCGCTACTTCCGGCCCCGGTTCAGCGCCAGCCCGGTCAAGGGACCCGAGGCCGCCCAGGAGTTGTACGACCGGATCCTCGAGGTGCTGGACGATTCGGTCAGCAAGCACATGCGCGCCGACGTGACCGTCGGGTCGTTCCTGTCAGGTGGCATTGATTCGACGGCCATCGCGGCGCTGGCCAAGAAGTACAACCCGAACCTGCTCACCTTCACCACTGGTTTCGAGCGCGAGGGCTACAGCGAGGTGGACGTGGCGGCCGAGTCCGCGGCGGCGATCGGCGTCCAGCACTTCGTCAAGACCGTCAGTGAACAGGAACTGTGCGAGACGCTGCCGCTGATCGTGTGGTATCTGGACGATCCAGTGGCCGACCCTGCGTTGGTGCCCCTCTACTTCGTCGCCCGCGAGGCCCGCAAGCACGTCAAGGTCGTGCTGTCGGGTGAAGGGGCCGACGAGTTGTTCGGTGGCTACAACATCTACCGCGAACCGCTGAGCCTGCGTCCGATCACCATGCTGCCGGATCCGCTGCGGAAGGGGCTGGCTGCGGTCAGCCGCGCCCTGCCTCAGGGGCTGCGCGGCAAGAGTCTGCTGGAGCGCGGTTCGATGGACCTGGAGCAGCGCTACTACGGCAACGCCCGCAACTTCCGACCCGAGCAGGTAGCCAAGGTGCTGCGCGGCGCATCCGAGGGCGCCATCCGCGAGGTCACCGATCCGATCTACCAGGTTTCCGAGGGCTGGGATCCGGTCGCTCGGATGCAGCACATCGACCTGTTCACCTGGCTGCGCGGCGACATCCTGGTCAAAGCTGATCGGGTGACGATGGCGAATTCGCTGGAGTTACGGGTGCCCTTCCTCGACAAGGAGGTCTTCGAGGTCGCCCGGCATATCCCGATCGACCAGAAGATCACCCGTACCCAGTCGAAGGTGGCATTACGCAAGGCCCTGGAGCAGGTGGTGCCGGCGCACGTGTTGAACCGCAAGAAGCTGGGTTTCCCGGTGCCGATCCGCGTCTATCTGCGTGACGACTACGGCTACGAGTGGGCGCGTGAGATCATCACGAAGGCCGAGACCACCGATCTCATCGACCCAACAGCAGCGCTGGAATTGCTTGACGAGCACCGCCGCGGCGAAGCCGACAACTCCCGTCAGGTGTGGACACTGCTGGTCTTCATGCTGTGGCACGACATCTTCGTCACCGGACGCATCGTGCCGGACGTCCCGCATCCGCAGTATCCGGTCAAGCTCTGAGCTGCCGCGATCATCTGAGCCCCGGGCTGGGCGTCGATCGGTTCACCGCATCAACGGCACTAGTCTTGGCCGTGGAAGAAGGAAGGTCTCATCATGCCCAAGCTGCGATCCCGCACTACCATTGATGGCCGCAACATGGCCGGCGCTCGGGCGCTCTGGCGCGCTACCGGGCTCACCAACGATGACTTCGGGAAACCGATCGTGGCGATCGCGAACAGCTTCACCCAGTTCGTCCCCGGCCACGTGGGACTGCGGGATGTCGGCGAGGTGGTTGCCGAATCGGTCAAGGCTGCCGGCGGCGTGGCGCGCGAGTTCCACACCATCGCCGTCGACGACGGCATCGCGATGGGCCACGATGGGATGCTCTACTCGCTGCCCAGCCGTGAGGTCATCGCCGACTCCGTCGAGTACATGGTGAACGCCCACAAGGCGGACGCGCTGGTCTGCATCAGCAACTGCGACAAGATCACTCCCGGCATGATGTTGGCGGCGCTGCGGCTGAACATTCCAACGATCTTCGTCTCCGGTGGTGCGATGGAGGCCGGGCGTCCGGTCTCCAGGGACGATGGCTCGTCCACCACCAGGCTCGACCTGGTCGACGCGATGACCGCAGCCGCCGACTCGAGCATCTCAGACGAAGAATTGCTGCGAATGGAGTCGGCCGCCTGCCCGACCTGCGGCTCCTGCTCCGGCATGTTCACCGCGAACTCAATGAACTGCCTGACCGAGGCGATCGGGCTGTCTCTGCCCGGTAACGGCACCACGCTGGCGACCCACGCCTACCGGCGCGAACTCTTCCGCGACGCCGGACGTCAGGTGGTCGAGTTGGCCCGCCGCTGGTACGACGACGACGATGCTTCGGTCCTGCCGCTGTCGATCGCGACGAAGGGGGCCTTCACCAACGCCATGGTGATGGACATCGCAATGGGCGGTTCCACCAACACGATCCTGCATCTGCTGGCGGCGGCGCAGGAGGCGCATGTCGACTTCACTCAAGACGACATAGATGCACTGAGCCGCCGAGTGCCCTGTATCTGCAAGGTCGCCCCGAACACGAAGAACTACTTCATGGAGGACGTCCACCGGGCTGGCGGCATCCCCGCGATCCTCGGGGAGCTGAACCGAGGCGGGCTGTTGGATCGTGAGGTGCACTCGGTGCACCACGACTCGTTGCAGTCCTTCCTGGACGACTGGGACATTCGGGGCGGCAAGGCACTGGACGCGGCAGACCGGCTCTTCCATGCCGCCCCTGGCGGCGTGCGGACCACTGAGATGTTCTCAACCGGGGCGCTTTGGGACTCGTTAGACACCGACTCCGAATCAGGTTGCATCCGTAGCGTCGAACACGCGTACACAGCGGACGGCGGACTGGCGATCCTGCGGGGTAACGTCGCGGCCGATGGTTGTGTGGTGAAGACCGCCGGTGTCCCGGAGGATCAGTGGGTCTTCCGCGGTCCTGCCAAGGTGACCGAGTCGCAAGAGGACGCGGTCGAGGCGATCTTGGGGGGCGCCATCAAAGCCGGTGACGTGGTGGTCGTCCGCTACGAGGGCCCGAGAGGAGGCCCCGGAATGCAGGAGATGCTCTACCCGACCAGTTACCTGAAGGCCGTCGGGCTCGGCCCCAAGTGCGCGCTGATCACCGACGGCCGGTTCTCGGGTGGCTCGTCTGGGCTATCGATCGGCCACGTCAGCCCAGAAGCTGCAGCCGGCGGCACCATCGGGCTGATCCAAGATGGCGACATAGTCTCGATCAATATCCCGGAGCGGAGCATCAACCTTGAGGTCGCCCCTGAGGAGCTGGATCGCCGTCGCGCCGACCGGGACGAACGGGGCTGGCGACCAGCGAATCGCAACCGGCCCGTCGGCAATGCGCTGAAGATCTTCGCGTCCTTGGCGCAGAGCGCCGACAAAGGTGCGGCCCGGCGTCAGATCGACTGACCCGGCCGAAACGCAGGCACTGGTTGCGGGATCTCGCTGGCCGCGCCCCCTCAAACCGGTGGGACGACAAACGCCTCCGAGTGGCCGACACACCCGCCACAAAACGCCTCGCTGTACGCGCGTCTGTCCAAGCCCGACGGGAAAAGGAATACCGACCAAGACCCTTGCGGGCGCGACAGCGCTCTCTTAGAGTCAGTCTCGGACGATCGCGTTCTCGAGCTCAATCCCCAAGTCGTCCCACACTGCTACTCCAAACACCTCATCGAGGAGGATCGTGACCGCCAACGTAATGATCATCATCGAACGGATGTTCCCGCAGTCAAGGGAACGTCTGTTTCGCGCCTGGGTCGCCCCCGACGAACTCAGTCAGTGGCGCGGCTCCCCCGGCTGGCACGTCGACCCCGACGATGTGTTCACCGAGGAACGAGTCGGTGGACGCAGCCACCACGTCAAGATCGTCGACGACGACCCCGACTTCCGGGTAACGGAGGACTCGATCTTCATTGAGTATTTCGATCCGGACGTCTTCGTTGCCAAGCAGCGCATCACCGGTGACCCGGAGATCGACCCGAACATCATGATGGAGTTGCGCGTCGAGTTCACCAAGACCGGACGCGACGGCACCCTCGTCCGCATCATTCAGGGGCCCTACGAATCGTCCATCGCCGAAAAGCATACGCTCGGTTGGCAGCGCGAATTGCAGCGTCTAGCGGAGTACCTGGAGCGGAAGGACCAGTCATGAGCGAAAGCGTGACCATCGTCCGGCAGAAGCCGATCATGACGATGAAGCAGATCTTGCTGATGAATCTCGGCTTCTTCGGAATCCAGTACTCCTTCGGGATGCAACAGACGGCAGTCAACCCGATCTACAACTTCCTCGGCGCATCCCCCGAACAACTACCACTGCTCAACCTGGCCGGTCCGGTTACCGGCCTGCTAATCCAGCCGCTGATCGGAGCCTGGTCAGACCGCACCTGGTCGAAGAAATGGGGACGACGCAAGCCGTTCTTCATCGCCGGTGCCATCGGTTGCTCGGTCTGCCTATTCCTGTTCCCATGGGTCTCGGCATTGTGGATGGCGGTGCTGCTGCTGTGGCTGCTGGACGCCAGCAACAACACCGCCATGGAGCCCTACCGGGCGTTCATCGCCGACCGGCTGCCACCGGCCCAGTTGGGCAAAGGCTTCCTGGCGCAGTCGTTCTTCACCGGTTTCGGCATCACCCTGGCCAACGTCTCGCTGTTCCTGTTCAACCTCGTCTTGACCGGCACCACCGCCAACGGCATCCCGTACTGGGTGGTGGGGGCGTTCATGCTCGGCTCAGTCTGCTCGATCGCGACGGTACTCGTCTCGGTGATCTCCACTCCCGAGTTGCCGCCGAGCGACGAAGAACTGCAGGCGCTGCGGGCGAAGAAGGGTGGGCCAGCGGCAGCCTTCCATGAGATCAAAGAAGCAATCGTCGATATGCCGACCGATTTGAAGAAGCTTGCGCTGGTCTACCTGTTCCAGTGGTACGCCATGAGTTGCTACTGGCAGTACTCCTCGCTGGTGGTGGCCCAGAACATCTTCGGCACCACCGACACCGCGTCCGAGGCGTACAAACAGGCGGTGTCATGGACGGGCCTGATCAACGGCTTCTACAACATAGTCACGTTCTCGGTAGCCTTCTTGCTGGTCGGCTGGGCTCGTAAGTACGGCGCCAAGTGGGTGCATATCTCGTGCCTGCTGCTGGCCGCTGTCGGGTTGGCGGTCTTCGCGCACGTATCCAACCCGTACCTGGCGTTCGTCCCGATCATCGGGTTGGGCATCGCTTGGGCGTCAATCATGGGCGTGCCCTACATCATGGCAGTGCGGATGATCCCTTCCACCCGCTATGGCGTCTACATGGGCATCATCAACATGATGATCGTTATCCCGATGCTCATCCAGAACGTGACGTTCGGAACGATCATGAAGAACCTGCTGGGCAACAATCCGAGCAACGCAATCATCGCGGCAGCGATCTTGCTGGCGTGTGCCGCGGCGGCGATGACCTGGATCAAGGAGCCGCCGATCGTTCGGGATGTCGATTCAATGCGCGACTTCGAGGGTGACTCGATCTCGCCGAAGAACCTGCAGCGAGGAGCCGACGCCCAGTAAGGACCAGCCCGTCGGCATCCCAGCGGTGAACTGGGTGCACTAAATGCCGCAGACCAGCATTTAGTGCACCCAGTACGCTTGCTACTGGCTGTGGGTGCCCACCGAGCCGAGTTGCTGGCAGGCCTCAACGACCCGGGCAGCCATGGCGGCTTCGGCTGCCTTGCCCCAAACGCGCGGGTCGTACAGCTTCTTGTTGCCGACCTCGCCGTCGACCTTGAGCACGCCGTCGTAGTTGCGCAGCATGTGATCGGCCACCTTGCGGGTGAACGCATACTGAGTGTCGGTGTCGATGTTCATCTTGATCACGCCGAAGCTGACGGCGTCGGCGATCTCTTGCGCGGACGAACCCGAGCCGCCGTGGAAGACCAGGTTGAATGGCTTGTCGACCCCGTACTTGGCGCCGCAGGCGTCCTGGATCTGCTTGAGGATCTCGGGGCGCAACTGCACGTTGCCCGGCTTGTACACCCCGTGTACGTTGCCGAAGGTGAGCGCGGTGATGTAGGAGCCCTTCTCGCCGAGGCCCAGCACCTCAAGAGTCCGCATGCCGTCCTCGATCGTTGAGTACAGCTTCTCGTTGATCTCACCGACGACACCGTCCTCTTCGCCGCCGACGGCGCCGACCTCGATCTCCAGGATCTGCTTGGCCTTCGAAGTACGAGCCAAGAGCTCCTCGGCGATCTGCAGGTTCTCCTCGACCGGGACTGCGGAGCCATCCCACATGTGCGAGTTGAAAAGCGGATCCTCGCCCCGGTCAACGCGTGCCTGCGAGATCGCGATCAACGGGTTGACATACTTGTCGAGCTTCTCCTTCTGG
The DNA here is from genome assembly GCA_012517115.1 of Brooklawnia sp. Classification (GTDB taxonomy): domain Bacteria; phylum Actinomycetota; class Actinomycetes; order Propionibacteriales; family Propionibacteriaceae; genus Brooklawnia. Next base: position 952 of record JAAYVP010000330.1, on the reverse strand, counting down.
CAGTGGTCGGTATGCAGTGCGATGTTGACCGGGTAATGCTTCGCCACGACGCGCGCGAACTCGGCAAGCGCAACAGCGCCGGTGACCATGTCCTTGACGGTCGCGCCGGATGCGTATTCAGCGCCACCGGTCGAAACCTGGATGATGCCGTCAGAACCCGCTTCGGCGAAGCCCTGGATTGCGGCGATCAGAGTCTGTGAAGAGGTGATGTTGATGGCTGGGTAGGCGTAGCCGCCCGCCTTCGCCTTCGCGAACATCTCCTGGTAAACTTCGGGACTTGCGATTGGCATTGTCGCTTCTTTCTTTGTCGGACCTGGGCCCGCGTCACATATTGCTTTCGCCATTGACACCGGGCCCCACCATTGTGTCAAACCTACTGAACTGGCGGATGGCCGGTCACCAGATCTCGTCGACGGAACTGAGATCAAGCCCGAATCGTCCCAGCGAGAATGCCCGTAAGGCAGAGTCGATCACGCCGGGTGCCGCGTCCAAGACGATGATCGCCACCGACCACGTCCGATTGTTCGCCCACGCGAACTCGATCTGTGGCCCCGGGTTGAAGAACTTGTTGCGGCCTTTGATCAGCCGCACTTCCGGCCAGCCCACCCGCTCCCCCTCGGGAACTGTCGACAGCACCAGCCCGTGGCTGTCGATCTGAAAGGCGGGCCCGAGCGGCACCTGACTGGTGGTCTTGCGGGCACGGCGCAACTTGACGATGGTGGCGAGTACCCTCAGCAACGACCACGCGACCGAGGCGATCAACAACCAGAACAGCAGTGAGTACAACTCGGGAGAGAAGATGAGCCACCAAACCACGCTGATCACCACACTGATCGCGACTCCCAACCACTGCCGGAAGAGTAAGGCGCGGAACCTGGCCGCCCGTTGGGCCATCGCCACCGGCGAGTAGCTGACCAACATGCCCCCAGCGGCTGGAGAGTCGGACTCTGCT
>JAAYVP010000329.1 GCA_012517115.1 Brooklawnia sp. | reverse complement strand
GGCAGGCTGCCGTGCGCGGCGATCTGTGACTTGGCGTACGACATACCGAAGGTCGGTGACAGTCCCATCACCTCGCCGGTCGAGCGCATCTCGGGGCCCAGCAGGGAGTCCATCACCGAACCCTCCAGGGTATGGAAGCGGCTGAACGGCATGACCGCCTCTTTGATGGCGATCGGCATGCCGTGCCAGATGGCAGCACCATCGCCGTGCTTGCGCAGCATGCCGCTCTCGCGCAGCTCGGCGATGGTGGAGCCGAGCATGACCAGGGTGGCCGCCTTCGCCAGTTGGGTGTCGGTAGCCTTGCTGACGAACGGCACCGTTCGCGACGCCCGCGGGTTAGCCTCAAGCACGTTGAGGGTGTCCCCCGCCAGGGCGTACTGGATGTTGATCAGCCCCTGCACCCCGATCCGGTTGGCGATCGCCTCGGTGGAGACCCGGATCTGGTCGAGGACCGCCTTGCCCAGCGTGGCGGGTGGCAGCGAGCAAGCCGAGTCGCCGGAGTGGATCCCGGCTTCCTCGATGTGCTCCATCACACCGCCCAGGTAGAGCTCCTGGCCGTCGTAGAGCGCGTCCACATCGATCTCGATCGCGTCATCAAGGAACCGGTCGACCAGGACGGGGGTATCCGGGCTGATCAACGTCGAGTTCTCGATGTAGCTGCGCAGTGCATCGTCGTTGTAGACGATCTCCATGCCGCGTCCCCCCAGCACGTAACTGGGCCGGACCAGAACCGGATAGCCGATCTCGTCGGCGATCCGGTGGGCCTGCTGATAGCTCTCGGCCATGCCATGCTTCGGTGACGGCAGCTTCGCATCCGCCAGCACCCGCCCGAAAGCACCTCGCTCCTCGGCCAAGTCGATCGCGGCTGGGCTGGTACCCACGATCCGTACCCCAGCGGCCTCCAGCGCGCGAGCCAGCTTAAGCGGGGTCTGGCCGCCCAACTGGACGATCACCCCCGCCACCGGTCCCTGCTGCAATTCGGCCTGGTAGACCTCCAGCACGTCCTCCAGCGTCAGCGGCTCGAAGTACAGCCGGTCTGAGGTGTCGTAGTCAGTGGAGACAGTCTCCGGGTTGCAGTTGACCATGATCGAGTCGTAACCGTGTTCCGACAACGCCATGGCGGCATGCACGCAGGAGTAGTCGAATTCGATGCCCTGTCCGATCCGGTTCGGGCCGCTGCCCAGGATCAGCACCGCGGGCCGCGTGCGAGGCTGAAGCTCACTCTCCTCGTCGTACGACGAGTACAGGTACGGTGTCTGCGCTGCGAACTCGGCCGCGCAGGTGTCGACGGTCTTATAGACCGGACGCACACCCAGGCTCCAACGCAACTGCCGAATCAGCTCCGGGCTGGTCTTGCGGATATCGGCGATCTGGGCGTCGGACAGCCCATGCCGCTTGGCCTCGCCCAGCAGTTCGGCGGTCAGCCCGGCTGCGGCTTGCAACTGGTCGGCGACCTGCTTGACCAGCAGCATCTGGTCGACGAACCACTCGTCCACCTTGCTGGCAGCGCTGACCTGCTCGACTGTGGCGCCCGCGCGTAGCGCCTGCATCATCAACTGGATCCGCCCGTCGCGTGGCTCGCGGATCCGCGCCAGCAGCTCGTCCACGTCGCCTGGCAGGCCGGCGAAGTCGAACGGGGCGTCCGGATCCTCCATTGAGCGCAGCGCCTTGCCGAGCGCCTCAGTGAAGTTCCGGCCGATCGACATCGCCTCACCCACCGACTTCATGTGGGTGGTGAGCTGAGCGTCGGCGTTCGGGAACTTTTCGAACGCGAATCGCGGCACCTTCACCACCACATAGTCAAGGGTTGGCTCGAAGGACGCCGGAGTCTGTTGCGTGATGTCGTTCCTGATCTCGTCCAGGGTGTAGCCGACGGCCACCTTTGCGGCGATCTTCGCGATCGGGAAGCCGGTGGCCTTGGACGCCAGCGCGGAGGAACGTGAGACCCGCGGGTTCATCTCGATCACGATCATGCGTCCGGTCTGGGGATGGATCGCGAACTGGATGTTACAGCCGCCGGTGTCGACGCCGACGGCCCGAATGATGGCCAAACCCACGTCGCGCATGTGCTGGTATTCCCGGTCGGTCAGAGTCATCGCCGGGGCCACCGTGATCGAATCGCCGGTGTGCACGCCCATCGGGTCGAAGTTCTCGATCGAGCAGACCACCACGACGTTGTCGGAACGGTCCCGCATGACCTCGAGCTCGAACTCCTTCCAGCCCAGGATCGATTCCTCGATCAGCACCTCGCTGACTGGGCTGGCCTCTAGCCCGATCCGGCCGAGGCGCTCCAGTTCGGCTGCATCGTTGGCGAAGCCAGAGCCCACCCCGCCCATGGTGTAGCTCGGACGCAACACCACCGGTAGCCCAAGTTCTTCGCCGGCGGCCCGGATCTCGTCAATCGTGTGGCAGATGCGGCTGCGGGCGCACTCGGCGCGACCTCCGGGAAACTCCGGCAAGCCCTCGACGACGCGCTTGAACTGCTGCCGGTTCTCCCCACGCTTGATCGCATCGACGGAGGCACCGATCAACTCAACCCCGTAGCGTTCCAGGACCCCGTTGTCAGACAAGGTGACTGCGGTGTTCAAAGCCGTCTGGCCACCCAGGGTAGCCAGCAGGGCGTCCGGACGCTCCTTGGCGATGATGCGCTCGACGAACGAAGGGGTGATCGGCTCCAGGTAAGTGGCGTCGGCGAACTCCGGGTCGGTCATGATGCTGGCCGGGTTGGAGTTGACCAGGATCACCCGAAAACCCTCGGCGCGCAATACCCGGCAGGCCTGCGTACCGGAGTAGTCGAACTCGGCGGCCTGCCCGATCACGATCGGGCCCGAACCAATCACCATGATCGATTCGATGTCGGTGCGCCGTGGCATCAGCGGGCCCTCTCGGTGGTGGTCAGCATTGCGATGAAGCGATCGAACAGGTACTCCGCGTCGTGTGGTCCGGCGGCTGCCTCAGGGTGGTACTGCACGGTGAAGGCCACCACCCGGCCGTCGCGGCTGAGTTCAAGGCCCTCGACCACATCGTCATTGAGGCACACGTGGCTGACCTCTACGATGCCGAACTGCGTGGGCGTCTGCCGATCGGTCGGGGCGTCGATGGCGAAGCCGTGGTTGTGCGAGGTGATGTCGATGCGGTTCGACCGTCGGTCGAGCACCGGCTGGTTGATCCCGCGGTGGCCGTATTTCAGCTTGTAGGTCGGGAAGCCGAGCGCCCGTCCGATCACCTGGTGACCAAAGCAGATGCCGAAGACGGGCAGATTCTGGGTGATCGCCGCAACAGCGAGCTCGACCGCATGGTCAGCCGTCGCAGGGTCACCAGGGCCGTTGCTGAAGAAGACTCCGTCCGGCTTGATCGCGAAGAGGTCCTCGGCGGTGCTTGATGCCGGCAGCACGTGCACCTCGATACCTCGCTCGGCCAGTTCGCGTGGCGTGTTCGCCTTGATGCCCAAGTCGATGGCGGCCACTGTGGCGCGTCGCGGGCCGCGAGCGGGCACCACGTAGGGCGCCTGGCAGGTGACGTGCGTGACCAGGTCGGCGCCTTCCATCAGCGGGTGTTGACGTACCCGGGTGAGCAGGGCGTCCGCATCGGTGCTGACCGAACTGATACCCACCCGCATGGCGCCCCGGTCACGCAGGTGCCGTGTCAACGCGCGGGTGTCGATGTGGCTGATGCCCACGATGGCTTGGGCGACCAGTTCATCGTCCAGGGTGCGGTTGGCCCGCCAGTTGCTGGGACGCCGCGCCGGGTCGCGCACGACGTAGCCGGCAGCCCAGATGCGGCCCGATTCGTCGTCCTCGTCGTTCCAGCCGGTGTTGCCGATGTGCGGTGCGGTGGCCACGACCACCTGCCCGTAGTAGCTGGGGTCGGTCAGTGTCTCCTGGTAGCCCGACATGCCCGTCGAGAAGACCCCCTCACCGAGTGTCTCTCCGATCGCCCCGAAGGCACGTCCGCGGAAGACACGGCCGTCTTCTAGAACCAGGATCGCCGCAGTAGGGTCCGTCCGCTCACCGCTGCTCATCGGTCGTCCTTTCCAGGCGGGAGCGGTCAGGGCGGGATTGGGCAGCCCTTCCCAGCAGTCCGTTCAAGAAGGCCACCGACTCGTCGGTGGACAACTCGTCGGCCAGCTCCAGTGCCTCACTGATCGCCGCACTGGCATCGACATCGGTGTGGTCCAGTTCATAGATGGCCATCCGGGCGAGATTGCGGTCGATCCTCGGCATCCGTTCGATCGGCCATTGCTTCGGCACCGACGCCCGGATCCGGGCGTCGATCTGTTCGGCGTTGTCGCGAACCCCGAGCACCAGTTCACGGGTGAACGCACGGACTATCTGTTCGGGATCGTCCAGCCGGTCGGCCAGCGACGCGAACGGATCGCGTCCCAGCAGGTCGGCCTCGAAGAGCACGTCGAGCGCGGCCTTGCGGGCCTTGGTGCGCGCGGAATGGTGGCGTTCGGCCATGTCGGTGGACGACACCTTGATGGCCCCGGGCACCGGTGGGTGTTCGCCGGCAGCCAACGGAAGCGACCGCTCATCGGCGGGGGAATGGGCCATCAACTGGTGACGCGGCCGAGGTACTCGCCGGTCTGGGTGGAGACCTTGACCTTCTCGCCGGCCGTGATGAACAAGGGCACCTGGATCTGCTTACCGGTCTCCAGCGTCGCCGGCTTGGTGCCGCCGGTGGAGCGATCGCCCTGCAAGCCGGGCTCGGTGTAAGTGATCTCAAGTTCGACGCTGGCCGGCAGGTCGATGTACAGCGGCACACCCTCGTGGGTGGCCACGGTGATGGTCATGCCTTCAAGGAGGAAGTCTTTGGCGTCGCCGAAGGTCTCGGCCGGGATGGTGAGTTGATCGTACGTGGTGACGTCCATCACCACGAAGCCGCTCGCGTCCTCGTAGAGGTACTGCATATCGGAGCGGTCGACCTGGGCCATGTCGATCTTGGTGTCTGCTGGGAAGGTGCGGTCGACGGTCTTTCCGTTGACCACGTTGCGGATCTTGGTGCGAACCACGGTGTTGCCCTTGCCGGGCTTGTGGTGCTGGAACCACAGCACCTGCCAGAGCTGACCGTCAAGGTCGAGAACCGTGCCGTTCTTGATGTCGTTGGTGGTAGCCACGCTTGCCTTTCAGGATCCGGAAGAGGCGGTCAATCCGCGCGATCGTCCATTTTAGCGGAGTTGGCGGGTCGCTTTCGACGGACCTGCAACTCACGCGCCCGGGCGACCCGTTCCTCTCTCGCCTGGATGTAGGGCAACGCAAGGCGGCGCATCACCTCGCTGGTTTCAGGGCTGTGGCCGGCATCGGCCAGTGTGGCGGCGATGCTGAGCAGATCGGCGGACGATCGGTTCTGGCTCATCTTCGCCTTGCCGATGATCTCGTCGATCGTGAACTCGATGCCGACGATCGCCGGCAGCATCCGTCGGATCGCGGCGATGGGCCCATTCTCCAGCCGCCAATCGGGTTCATGACGTGCGGTTAGGTCACGCAGCGAACGCAGCTTCCACTCATCGTCGTGGTGGGCGATCAGGCGTCCCCGCAGGTGTACCACCAGGTAGTTCCAAGTCGGCACCGTCGGCATCCGCTGGGGCTGCGGCTGGGCGGGGACCACGCCGGGACTGATATAGGCATCGGGGCCGTGGACGACCCAGGTGGCCGCCCCCTCGTCCTGCCACTGCAGGTTGGTTCGGGCGATGTGAGTGGTCAGGCGACGCGGACCCCCGTCGTCGGGCAACAGCACGAACGGCAAATACGTGATATCGATGCCGCGCCGCCCATAGGTGACCAAGTCACCGACGCTCCGAGCGGCCACTTCGGCCAACGCGTCGGTGGTTGTCATCGCGAACTGCTCTGCCACGTACAACTCAGGCCTGCCTGAGTTCGGCGTAGCATTCGGCGAGCACACGCTCGCTGGGGGCCACGATCATCGCTGGCTCACCAAACCTCCGCAACCCCACGAACCGCAGCGAACTGCCACGAGTTTTCTTGTCCCGGGCCATCAGGGTGCGAAGCTGGTCCCAGGAGGCCCCCGAATAACTGGTCGGTAGGCCGAGCATCTCGAGGTGGTCACGGGTGTCGGCGACCGCAGAATCCGGGAGCCCCAGCAGGCGGCGTGACAGCTGAGCAGCGAAGACCATGCCGAGCGAAACCGCCTCGCCGTGCCGCAGCCGGTAGTCCTCCCAAGCCTCGATGGCATGCCCGAGGGTGTGGCCGTAGTTGAGCAGTTCGCGGCCGATCCGCGTCCCCACCGAAGTGGTTTCGCGCAAGTCGACGGCCACCACGTCTGCCTTGAACTGCACAGCCCTGCGGATGAGTTCGGCATGCCGGGCGCTGCCGACATCACGAGCGTCTGCCGGGTTCTCGCGGATCAGTTCCAAGATGCGGCCGTCCCGGACGAAACCGGCCTTGACTACCTCAGCCAACCCGGAGCTCACTTCGCGGTCCGGTAGCGAGCGCAACAGGTCGAGGTCGGCCAGCACCGCCCGCGGTTCGTGGAAGGCGCCGACGAGATTCTTTCCCTCCGGCAGGTCGATACCGGTCTTGCCGCCCACTGCGGCGTCCACCATCGCCAACACGGTGGTCGGGATGCTCAGATACGGCACCCCGCGCAGCCAACTGGCCGCCACGAAACCGGCAAGATCAGTGGTGGCTCCCCCACCGACCCCGATGATCAAGTCAGCGCGGGTGAAACCCGCCTCGGCCAAGGCCCGCCAGCATTCGACCAGCACCTCAGGTGTCTTAGCGGCCTCACCGGCAGGCACGCCGATGCTGAGCACCGCGACGTTGTCCGAGCCGACCAGCCGGGACACCTCGAGGGCCGCCTCAGCCAAGGGCTCGCCGTAGATCACCGCGACCCTGGTGGCCTGGCCTACCAAGTCGGGCAGTCTGCCGAGCGTCCCGTAGTCGATCTCGACCGAGTAAGGCTGCTCGGTGCGTACGCGGACTGTGCTCATTTCACTTCCTGCAGACCGAGCTTGCCAAGGACGATGTGCGCGACCTGGGCGGGCGTGCGATGGTCGGTATCGACGACCACGGTGGCGACTTCGGCGTAGAGCGGTTCGCGTTGCTGGGCTAGTCTGGTCCAACTGCCTGCCACGTCCCCCACCAACAACGGACGGGTCGTCGTCTCCCCCACCCGTTGGACTGCTTCCTGCACCGAGGCGCGCAACCAGATCACGTGGTGGCCGCGCAGCGCGGCGCGCAACGATGCGTTGGTGACCGCCCCGCCTCCCAGCGCGACAACGCCCCCAGCGTCCAGCGCCGCGAGCGTGACATCCAGTTCGATTGCCCGAAACCCGCCCTCGCCGTCGGAGGCGAAGATCTCGGAGATGGCACGCTGCTCGCGGTCTTCAATCAGTTGATCCACATCGCTGAACGGGACGCCCAGTCGGCGAGCCAAGCTGGCGCCGACGGTGGACTTGCCGACGGCGGGCGGCCCAATCAGCACGATGGTCTCAGCCATGGATCGACAGGCCACGTTCGGCGATCTGGCGGAGGTAACCGTGGTAGTTGCGACGGGTTTCGTCGAGCGAGTCACCACCGAACTTCTCCAGAGCCGACTCGGCCAGCACCAGGGCAACCATCGCCTCGGCGACCACACCGGCCGCGGGGACAGCGCAGACATCAGATCGTTGGTGATGGGCCTGGGCCGGGCGGCCGGTGACGGTGTCGATGGTGCGCAACGCCCTGGGCACGGTGGCGATCGGCTTCATGGCAGCCCGGACGCGCAGCACCTCGCCGGTCGACATGCCCCCCTCCGTCCCGCCGGAGTGCTGAGTCAGTCGTTGGATGCCACCGGGGCCGGGCACGATCTCGTCGTGGGCCTGGCTGCCCCGGACTCGTGCCAACTGGAAGCCGTCGCCGATTTCAACCCCCTTGATCGCCTGGATGCCCATCATCGCCGCAGCCAGTCGGGCGTCCAGCCGGCGATCATGCTGGATGTGGCTACCCAGCCCAGGCGGGCAGCCCCAGGCGACCACCTCAACGACCCCACCCAGCGTGTCACCGTCGCGGTGGCAGGCCTCGATCTCGTTCTGCATGGCGAGGCTGGCAGCAGGGTCGAGGCAACGCACCGGGTCGGCGTCGATCTGGGGTAGGTCGGCCATCGTTGGGAACCGGTCGAGCCGCGCTGCGACCCCGCCGATTTCAACCACATGGCTGAGCACCGTGATCCCGCACGCTTGGGCGAGGAAGTTCTGGGCAACGCGCCCAACCGCCACCCGGGCGGCGGTCTCCCGGGCGCTGGCGCGCTCCAAGACGGGACGCGACTCGGCGAAATCGTACTTCTGCATGCCGGCCAAGTCCGCATGGCCGGGGCGCGGACGAGTGAGCGGCTCGTTGCGGGCCAGACCGGCCAACTCGGCGGCGTCCACCGGATCGGGGGCCATCACCTGCTGCCACTTCGGCCACTCGGTGTTTCCGATCATGATGGCGATCGGTGAACCAAGCGTCCTGCCATGCCGGACACCGGTCAGCAGGGTGACCTCGTCGGCTTCGAACTTCATTCGGGCCCCACGACCGGCACCCAGCCGACGTCGGGCCAAGGCATGGACGATGTCGTCGGTAGTGACCGCCACGTGAGCCGGCAGACCCTCGATCGTGGCGATCAACGCTCGTCCGTGGGACTCACCGGCAGTCAGGTAGCGCAGCATGAGTTCAAGTATCCCAGATTCGTCAGCACTGGCCGGGGTTGTCGCTGCACCACTGCTGGAACAGCGCGACGTTCACTTCGTGCTCCTCCCAGGTGGACGCGAACCTCGTCTCCCCGGTGGTCGGGTTGACCGCAACGAAGTAAAGGTACGAACCGCTCGTCGGGTTGACCGCGGAGATCAGCGAGTTCTTCCCAGGGTTAGAGATCGCCCCCGGGGGAAGCCCCTGGTGCACGTAGGTGTTATACGGCGACTCATTGGCCCGCTCCTCATCGGTGGTGGTGATGGTACCTGGGGAATTGACCGCGTAGATGACGGTCGAGTCGAGCTGCAGCGCCATCCCGGCCCGTAACCGGTTATAGAGCACCTGGGCGATATCGGGCCCATAATCGGGATCACGCGTCTCTTTCTCGATGATGCTCGCCACTGTGACCGCGTCGAACGGTGAGACGCCCAATGCCTCAGCCTTGGCGACGAACCCGATCTCGTCGGTCACCTGGACAAACTGGCCGGTCATCTGGGACAGCAGCCCAGCAGCAGTCGGATCAGCGCCGAAGGCATAGGTTTCGGGGAAGAGGAAACCTTCGGTGCGGCCCTCAGCCCAGGTGGGGAGACCGAGGTTGACCGGGTTGGCCAGTTCGGCTTCGAAGTCGGCGGCCGGTATTCCGGTGGCCTCAGACAACCGCTGCACGACCTGGGTGTTGCGCCACCCTTCGGGTACCGTGACTTGGTCGCGCACCAGGTTGTCGTGGTTCAGCAGCGCCGTCACCGCCTCGGCGGCGCTCATCTTGGTCAGCAGCCGGTAGGTGCCCGGCTGGATGCTGGACGACTGCGGGGTGTCGCGTGCCGCGTTGACGAACGCCCTGCTGGACTGCACGACATCGTGCTCTACCAACACTTCGGCAATGTCGGTGAGGGTGGCTCCCTCGGGGATGGCGACGAACACCTCTTCCTCGCCGGGGCCGGGATAATCCCGTACCGTAGTCAAGTTCAGGTATCCGTCGGTCAGCTTGGTCACGACGAAGTATCCGCCACCGATCAGCACCCCCAGCGAGATGGCGACCGCCAGCAGGTTTTTCAACCAGGAGCCGCGGCGCCTGGTCGGCGGCGGCATCGGCTCCTCGTCGGGATCCTCCAGATCGAGCAAGTGATCTTCAACGTCGTCGTACTCGGGGCCAGGATCCTCATCGAGGAATCGACTCATCGTCTCGCTTTCCTTCCTGACGCCACGGTGTACCCGCCGGTAGTCCGGTCTGTCGCTCGTATTCGAGCGCCTGTTCCAGAATGTCGACTGCGGCAGCTTGATCGATGACGACTCGCCGCTGCCGCGACGATCTGCCACCCGCAGCCAGCTTACGGGCTGCACTGGCGGTGCTTAGTCGCTCATCGACAACTCGGACGGTGACGCCCAGCGCGGCAACGAGGCGATCAGCCACCTCGGCCATGGCCTGCGCCGCCGGACCGTGGCGTCCGGCCAGATCGACCGGCATACCGAGCAAGACCTCGATCGGCTCGTATTCGCAGACCAACTCCGCCAGCCGATCAAGGACCCGCCCATCGTTCGGTACCGTGCACACCGGATGGGCCAGCAGGCCGTCGGGGTCACAAGCAGCGACGCCGACCCGGGCCTTACCCCAGTCGATCGCCAGCCGTCTGCCACGACGCCAATCAGGTGGCAAGCGTAGCCTCCGCGCTGCGTACCGCCGCGTCCGCCGCCGCTTGAGCGGCTGCCGGGTTCGTGCCCCCGCCCTGCGCCAAGTCATCCTTGCCGCCGCCCTTGCCGCCCAGCTCGACGGCGGCAACCCGGACGAGTTGGCCGGCCTTTAGCCCACGATCGCGGGCGCCGGAGTTGGTGGCCACCACGACTGCCGGCTTCGGGCCATCCCCGACCAGCACCACCGCAGCCGGGCGCGAACCGAACTGGTCACGCAACTGAATCGCCAGCGTCCGCAACTCGGCGCCATCAGCGCCGGACACCACCTGCGCGGCCAGCCGCACGCCGGCGACCTCGCGAGCCTGCTCGAGCAGTCCAGCCAGTGAAGACTGCAGCTTGGAAAGCTTGAGCTCGCTGATCGCCTTCTGCGCCGACTTCAGGTCGGCGACCATCGATTCGACACGCTCGACGAGTTGGTCAGGCTGCACCTTCAGCATCTCGGTCAGCTGGCTGACCAGGGCACGTTCGGCGGCCATGTGCCCGAACGCGTCAGTGCTGACCAGCGCCTCCACCCGTCGGGTGCCAGCTCCGATGGATTGCTCACCAAGCAGCGTCAGCATGCCGATCTGGCTGGAGTGTTCGACGTGAGTGCCGCCGCACAGCTCACGACTCCACGCCCCGCCCATTTCGACGACCCGGACGATCGGCGGATACTTCTCGCCGAACATCGCCATGGCTCCCATCGCCTTGGCCTCCGCCAGTTTCATCTGGGTAGCGCTGACTGTCAGGTCGTCGCGGATCGCCACGTTGCAGCGCTCCTCGATCTCGTCGCGCAGCGCCTGGCTGAGACCCTTGCTGGACGAGAAGTCGAAACGCAGGTAGCCGGGTTTGTTGTACGAGCCGGCTTGGGTGGCGCCCTGGCCAACCAGTTCGCGCAGGGCCGCGTGGATGACATGGGTCGCCGAGTGCGCCTGGCAGGCCCCCCGCCGGTAGAAGCTGTCCACCGCCGCGGTCACCGCGTCTCCCACCGCCAGTTCGCCGACTACCTCGACTTTATGCACGACCAGCCCGGGGACCGGACGCTGCACATCCAGCACCCTCAGCTCACCGGCCGGGGTACGCAGCACGCCGGCATCGGCGTCCTGGCCGCCGGCCTCGGCGTAGAACGGGGTTTCAACCAGCACGACCTCGACCAAGCTGCCGTCCGGCGCGACAGTCAGCATCTCGCCGTCGCGGATCAGACCGCGCACCTTGGTGTCGACGGTCAAATCGGTGAACCCGAGGAACGGAGTCTCGCCTTCACTTCGCAACACCTGATAGGCCTCGGTGCTGACCGCGCCACCCTTCTTCGCGCGGGCATCGGCCTTGGCGCGCTGGCGCTGCTCGGTCATCAATTCGCGGAATCGTGCCTGATCGACGGTCAGGCCCTGCTCGGCCGCCATTTCGAGGGTCAGATCGATCGGGAAGCCGTAGGTGTCGTGCAATTGAAACGCCTTGTCGCCGGGCAATACATCGGAACCCGTCGCCTTGGACTGGCCGACGGCCAGGTCGAACAAGGTCGTGCCGGCGTGCAGGGTCCGGCTGAAGCTCCGCTCCTCGTTCTCGGCGATCTCGCTGATGCGCGCCCACTGTTCGTCAATCTCGGGGTAGGAACCGCGCATCACACCCCGGCTGACGTCCAGCAGTTCGGTCAGGTGTTCACCCTGGTAACCCAGCAGACGCATGGATCGGATCGACCGGCGCATCAGCCGTCGCAGCACGTAGCCGCGGGCCTCGTTGCCGGGCGAAACCCCGTCGGTCATCAGCATCAGTGAGCTGCGCACGTGGTCGCCGATCACTCGCAGCCGGACGTCGTCGCCCGCGTCTGCGCCGTAGCGTCGGCCGGTGAGTTCGGACGCCCGCGCGATCACCGGGAAGACTTCGTCGGTCTCATACATGTTGTCTACGCCCTGTAGCAGCAGCGCGATGCGCTCCAAACCGGCGCCGGTGTCGATGTTCTTGCTGGGCAGCTGCCGGGCCACGTCGAAGTCGTCCTTGGCTCTCACCTCGGACAGTTCCTCCTGCTGGAAGACGAGGTTCCAGATCTCGAGGAAGCGGTCCTCGTCCGCATTGGGACCGCCCTCGGGTCCGTAGGCGGGGCCGCGGTCGATGTAGATCTCGGAACAGGGCCCACCCGGTCCGGGGACCCCCATGTGCCAGTAGTTGTCCTTGAGGCTGCGTGCTTGTATCCGTTCCTGGGGGACGCCCACCGAGCGCCACCAGTGCACCGCCTCCTCGTCACCATTGGGGTAGTCCGGGTGCATGCCCGGGCCGAGCACCGTCACCCAGACCTTGTCGGGATCGAAACCGAGACAGCCGTCGTCTTGGCTGCCGGTGACCAGATCCCAGCCCCACTGGATCGCCTCGGCCTTGAAGTAGTCGCCGAAGCTGAAGTTCCCGAGCATCTGGAAGAACGTGCCGTGCCGGGTGGTCTTGCCGACGTCCTCGATGTCGAGGGTTCGTACGCATTTCTGCAGACTGACCGCACGACGATAGGGGGCCGGCTCAGCGCCGGTGAAGTAGGGCTTGAATGGCACCATGCCCGCGTTCACGAAGAGCAGGGTGGGGTCGTTGTAGAGCAGCGAGGCGCTCGGCACCACGGTGTGGTCGCGCGCGGCGAAGAACTCTATGTAGCGGCGTCCGATTTCGGCTGCTCTCATCACTGCATCCCTCAAGTGTGGCCTGGTGGCTGGTGTCGTCTAACCGAGCCAGCCAACAACACTACCGCGCAGCGTAGATTCGAGCTATGCGCGCCCACGGCAGTCAAAACCGGCAGCGGATCAGGTCGGCCAGCTATGTGCTCACTTCGGTCATGCAACGGTTCTCGTCGAACCGGGGCACCAATCTCGCCGCGATCCTCACCTACTATGCGGTCTTCGCGCTGTTCCCCAGCCTGGTCGCGTTGGTCTCCATCATGAAGCTCAGCGGCGTGGGCGACATGCTGGTGCCGGAGTTCACTCGCATGATTCAACAGGCAGTGCCCGACACCGGCACCGCCGAGATGCTGGTGGGCTTGGTCGAGGAGTTCTTCTCCGCCACCGGGGCTGGTATCGGCCTCGTCATTGGCATCATCACCGCGATGTGGGCGGCGGCCGGCTATGTGCAGACCTTCGCACAGGTGATGAACCAGATCCATGGCATCGGCGAGGGTCGCAG
>JAAYVP010000040.1 GCA_012517115.1 Brooklawnia sp. | reverse complement strand
CCGACACCGATCTGGTTGACCGGCCCGATCGGCGTACACCGCGCGGGCACGGTGGCTGTCATCGGTGGCCCGGGCAGCCACCAGTGGCTTGTGCCTGCCACCCAGGCAGCTGAGCAGTTGGGCCAGACGCCGACAGTGACCGAACTGCTGCGTCCCAGCGCTCTGCTGGTGATAGAGGTGCCCACGGACGCGGCGGCTTTCGCCCAGGTGCTGGCCCAGCCAACCCTGGAGTTCCGCGGTGTCGGGGCGATCACCTGGGCGGCGGACAGCGGCGGCGAGGTGCCTGCCGTCGAACAGGTCACCAGCAGGATCGTGATCAACCCGGAAACCACTGCTGAGCTGTCCGATGGGCAACGCCGGTCTTTGATGCTGCACGAGCAGACTCATGCCGCGACCTCGTGGCTAGCGGCACCAGCCGACGGTCGGCTGTGGGTCAGCGAGGGCTTGGCCGAATGGGTGCGAGGGCAGCATGAAGCCGATGGCGGCGCTCGCCCCGCCGCCCAGCCGGGCAAATGTGTGACCGGAACAGCGCCTGCCGACGCGGACTTCCAAGGGCTCAGCGAGACCACCGACGCCTACCAGTGGAGCGAGGCTGCGATTGGCCAAATCATGTCGCGCCCCGACGCCGCCGCTGTAGTGCAGCGGCTGTGGCGCGACCCGACCGAGCCGCTGCCTGTCTTGATGAGCTGCGGCTAAAGCTGCGCCCCATCGCCGTCCAGTGGATCGGCGCGGCGCGGCAAGGCACTGAACAGCAACGCCAGCCCGAGAGCTGCTGCCAACGCGGCCGCCACCGCCAGCCACACGCCCGGTCGCAGCCCAGCCAGCACAAGGATGCCCGTCAGCAGGGTCACGACCAGCAAGGCAACCCCTATGATCACCCGCAGGCGTGGCCTTCCCCACGACAGTTCCACCGGCGGATGCCAGCGTTCGTGATCCTCGTCCGGGTTGGCATCCTCGATCGCCTTGCTGAGGTTGAAGTACTCGATCGGGTCCTTCAGCTTTCGAGCGCCGAACCGGCGCGATTGCGGAGGGTCGACCTTCGGCGGCCCGACGGGCTCAGCTGGCGGCCCGGAGCCTGCCACATCGCCGAACTCGGCGCGGATCAAGGCCTGGAAGCGCCGGTCGACTTCCTCGTCGTCACTGTGGCTCATCGGCAGCTCGCAAGAGGTCGCTGATGAACGCAGTGGTGGTCTGGTTGATGAACCCAGCGTCGTTGTCCATGGTGGCGACGTGATAGCTGTTCTCCAGCCAGTAGTCAGTCAATTCCGGCAGCCGACGGCGCAGCAGGCGTCCCGAATACCCATCGACCACATGGTCTTCCCTCGAGGTGAACAACAGCACCGGTACCCGGACCGAGTCCAGGTCTTGCACCACCAACCGCCACAATTCGCGCATGCTGGCAACCGCGGCGAGCGGCGCACGCGGGTACGACGGCTCGGTGACTGCCTCGGTCTTGGTGTCTGAGCCGATGCCGCGGACGGTCGGCAAGAACTTGGCCAGCAGCGGCACCAGCCGATAGACCGGTGAGTCGGTGCCGACCGACGGATTGACCAGCACCACTCCTGCCACCGGTTCAAGTTGGGCGATGCGAAGGGCCAGGGCGCCGCCCATGGAAAGCCCGAACACCACCTGTACGTGAGTGCGTTCAGCGAGCCAGTCGAGGGCGGGCGGCAGCACGGAGTACCAGTCCTGGTGGGTCGACAGCCGCATCTGGTGCCAAGTGGTACCGTGGCCAGGCAACAGCGGGCAGGCCACGGCGGCACCCTGGTCGATCAAGTACTGGGAACTGTCGCGGACACTCGCCGGTGACCCGCTGAAGCCGTGGCAGACCAGCACGCCGGCGCCCTGCAACGGGCCCGGGCCACCGTCTGCCCAGATCGGTTCAACACCGATCATCGGCGGCGATTCGCGTCGGGTTCCCACTGCTCCACCCTAAGTCAATCGCGGCTCTGTTGCGGGTAGGGCCCTAGAGTAGGGCGAGACGATCTGGAGGAGGACTCGGTGGGCGGCTGGTACAGCTTCTTCAAGACGGTATTGGTGCGGCCTGCGGTCAAGTGGTGGTTCCGGGTGCAGATCGAGGGCACCGAGAAGCTCCCACAAGGCGGCTGCCTGCTGGCTGGCAATCACTTGGACGCCGGCGACACATTCACGCTGCCTTCACTCATCAAGCCCAGGGTGACTTTCCCCGCCAAGAAAGAACTCTTCGAGGGCAAGAGCATCAAAGGTCGCGCCGTGGCTTGGTTCCTGCGAGCCGTCGGGCAGGCGCCAATCGACCGGTCTGGGGGCCGGCAGAGTATTGCTGGCCTGGGCTCGGTCACCGACGTCCTACTCGGCGGCGGTGTGGTCGGCATCTTCCCAGAGGGCACGCGGAGCCCGGATGGGCGGCTGTACAAGGGTCATACTGGGGTGGCGCGGCTGGCGCTCGCGTCCAAGCGGCCGGTGCTGCCGGTTGCGATGATCAACACCAAGCTGGTCAAGAACCGCATCGGCATCCCGACCATGAAGGACGCCCGCATCATCATCGGTGATCCGATCGACTTCAGTGATTGGTCCGGCCAGGAGAACGACCAGAAGGTGTTGCGCTGGGTGACTAACGAAGTGATGGCTGCGATCCAGCAGATGACTGGCCAGGTCTACGTGGATGTCTACGCTTCCCGGGTCAAGCGTGGTGATCTCAAGAATGCTGACAGCAGTGGATTCGTGCTTGACCACCCCAACCAGGGTCAGCCGACGCCGCCCCGCAGCGCTGATTTGGCACCCGAACCCGAGTCAAGCCCGGAGGCGGGGAAGTGATGGAGGAAGCGTTCGCCCAGTTCCGCCGAGTGGCCAACCGGCTCCGAAATCCGTGGCGCATCGAAGTCGATGGACTGGACAGGTTGCCCAAGGACGCATTGATCCTGGCGGTCAACCGGGTCGGGCCGATGGACCATCTGAGCGTGGCAGTGTCGCTTGGTCGGCCGGCGACCGTGGTCATCGAACCGGAGTCGGGCCTGCGTCCGATCCCTCGACTGCGACGCACCAGTTGGGCGACCGACCTCGACTCGTTGGATCATCCCGCAGCGGTGCTGGCGCGTGGACAGGTGTTGGTGATCTTCCCTGAGGTGGCGGCCGGCAATGATGGCGCAGTGCACAAAGGGCGTGCCGAGTTCGCGGCGCTAGCTGTTGCCCAGCGAGCACCTATCGTGCCAGCCGCCCTCGTCCCGATCCCTCGCACCGACCCGGGGGTCGAGCTTCGGTATCGGCTCCGGATCGGCGAACCGATCGAGGTGGGCCGGTTCGCCGACCTTGCCGAGAGCAGCGACATCACTGACGGCCTGATCCTGCGCGGGCTCACCGACCTCGTGATGACGAACATCAGTCAACTGGCTGGCCGACGCTATCGCGACGACTATACGGTCGGACGCCCCGGTCTGGTGCGAAGCTCTGCCTCGGTGGCACGCGCCGAGCGGGCCAGACAGTCCCGGGTCGAGCGCCGGGCGGCTGAGCAGCAACGCCGGACCGCTGAGGCGGAACTGGCCAGGTTGCTGGACGAACAGGAGGCCGCGCGGCTGGATGAGGCAGCTCAGGCGGCACGTCGGCAGGCCGAGCAGGCCGCCCTCGCCGACGAGGAAACCATGCGAAGCAGGAGACAGCAGTCAGCGTGAGCGTCCGGCAGTTGCTGGACGCCACTGAGATGACCTCGGCGGGCACGTATTCTGGTCAGCGTGTCCGATCAGATACCTACGCTCAACCAGTTGCACGCAATGCCCCAAGTGCAGCAGCCGGTCTATGCCGATCCCGAGCGGCTGCGTTGGGTCGTCGATCGGCTGCGGGAACTACCGCCGCTGGTCTTCGCCGGCGAATGTGACGACCTCCGGGCAGCTATCGCCAGGGTGGCCGATCGCAAAGCCTTCCTGCTCCAAGGCGGCGACTGCGCCGAGACCTTCGCCGGGGTACGCGCCGACAACATCAAGGCCAAGCTGCGCGTCCTGTTGTCGATGAGTGTGGTGCTGACCTACGCCGCCCAACTGCCTGTCGTGAAGGTTGGACGCATCGCAGGCCAGTACGCCAAGCCGCGCTCCAAGGACACCGAAACCCGTGGTGAGGTCACGTTGCCCGCTTACCGAGGTGACGCGGTCAACGGTTTCGATTTCACACCGCAGGCCCGGCGTCCAGACCCCGACCGGTTGACGCGCATGTACAACGCGTCCGCGGCGACACTCAACCTGGTGCGTGCGTTCATGACTGGCGGCTTCGCCGACCTGCGTCAGATGCACGCCTGGAATGCCAGCTTCGTCCGCGACTCGCGGATCGAGGAGCGCTATCAGAATATGGTTGACGAGATCGATCGTGCGCTGGGCTTCATGCTGGCCTGTGGAGTCCAGGACGACACGCTCAGCATGGTCGATTTCTACGCATCACACGAGGCGCTGCTACTCGACTACGAGTACGCCATGACCCGGATCGACTCGAGAAGCCAACGGCCTTATGTCACTTCCGGGCACATGGTCTGGATCGGGGAACGCACCCGACAACCCGACGGCGCCCAAGTTGAGTTGTTGCGGCGCGTCCAGAACCCGCTGGGGGTGAAACTCGGGCCCTCGGCAACAGGCGCAGATGCCTTGGCGATCGCCGAACGCCTTGATCCCGGTCGAGTACCGGGTCGGCTCACCTTCATCACCCGGATGGGTGCCGACCAGGTTCGCGAGACACTACCAGCGATCATCGAAGCCGTGGAGCAGTCCGGCCGCCAAGTAGCCTGGGTTTGCGACCCGATGCACGGTAACACCTTCGCCACCGCGAACGGCTACAAGACACGCTCTTACGCTGCGGTCGTTGAGGAACTCAACGGCTTCTTCGACGTCCATGACAAGCTCGGCACGTGGCCGGGTGGCGTGCACATCGAATTGACCGGCGACGACGTCACCGAGTGTCTCGGCGGCGCCTTCCACCTGTCGGAGGACGACCTCAACGCACGCTACGAGACCGCGTGCGATCCGCGGCTGAACCGCAACCAGAGCCTGGAGTTGGCGTTCATGATCGCCGAGCGACTGAACCAGAGCCGGTTGCTGCGTCGCCAGCCGCTGCAGGTGCCGGACTGGGACGATTGATGGGTGAAGCAAGGTTCATCGACCTGCGCTCCGACACAGTGACGCGGCCCTCCGCGGGTATGCGGGCTGCGATGGCCGCCGCTGAGGTCGGTGACGACGTCTACGGCGAAGACCCCACAGTTAACGAACTGGAGTTGCGTACCGCCGCACTGCTGGGGCACGAGGCGGGGCTGTTTTGCCCGACCGGGTCGATGGCCAATCTGCTCGGGGTTTGGTCATTGGTGCCCCGCGGCGCCGAGGTACTGTGCGATCAGCAGGCGCATATCGCCCGCGCCGAGATGGGCGCGCACGCCAGCTTGCACGGGATCACGATGCGCACCTGGGAATCGTCCTCGGGGGTATCGGGTGTCGCCAGGGTGACTGACGTGACGAGCATGATGTCAGTCGGTACCGGCCCGTTCCTGGTAGAGACTGCCGCGGTGGCCATTGAGAACACCCACAACTTCGGTGGTGGCACCATCCACCCGATCGAGGTGCTGCGGGAGTTGCGGGCAGCTTGCCAGCAGGTCGGGGTGGCGATGCACCTGGACGGTGCCCGCCTGTGGAACGCCCACGTGGCCACCGGAGTCGACCTCGCCGACTACGGACGGCTCTTCGACACCGTCAGTGTCTGCTTCTCGAAGGGCATGGGTGCGCCGGTCGGGTCGGTGCTGGTAGCGAGCCAGGAACGCATCGCCGCAGCACGGGTGCAGCGCAAGCGTTTGGGTGGCGGGATGCGGCAGGCGGGAGTCCTAGCGGCCGCCGCACTGTTTGCCCTCGACCACCACATCGGGCGGCTCGCCGATGACCATGCCAACGCTCGCAGTTTCGCCGAAGCCATCACCGAGGCCGCGCCGGGAGCGGTCGACCCGGAATCTGTCGCCACCAACATCGTGGTGCTGGACGTCGGCGAGCGTGCCGCGTCAGAAGTGGTCGGGGCCGCGCGCCAGCAAGGGGTGGGGCTCAGCGCGGTCGGGACGCACTTGGTGCGCGCCGTCACCCACCTGGATGCCGATGCCGCTGCTTGCCGGCAGGCCGGCCGTCTAGCGGGGGAGCTGTTGGCGCGCTGACGCGGTTATCGCCGTCCGGTGATCAGCTCTGCTCCTTGACGTAGTCGCGTGCGGCATCAAGCAAAATCGTGGTCGACAGTGCACCGGGGTCGGGGTGCCCCTTGGCACGTTCACCGAGTGCCTTGGCCTTGCCGAAGGACGCGATCATCTCGACGGTGGCGTCCTTCCCCCTGTGGGCGCCCGCTGCGCCAGCCTCGGCCACGGCCAGCAGACCATCACCGACGGCCGCCTGTGCGGCCTCGGCCGCTGGGACGATGGCGTCCACCATCGTCTTGTCTCCCGGCTTTGCGTTGCCGCGTGCCTGGATCTGGGTGGCGGCAGCGGTGAGCCAGGACGCATACCCGGCCGCGTCTAACGTCTGCCCCGACAGCTGCTTGGCGGGTGCCCGCAAGAACAGACCGAAGATGATCCCGGACGCGCCGCCACTCGTGGCGATGACAGCCGACCCACCGGCCTTGAACAGCTCACCGACGCTGCCAGGTTCAGCCGCTTCGATGGCCTCCTTCGCCGCCTTGAAACCGCGCCGCATGCCGACACCGTGGTCGCCGTCGCCGATGGCTTGGTCGGCTTTGGTGAGCACGTCGACGTTCTCGATGATCGCATCGCACATGGCGACGAGCATCGCGCGGGTCTGATCGATGCTGAGCTCCATCGTCACCCCTGGCTGAAGGTGATCGATTCGCAGGGGGCGTTGAGCAGATGCTCGAGCTGGTCGTCCAGTTTCAGCAGCGAGATCGAGAAGCCGGCCATCTCTTGGCTGCAGAAGAACGCGCCGATATCGCAGCGGGCAACCTCGATGCCCATCTCACCGAGCAACTCGAAGGCCTTGCGGGCAACGATCATCAGTTCCATCTGGGTCGTCGCCCCGAGGTTGTTGAACAGCAGAGCTACCCGATCACCGGCCTGGTAGGGCAGGTCGGCCACCAAATGGTCGATCATCTTCTTGGTGAGCACATCGGCCGGCATCAGCTTCGCGCGTTCGACACCGACCTCGCCGTGCGCCCCCAGGCCGATCTCGATCTCGTCGTCGCCGAGGGTGAAGGTCGGCTCGCCCGTCTCGGGCAGTGAGCCCGCCGCGACCGCGACACCTAGCGTGCGCAGATTCTGCCGACACTTGTTCACCGCAGCTTCGGCTTCTTCGAGGCTCTGTGCCTCGGCGCAGGCGGCGCCAGCGATCTTCACCTGGTAGAAGCCGCCGCCGATGCCGCGTCGGGTCGCCAGATCGGGGGTGGCGCAATCATCGGCGACCAGCACCGTGCGCACCTCGACGCCGGTGTCGTCGGTGGCGTCTTCGGCTCCCATGTCGAAGTTCAGGACATCGCCGGCGTAGTTGCCGTAGACGAGCAGCACGCCCTTGCCTTGGTCGACCGCCTTGATGGCTGCGGTGACGAACTGGGGGGCAGGTGCCGCGAAGATGTTGCCAGCCACAGATGCATCGGCCATGCCCTTGCCGACGTACGAGGTGTAGACAGGCTCATGCCCGGAGCCGCCACCGATCACCAGGCCCACCTTGCCCGGCTCAATTTCGGAACGAACCAGCACGCGGTCTGCCGTGCGGCGCAGCTTGCCCATGGATGCCGCCACATAACCGTCGAGAACTTCGCTGACGATGTTCTCGGTCTCGTTGATGATCTTCTTGACCTTGGCCACGATGCCCCCTGTCAGTGGTCCCGGCGGTGCTGCCGGGACCACCTAATCTAGTCGGCCACCGTGTGCGTGGCGTGCGGTCGGCGATCAGCGCCAGTAGTTGTTCGCTTGAGCGACCGTGGCGAAGTTGATCGCGACGACCTGCGAGGCGGCGGTCAGGCTGTCGGCGTTCTCGGCATATTCGGGGCGCAGCCGGTCGCGCACGGCGGCGTCCGGTTGGGTGAACTTCACACCCAGCCGCGAAAGCTTGATGGCGAGTTGGAACCCTTCCTCGGGGTTCGCGGTGATGAGGGTTGGCAGCCACTGCTCTGACATGATCTACCTCCGGCACGATGGGAAGCGTTTCCGCTGCTGATGAAAGCTCCAAGATAGGTCCCAGGACTTGCGATGGCCAGCGATCCGACGCGATGGCTCCTTTCTGACCGCGTGTCCCGGCCCCTGGTCTGCGGTGCTCAGACCTATCTGCCGCAGGTTGCACGGTGTCTGGGCCAGACTGGGATCATGCAGATCACCCATCTCGGCCACTCCTGCGTCCTCATCGAAACCGCCGGCCAACGTGTGCTGGTCGACCCGGGCGACTTCAGCACCGCCTGGCGTGGGCTTACCGATCTGGACGCGGTGCTGGTCACCCACCAGCATCCCGACCACGCAGACCCCACCGAACTGCCGAAGCTGCTAGCCGCCAACCCCCAGGCCATCGTGGCTGTCGAGCAGACCGTCCCCGAGATCGTCGTCCTACCTGACCGCACTCGTCGGCTGGGGCCGGGCGAAACCATCGATCTGGGCGCCTTGCAGGTCGCCACAATCGGCGGCCAGCACGCGGTGATCCACCGCGACTACCCGCTCATCGGTAACGTCGGCTTCGTCTTCCGTAGTAGTGGTGAACCCAGCGTGCTGCATCCTGGCGACTGCCTGGACGCTGTCGCCGCGGGCATCGACATCGCGCTCATCCCCGCATTCGGCCCATGGGCGGCCACCAAGGAAACAGTCGAGTTCGCGCGGGCGGTCGGGGCGCCGCAGGGCTTCCTGATCCACGAAGGATTGTTGAACGATCGCGGCCACGCCTTGGTCGCCAAACACGTCACCGCGTTGAGCCCGACCACTCTGGTGGACGTTCGCGATACTCGGCCCTGGTATCCCTGATCTGCGGCGGTGTCGGCTGCTCCGGCAATGAGGCCAAGATCATGGCCGCGACCATGGCGGCCCCTCCGATGATGGTGCGCCAGCCCAGTTCCTCCTGGCCGGCGCCGATCGCGAAGACGGCCGCCCAGATCGGTTCAGAACTCATGATCACCGCAGCCCGGGTCGCTGGCACTTTCGCCTGCGCCCAGACCTGCAGGACGCCCGCCAGCGCCCCGCACGCGATCGCGAGGTAGAGCACCGCCCACCAGTCACCTGGCCGCTGGGGTAGCGCGATACCGCCCGGCAGCGCCGCCAAGACACAGATCACCGCCACCGTCGCCGTCTGCACGGTGCTCAGCCGCAGCGTCAAGGCCCGGGTGCTGACGCGTCCGGTGTAGACAATGTGCCCCGCGTAAGTGAACGCACTGAGCACGGTGAGCAGTTCGCCCCAGCCGAATCGGGCCGCGCCCAGCCCAGGCGCGATGGTCAACACACCCAGGCCTGCGGTGGCCAACGCCACCCCCAACCAGACTCGCTGGCTGACCCTTGCCTTCAGCAGCACCGCCTCCAGGATCGGCGTCATCACCACGTATAGCCCGGTCAGAAAACCTGAGATGGACGCGCTGGTCTGCGCCAGCCCGTAGGTCTGCAGCAGCTGGGCGACCCCGTACAGGCAACCCATCACCACGCCGTGCCAGATCGTGCGGCGGTCCATCTGGAGGCGGCGGTGCATTAGCACCAGCAGAACCAGGGCGGCGATGGTGAACCGTACCGCGAGCAGGTCGGACGCATCAATGCGCGTCAACATGTCCTTGAGGACAAAGAAGGTCGAGCCCCACAGGATCGCCATCAGCATCAGGCTCGCCGGGGCCAACCGGTCGATCATCAGATGGCGTGAATGACCACTATCGTGCCCTTGGGCAGTTCGTCGTCCTTCTTGAGCTCCTTGCCCTGCTTGTCGGTGATCCGTTCGACGCGTCCCTGACGGATCGGCAAGTTGCCCTCCCACACGACCTCCACCTCGAATCCGGCTTCGGTGAGCGCCTTGCTCGCGTCGGCCATCAGGTCATTCTTCTTGATGTCGGGCACTTTGACCATTTCCGCGCCCTTGCTGACTACGACCGTGACAGTGTCCCCGCGATGAGCCGTCGTGCCGGCGGTTGTCTGGCTGATGACCGACCCCTTCGGCACCGTGGCATCGAACTTCTCCTCGCCGGTGGCGACTTGGAAGCCGGCGTCGGTGAGCGTTTTCTCGGCGTCCTCGAGCTTCATGCCGACGACGTTCGGAATCGTCAATGGTTCGCGTCCCTTCGAGACCGTCAGGTCGACCTCGGTGTCTCGCTTCACCTGCTCGCCCTCATTAAGGCCGGCGGCGACGACGGTGCCGATGGCTGCTTGCTCGTCCCATGCCTCGGTGACCGTCCCGGCCTGCAGATTCGCCGCCGTCAGCGCCGCCTTGGCGGCCCCCAGGGAGAGCCCGACCAGTTTCGGAACCGGGTAGCGCTCGGGGCCCTTCGAGAGCACTGCGACCATCTCAGTCTGCCGGACCACTCGGTCGCCCGGATT
>JAAYVP010000328.1 GCA_012517115.1 Brooklawnia sp. | reverse complement strand
CTGTGCTCCGCGCCATCCCCGACATGCTTGATGCCGGGAGCGTGACCCGAGCCGATGATGTGCAGCAGTTGGTGCGCCGCATCGTCAGCCAACCGGTAACGCATAGACCGGCCATCTCGAGTGCAGGTGACCCAACCAGCTGAGCGCAGCAGGCGTAGTGCGTGGGATGTCGTGGTCTCGACCATGCCCACTACCTCGGCGAGTTCGCCGACTCGGATGCCGGGGCAGCAATGGATGGCATACAGCAACGCCAACCGGGACGGGTCTGACAGCAGTGCGAAGCGCTCGGCCCACAGTGCTATCTCTGCGCGGTCGGCTACAGCGGCCCGGGCGGCCTCCAGGGCCGCCGCCTGAGGAGCGTCAGTCATCAGCCACCCGATCTGTCCAAACCTGGTAAGCCAGTTGGAGTACTTCACGCTCGGGCCGTCCGAGAACCCGGGCCGCGACCGCGATGTCGTCGAACTCCGGCGTCACCTGCCGGACGCCGGTTTCGTCGCTGGAGACCTTCATCCGAATCGGTTGGCCAGCCACTTCGAGTTGCTGCCAGCTGCGGGCTAGCACCCGACGGTGTGCTGGCGCGTGGAACCGGACCCCGATGGTGGTGGTATTGGACAAGATCGCGTCGCAAACCCTCTGCTGGGTCTCCGGCGGGCACAAGGCGTGAATGGTGTGGGCGGGCCGACCCTTCTTCATCAGGATGGGGGTGAGCCAGGCATCCACCGCGCCAGCCTCCAGCAGCCGGTCGATCACGCCGGGCCACAATCGGGGGTCGAGGTCATCCACGTTGGCTTCGACTTGGATCACCTGCCCTGGCGGCGCCGCCGGAGTGTCGAGCCCGGTGGACAAGAAGACTCGGACGGTGTTCGGACGATTCGCCAGTTCCTTGGTCCCGGCGCCGGTGCCGACTGCCGCAACTGTCATCGGTGGCAATCCGCCTGGGCTGTTGGCGAGGACGCGGACCAACGCCACACCGGTAGGAGTGGCCAGTTCGCCGACTTGCTCGTCCCCACCCGATTGCGACGGCCAGCCCTTCAGCAGTTCAGCCACCGCCGGTGGTGGGATCGACATCAATCCGTGGGCCATCTGCTGGTGTCCGGCGCCCACCGTGATCGGCGAGGCCACCACATGTTCGATGCCGAGCAGCCGGACCGCCTCGCAACACCCGACGACGTCGGCGATCGAGTCGAGAGCACCCACCTCGTGGAAGTGCACTTCGGTGGCGGATACGCCGTGCACCCGTCCTTCGGCCTCAGCCAGTCGCCGGAAGCAGGCCACTGCGAGCTCGCGGGTGCGGGCGGGCACAGTAGCACCCTCCAATAGCGACTCAATGTCGCTCAAGTGCCGGGCGGGGGGATTCGGCTCATCGGCGATGACCTCGACCTTGGTAGCGCGCTGGCCGCCGCGAACCACCTCGCCGATCTCCAAGTGCAGTTCGCCCGGCACCAGGCCATCGAGTAGCGCCGCAATGGCTCCGGCGTCCGCGCCAGCATCGATCAGAGCGCCGAGCAGCATATCGCCGGCCACGCCGTTGCTGGCATCGATCCAAGCCAGCCTACTGATGGGGATCTCGCCCGCGATCGCCGTGGGCTGGACGCGAGAGAGCCCCGTGGGGTGATGCTGGTGTTCGTGATGGTGTCCGTGGGTGTGTCCGTGATCGTGGGTGTGGGTGGCGGGATGATTCACTGAGCAGTCCTCCGAGGAGCGGCGATCTGGGCGGCCAGGTGGCCGGCGCCGTAGCCGTTATCGATATTCACCACGCCCACGCCGGGGGCGCAGGCATTCATCATCGAGAGCAAGGCGGCCAGCCCATCGAAGGACGCTCCGTAGCCCACCGACGTCGGCACTGCCACCACCGGGCAGGAGACCAGGCCAGCCACCACCGAGGCCAGCGCCCCCTCCATGCCTGCGCAGACGATCACCACCCCAGCTGAGTTGAGCTGGTCGCGGCGGTTCAGGATTCGGTGCAGGCCGGCCACTCCGACGTCGACGACCAGATCGGTGGGGCGTCCCAGATACCGGCTGGTGAGCAACGCCTCCCGAGCGACCGGCAAGTCGGAGGTGCCGGCACAGACCACCAGGACCTGCTCGCCGGTCGGTTCGGGCGGCTGGGCGGGCCAGGCGGCCAATCTGGCGGTCTGGTCGACCGCGGCGTCCGGGAGCACACGGAGGATTGCGCTCAGATGCTCGGGGCCACAGCGGGTGAACAGGGTCGGCTGGTCCGAACCAGACTCAGCGTGCCACGCCTGGTATCGCTGGGCGATCACGCCGACCTGTTCGGGGGTCTTGCTGGCGCACAGCACCGCCTCCGGGTAGCCGCGCCTGGCACCCCGGTCGAAATCGATCTCGGCGATGCCGTCCAACGGGTCAGGCATGGCTGCGCACCATCACCAGCGGAAGGGTGAATGCGCCCGACTGAATGCCATCCAGATCGGCGGTCACGAAACGGAAACCGATCGCCCTCAGCTGGGACGCCAACCTGGCTCGCACCTCGGGCTCGCAGAGCCGGGCCAGTTCGCCGGTGGGCACCTCGATCCGGGCGATCTCACCGTGGTGGCGCACTCGGCAGTCAGAGAAGCCTTCGGCCAGTACCGCGTCCTCAGCCGCCTCGATTTGGGTCAGTCGCTCAGGGGTGACCGGCTGACCATGCGGGATGCGGCTCGCCAAACAAGGTGCGGACGGCTTGTCGGCTGCCAAGAGTCCCAGTTCGCGGGCCACGAACCGTACATCAGCCTTGGTCAGGCCGGCGTCGGCCAGTGGTTTCAGTACTCGGTGCTCGACTGCAGCCCGAGCGCCAGGGCGGTCGGGCCGCGCGGAATCGTCCAAGTTCTCCCCATAGGCGATGGCCTGCAGCCCCAGCCCGGGGATCAACTCATCGTCGATCAGCGAGAACAACTCGTCTCGGCAGTGGAAGCAGCGGTCTGCGCCATTGGCCTGATAGGCGGGCAGTTCT